>NZ_AKXJ01000010.1:0-182388 GCF_000276645.1 Pseudoalteromonas sp. NJ631
TTATTTGCTCTGGTGTAGGCGTTGTATCCCGTATGGCCCAATATTTATAGCTGCTACGATGCACATTGAATACGCTACACAACACGCTAATTGGGTAACGCTCTCGTTGATTTAATTTCTCAATTAACGAGAATTGTTCAGGGAGTCGGACATCAAGAGAGCGGTAGCCTTTTTTAATATATCCTTTTCTAATTCAATACGTTGGATTTGCTTTTTAAGTTCGCGGATTTCAATTTGTTCGGGTGTCATTGGTGAAGCTAATGGGGACTGGCCATTCCGTTCTTGCTTTAATTGAGTTACCCATTTACTTACAGTTGATTTACCAACCCCCATAGCTTTGGCTGCATCTTCTTGCGTGTAGCCTTGATCAACTACAAGCTGAGCTGTTTCTAATTTGATTGCAGCAGAATACGTTGCGCGTTTTAATTTCGTCATTTTTTCACCCAAATTTGTATGCAAATAGCATAACATTTCTTTCTTAATGGGTGGCCAAATTAACTATGCCACTACAGGTTTACAAAGGAACAAAGAGACGGATAGACATATCCGATCTGACATACTCTGTTGGCAGTTTAGACTCGACCTGACAGGCAGATATGAGCGAAAAAGTGACAATCATGAAGTAGAAATTTGGACTGCCGACCAAAATATCTCACATACGATGAGATCTCTCCAAGCCTTATCACAATGATCTGCTAAAATAAACGAATAGACGCGACCAAGTTAAAGGAATGAGTATGAAACTGGTAAATATTGTGGCTTTGTCATGCATTGTTGCACTGAGCGGATGCGAATCAACTCCCCAAGAAAATAACAGTTTACCCACCGGAAGTAAGTATGCCTCAACAAAGTTTTCACCCAAAGCAGTAACAGCTAGGGTAGAATTTTCAGCCCAATGCAAATTCAAAACCGATAAGCAAGGCATTAGCGAATTCCTCGGCTTGTTTGTTCCTGCCGCTATCGAGCAGGCTGTAGATAGTTTAGTCGGTGCAGTACAAAAAGCCGGGGAAGACAAGACCAAGTCTTTATCAGCTTACACCGACAAACACTTTTACCGGGTTAAAACTGGTTTAGACGGCTATGATTCCAACCCAGCCACCTCATGTATGGCATTATTCATTCCCAACAACGATCCCAACGCAACGACTTTTTCCAACCAATATGCTTTATATAGTGCAGAATTTGGTGCCTATAGTCTGACCGCAGAACCTGCATTTTTCATGGAAATGTTTGTGGAAAAATCAGCAGACGGCAAGATGTTTAGATTGCACCCTATATTTTTACTCAAGACCAAACATCTGCACGGTTCAAACAGCGGGAATGTTAAGGATATGGTCATCGCCCTAGATTTTAGAAAACCGAGTGGCACCGGGGATAGTGATACCTTTGCGACGTCGTTAATTGAACTTAGTGATCTGCAACTGGGCACCATTTACGACAGTGATGCATTAAAAGGTACTATGACGCCCTGGATGAAACTACCAGGTGTCGAAACCGAAAGAAGTCAATTGATTGAAGACTTAAAATCCTCCATCTCGGAAGTCAATGCTTTGCAGCGTGAACTGTGTCTCGACGCTTATCACTATAATCTGTATCCGGATGTCCGAAAAAACCATCAGGTTACCGATCCGTATTTGAAGAATCTTGCCACCAATATCAAGTGTCAGGATATCCCCTGGAAGGATGAATCTCATGTCGCGATAGCAACCTATGACACCGCCTATAAAAAGGCTAAATTTTCAACCGAAGAAACCCTTAAACACTCGCTGGTAGTCAATCAGGCTGGCAAAGAAAGCGAAGCGGAGAAAAAACTACTCAAGCTTACTGATACTTCGACACGCAATGCCGAATCTTTTGCAGCCTTAAAGGCAATTGGTCCCAAAATGGATTCTCTTGAAAAGCATGAAAACAAAGTAACTCGTGTCAAAAAGAAAGTAAGCGAAGTCGCTAAATACGGCGGCCATTTTGAGCTTTTTGCTGAAATCGTAGAAGTCAAAGAAGGCAATAAGTTTTTCAAAGCACTTGGCACTATTTTAGGCGCATCAAAAGACCCACTGAAAGATTATCTCAAAGGTAAATATGACCCTGCCACCAAGGCTGCGGCTGCTGCGACCGCAGCGACAGAGAAAGAGACTAATACACAAGCCAAGTTCGATCTGAAGGTAAAATTGTTTGAAGCGGAAAAGCAAGTTGAGCTGGCAACCATTGCAATTGGCAATGCCAAAGATGCCACTGAACTGGCCACGGCAAACGCAAACTTGCGTAAAGCCCAACTTGAAGTTGAGGAGTATCAGCGACGCCTGGCGCTATTGCCTTAGGATAAAGCTGCTTGGATATTAATATTTACAACCTTTATCAAAGCTCTCAATACAGCGATGCGGTATTGAGGCGCAAAAAAGGCTGGCCGAAGGCACAAGCAGCCGAAGTCAACTTTGCTTACGAGAGCCTTGAATACGGTGAGGCATTTTTCGAATCCGAATTGAATGTCGATACAACGGACGTTGATGTCAAATGTTTAGTTAACTATGACATTTTCAGCAATGTTGCCATGTGGGATAAGCCTTACCTGGTGCTTGGCTCAGGTGACACCAGCTTAAATAACATGGCATTTGCTATTGATGTCATTGTGCATGAACTTACCCATATAGTGCTTGAGAAAGACAGTATGCTCAGACAAGGTCTGGAGCATCAGGGTATTAATGAACACATTTGTGATGTTATTGGGCTGACTTGCCGGTATTACGCCTATCAGACACCGCCAGAAGATTTTACTTGGTTGATAGGTGACCTGATTGCCAAGGATAATCAACGAAGAGCAATACGGGATCTTGCCAATCCCGGTAGTGCCCACCCAAATGATCGGCAGACATCAGATCTTGCGAGCCTCATGAGGCGGCCCAACTGGCAACTCGATACTTCGTCGTATGATCTTCTTGGGCCGCTTAACTACCTTTTCTTTGTTGTCGCCAGTAGTGGTATCCGCCCCTTGGAAGACTACGGAAAAATTTGGTGGGAAAGTGTCAAAAACGTTCCGGCTCACAATGCCTTGTTTCATTTCCTGAGTAACCTAAAAAGTACACTCGAAGAGGAAAGAGCGCAATTTTTCAGTGCCTGTGAACAAATAGGATTGGCACATATTCCTATTCTTGAACAACTACTTAGAGCGTAAATTGAGACAATGCTATGACTTCGATAACTATTAACTGGGACCTCATTTTCAGTTGTTTAATGATAGTGATCATTCTATCTATGTTGGTGGAGAGAGTGCTCGCATTACTATTTGAGTCCCCGCTTTTTATCGGCATGGTGGAAGATAAGCCAGACAACCTGCTTACCATCAAACCACTCATTGCCTCAGTGCTGTCAATCGTCACCACTTACTATTGTGATATCGACCTGTTACAGGCCATCCGAAATGCCCCTAGTACTCATCCATTTGGTTTTGTTATGACCGGGCTATTGATTGCTGGAGGTAGTAAAGGCTCAACAAAACTGTTTCGCGACTTAATGGGATTACAAAGCAATACGTTCAGAGACTATCAGCAACGCAAGCGAGACAAAAGAATGGCCTCTGATATACCGCAGGCCGTTCTGCAAGCATCCCGTCAGTCTAAAAGTTGTGTGAAATAGTACACCGAAGGGTAGTGTTCAACTATTTGTGTAAATGGCTTTCTTTACTCGTTGAAAGGAAATGTTGAATGCTAATATGAGACAAATTCATCGTTCAGCTCCTTGGCGGTTTACCCGAAAACCCCAGTACAACTGTGTATAGTGCACCAAATTGGCCATTCATTGTGTTACGTGAACTGGAAAAAACAATGTGTAATTTGCAACTATGATTCTATGGCTTGCTCACACAGAATAATAGTTGCTATACGGGGATGTATAACAACGTAAGGACAAACTCTATTGTTTTAAAAGCCGCTAACGGGCAAACTTTATTGTCTGTTCACAGCCCAAATCACGCTCAAAAGCGGCTATAGATTGGAATAAATTCCGGCTTATCAAAAGAAAGGTTTTACCAATCAAAAAGGACACTAAGTATGGCACTTAGTGTCCTTTTGGTTGTTGGTCAGTTATCACATCATACTTACTTTGCCTACCAACTGCGCTTCAGGGTAGGTTTCAATGGTTTCGGCTTCGCCACGGTGATCGCTGGCTAGCTTTTCATAAAGTAGCGGTAAGACAACCAAAGTGAAGAAAGTACCGATGAGCATGCCTGCGACTAAGATAATACCTATGCTGTTGCGCGCTTCTGCGCCTGCGCCGGTTACCAAGACCAACGGGAAGTGACCAAGCACGGTTGCACCTGTAGTCATTAGGATGGGTCTCAGTCGTGTGGCCGCAGCCCCTTTTACCGCCTCAAATTTCGATTTACCTTCAAGCTGTAAATGGTTCGCAAATTCAACAATCAAGATGCCATTTTTGGCTATTAAACCGATGAGCGTAATTAGACCGATTTGACTGTAAATGTTGACTGTCGTGAGTGATAAAAACGGTAGCATCAATGCACCTGCGAGTGCCAGCGGTGCGCAGCCGAGTAGTACCACGAGCGGATCTCTAAAGCTGTTGAACTGGATCGTCAGTAAGAAAAACACCACTATCATGGCAAACAAAAGTACGCCAACCATGGTATTGCCTTCTTTCCTTAGCTGTCTTGATTCGCCAGCGTAGTCAATTGAGTAGTGACTAGGTAAAACGTCTGCTGCAATTTCCTCTACCTGTGTGAGCGCTTGCTCTTTGGTAATGTGTGGTAGCGTGCCTGCCAATATTCTAAACGAGTTTTGCTGGTTGAACGAGCCAAGCACTCTCGGGCTTGTAAAGGTGCGTAAGGTAGCAAACGCTGAAATTGGAATAAGATCGCCAGCATCGGTTCTTACTTGCATATTAAGAATGTTCTCAGGATTGTACCTTTCGCCATCGCCCACAATGGGAATGACGCGGTAGGCTTTACCTTCTTTGTTGAAGTAGTTGGCAAAATTATTCGACATATAAATACTAAGTTGCTCGTTTACCGACGACAAACTGAGACCTAAGTCTGCAACCAGCTCTCGGTCGATTTCGAGCTCGGCTTGCGGCAGGTCGATTTTTAGGTCGGTATTGACGAACATAAAGCTGCCACTGGCGGTTGCCCGTTGAATAATCTCATCGGCGTACTGCTTCATCGCGGTTGGGTCGTCACTGGCACGGAATACTACTTCAACGTCAAACTGTCCTGCGGTAGGAAGCGATGCTGGTAGAATAGGGAATAAACTTAGCCCAGTCACGCTGCCTAACCGGCCGTATAGATCGTATAGCAAGTCGTGTACTGAGTTTTCTCGCTCATCAAATGGTGCAAGCTCTACACCACCAAAACCCGCTGCCGCCGTAATAATCTGCCAAGTAAACTCAGCGCCTTCAGTGGCGTTCATGACCTCGGCTGTGCCATTCATTTTCGCTGACGTATAAGCTTGAGAAGACTCAGGTGGTGCTTCCACTACGACTTGAATACTGCTTTGATCTTCGATGGGGGCTAACTCTTTTTGTGATAACAGGTAAAACGGCACCGACAATAAAGAGAACACGATAGCGACAAAAAAGACCTGTGGTCGCCACTTAAACAAGGTATCGAGCGCACGAAAATAGAACGCTTGTAATCGATCAAAATAGCCATTGACCTTTTGCGTTAATTTACCTTCTTTACCGCCTTCAGGGTTAACGTAAGCACTCATAATGGGCGATAAGGTAATAGCAACCAGTCCAGAGATTAATACCGCAATGGCTAAAGTGAACGCGAACTCTCGGAATAAGAACCCCGTTAAACCTGTTAAAAATCCGATTGGCGCGTAGACTGCTGCAAGGGTCAGCGTCATGGCAATTATTGGGACGAGTAATTGACGTGAACTGATAAGCGCGGCTTGTAATCTGGGTTTGCCTTCGCGCATATGACGCGCAACGTTTTCAACCACCACGATTGCATCGTCCACTACTAAACCAACAGAAAGCACGATAGCCAAAATAGTCAGTAGGTTGAGTGAGAAGCCCATTGCTGAGATCACCGCGATTGCGCCTAAAATCGAGATAGGAATAGTAACCAGCGGCACCATGGCGGTTCTAAACGAGCCCATCATCGCGAGTACAACAATCCCCACGAGTAGGACGGTTTCCCCAAGTGTGGTGAAGATTTCTTTTATGGAATCACGCATATAAAGCGTGCCATCGTAGCCAATTCTTAAATGCATGCCGTCGGGTAAGATGGTATTAATCTCATCAATCTTTTTATACAGGGCATCACCAATATCGATTTCATTGGCACCCGGTAATGCCCACACCGCTAAGAATACCGTATCGTGGTCATCAAGGCGTGCGGTTACCATGCCTTCGGCTTCACCGAGTTCTACCGTGGCGATGTTACCAAGCTTGAGTTGCGTGCCATCGATTTCTTTTACCACTAGGTTGTTAAAATCAGCTACCGTTTTTAACGAGGTATTGGCCATCAGGTCGATGCGTTGTCTGTTATTTTCACTGTAACCTAAGGTGGCAATGGTGTTGTTTGCTTGTAGCGCGGTAAATACATCGCTAGCACTTACGCCATAGATAGCGAGTTTTTCGGTATCAAGCCAAATTCGCATTGCTGGATCGCGGCCACCTTCCAGTGTCACTTTTTGGACACCGGGAATATCAGACATAGAAGGGACAACATTACGGATCAAATAATCGCTCACGTTATTACGTGGCAGACCTTGAGATTCTACATCGAGATAGAATACCGCATATGGGCTGTCGGCACGTACGATTTGAATGGCTGGATCTTCTGCTCCGCTGGGTAACTCAAACTTAATTTGGTTTAATCGGGTAGTCAGCTCAGCCAAGGCGTCGGTGGTACTGTGATTAAGCTCAAGCCAAGCGGTGACTTTGCTAAGTCCCGAGGTAGTTATTGAGTCTACATAGTCGACACCCGGAACAGTAGAAGCGACTCGCTCGATAGGCTCGGTAACATAGCCTTTTACAACGTCCGCCGCAGCACCCGTATAGACAGTGCTGATCACCAGTGAGGCACTTTCTATTTTTGGATATTGCTGCACCGATATATCTCGGGCGGCATTAAAACCTGCTAGTACAATAAGCAATGACACCACGATCGCCAGTACCGGCCGGTTAACAAAAATATCCATGATAGACGGCTTATTTTCGTGTAATGCGCTCATTACTGGCCTCCGTTATTGCCATCAACAGCGGCAACCTGATCGGTATAAACCAGTAAGTTTTCTTGTAGCTTAAATGCGCCTTCAGCAGCAATAAATTCACCACCGCTAAGGCCTGATAGTACAAGTTGCTGATCGTTGACCTTATCGCCTAATGTGATTTTTACCGGTTTTGCCCGCCAATTTTGGCTGTCGTCCTTTTCAAGTACATAAACAAATTCACCAAAGTGATTACGAGTAATCGCATTGGTTGGCACTACTGCGGCGCTCACGACCTCGGTTGGTACATTGACTAACACCATTTGGTTGTGGCTGAGTGTGCCATCGCTGTTTTGTAGCTCAGCACGATAACTTTGTTGACGCGATGCGACATCGACCATTGGCATTTTGGCTGATACGCGAGCAGGCTTTTGGCCGCTGGTATTAGAAATTGCTACGTTAACGTCTTCGCCTAAGTTAGGTTGTGGTAAGGTTTGTGGAATTTTGAAATCCACCCAAATGCTCTCATCTAACCCAACTAGGAAAGTGATTTCGCTATTGGCATCAAGTAATTGACCAACCTGATATTGCTCTAACCCCGTTTGACCCGGGTAAGGGGCACGAATGGTTTTTTTCTCGATTAATGTGGTTAGTCGTTTTACGTCTGCCTGATTAATTGCCACCTCGGCTTCGGCTTTGTCCACCTCATCTGGGCTGATCCGCTTTTGTTCTAGTAATTTGGCAACCCGTTGATAGGTTGATTTAGCAAGCTTTACTCGAGCTTTAGCCGCTAATAGATTTGCCTCATCAATGCTGCTATCTAAGCGCAACAATATTTGGTTCGCTTCCACTTGTTCACCGGGTTTAAAACCGACGTAAGTGATAAGACCTGGATACTCGTTACTAATAGTGACGGTGCGCTTGGCATGGAGCTGACCTACAACCTTAACCGATTTAATATGCTCAGTGGTTGATACATACGTGCTTTTTACCGAAGCCGAGGGCTCCGGGAAAGATTCCCCAAAGGCGATCGCCGCTTGGATTTGTGTAAACTTCACAAAACCAAGGCTGGTAATAACGATGAGAATGATGACAACGGCCATAAGCCAACGTTTGATATTCATTGTGATTTCCTTAAGTTAACGAAGCTCGAGCGCTTGCAATTCTTTCTCTATGCGTACCAGAGAATCTTGAGTGATAGGTTGTTGCCATGGATAACTGTTAAGTAATCGCACCGTGCTGCGAATAACAGGGTCATTAAGCTCAAGTGGTGTGAGCAATGAAGCCGTGCCCTCAACAATTTGTTTAGTTTGTTGTACGCGCAATACTTGCTCATATCCTACGGTAAGCGCCCATCCGGTGATGATAATTTCTTCTATCATGTCGTGTAGATCTGGTGTAGCTTGCAACTCACCTGCTTCAATGCCATCAATCAGCGCTTGTTTAAACACGTTTTCACAACCGTCACAGGATTTGATAATTTTATTGGTCCAAAACTCAGAAGCCCTTTTGATCACCGCCTCATTGGTAGAGTAGGACTGTAATTCATAATCAAAAGAGAAGCGTTTTAGCTTGTGTGGCGAGATAAGACACACCGCGAGCATGCGTTCTGGCGTGCTAAGTGGTAACGACAATACTTGCTTAAAAACACTGGATGTATGGGTAAAAGACTCATAGGCTAGCGCCATTACTAGGTCTTCTTTGGTCTGCACAAACTTATAGATTGAGCCCATAGACAATCCTGCAAGCAAAGAGACTTTTGCCATCGTAAAGTCAGTGACTGAAGACTCATTAATGCATTGTTCCGCAGCGTTTAAAATCATGCGTTGCTGGGTTTCTTTATCATATTTAGGTGCCGGTGCCATCGTTTCTCCTTAGAGCTTGAACCTCATTCGAATGTCATTCGAATAAGGTTCAATTATAGAGAGCAATTTTAAAAGTGCAATAAGTAAACAGAGTTTTGTTTTTAAAATAGGAATTTTGTGTGTAGATAGGTTCTGAAGGAAGACTCAGCACGGCGCGTCATTGTTATAGCGACGTGCTAATGGTTTAGTGTTTTAAAATCCAGCTTTTAACGGGCTTTAACCACTCGTCTCTCGGGAGATAGAAAGCGCCGTGTTCTTTTCCAGTTGAAATAGAAAGCTCTGTAAAGCTTTTGAGGTTTGTTGAGCGGGCTTTCACAAAATCGCAAGAACCTACTTGATCTGAGGTTTCGTAAACAGACAACACCTTGCCGTAGAGCTGAATTTCGGTTTTACTTTTGATAAGCCCAGCGCAGCCAGCTAGTACCACGTAGTGAATAGCATCATTTTTTAATGTATCACTTGCCATTATCGTTAATGCACCACCACGAGAAAACCCCACGAGCGTAATGTTGCTGGCGCTGACGCCCGCATCCAGTAAATTGCGGACCTTACTAACCAAGGTTTTTGTATACGTTTCTGGTGCGACGCCTTTAGGTCGGTGCTCAGCAATTAGCGTATAGGCATCGTCGCTTAATGCTTGTTTGATGGCTGGAAAGTCATATTTACCCCAGCGCTTATGAATAGGTGTTTCATTATCACCTTCAACGATATAGCCATGAGAGTAAAAAACGTATTTGGCGGATGGATTAATCTGCTCTGGTACATCTGGGTAAACTGCTGTTGCTGAGGCGATTGATGCCACGCAAGCAGCTAAGGTGGAGCATACAGCACGTAGTAAAGGATTCATTTTTGAGTCTTTTTAGTTGATGTAGCGAGATGGTAGCCAAGCTTTGATAAAAGAAGCAAGCGTAGCGCGATGGGTTATTTTGTATGAGAGAGTTATGAGAACGAGTTTATTTTGTGGGAGCTGGCTCATTCTGTGGGAGCGAGTTCACCTCGCGATTTTTTAATTGCTCGCCGCGTAAAGCGGCTCCGACGTTTCAGCTTATGCTGTCGAGATAAATCTCGACCTACAAAACGCGCTAGTGGGAGCGAGTTTACCTCGCAATTTTTTAATTGCTCGCCGCGTAAAGCGGCTCCGACGTTTCAGCTTATGCTGTCGAGATAAATCTCGACCTACAAAACGCGCTAGTGGGAGCGAGTTTATCTCGCGACATTTGATGTTTAAGGCTTACGCCATGGCTAGTTCGCTCTTATCACCCATCCAGCGCCAGATAATCGGGTCAACAATATCGCTGTGGTTTTTAAGCACGGTAAAAGCGAGGCTTCTCACTTGCGGTAATAAATGTTTATCACGGCTAAGATCGGCAATTTTTAGCTCCGCCAAACCTGTTTGTTTTGTACCAAGTACTTCACCCGGGCCGCGGATCTCAAGGTCGCGCTCAGCGATGACAAATCCGTCGTTACTTTCTCTAAGCACTCCCAAACGCTTTTGCGCAGTGACCGACAGTGGCGCATGATAAAGCAGTAAACAATGTGATGCGATTTGTCCGCGACCAACACGGCCGCGCAATTGGTGAAGTTGTGCAAGACCCAAACGCTCAGGGTTTTCAATGATGATAAGGCTAGCATTGGGTACATCCACGCCCACTTCAATCACGGTAGTGGCAACCAGCACATGGGTATGACCTTGTTTAAACTCGTCCATGATGGCCTGTTTTTCTTGGGCTTTCATACGGCCATGCACCAGCGCGATATTAAGCTCTGGCAAGGCTTCAGCAAGTGCTTTGGCGGTGTCTTCTGCGGCCTGACATTGTAGCGCCTCCGACTCATCTATCAGCGTACATACCCAGTAAACTTGACGTTTATCTTCAACACAGGCCTTTTGTACTTTTTTGATCACTTCATTGCGTCTAGTGTCTGGCACGGCGACGGTCGCGATTGGTGTTCTGCCCGGTGGTAGCTCGTCGATAATTGAGGTTTCAAGATCTGCATAGGCCGTCATTGCCAAGGTTCTCGGGATTGGGGTTGCAGTCATCACCAGCTGATGCGGATAGCAATCGCCAAACTTTCCCTTTTCTCTCAGCGCTAGGCGCTGATGCACACCAAAACGATGTTGTTCGTCGATAATGATAAGCGCAAGGTTAGAAAACTGTACTTGCTCTTGGAATAGCGCATGGGTGCCGACCACCATCTGTGCTTGCCCTGAAGCAATACGCTCAAGCGCATGAGTGCGTTCCTTACCTTTGGTTTTACCACCCAGCCATACGGTTTCTATGCCCATAGGTTCAAACCAATTAAGGAAGTTGATGCCGTGTTGCTCGGATAGGATCTCAGTGGGTGCCATCAGTGCTACTTGATAACCCTGCGCGATAGCCGTTAACGCGCTAAGCGCTGCCACAAGCGTTTTTCCTGAGCCAACATCCCCTTGCACCAATCGCATCATGGGGTAGGGATGTTGTAAATCGCCTTTGATCTCTGCCACTACTCGACTTTGGGCATTGGTGGGGGCAAATGGCAAAGCCGACAAAAACTGAGCTTCAAGTGGATTGGTGGGCGGTAGTGCAACCGCTTTTACCGCTTGGCCTTTTTGCCTAAGCTTAAGCAAGCTGAGGTTTTGCGCCAATAACTCTTCAAACGCCAAACGTGCTTGCGCGGGATGTTGCCCGAGCTCTAATTGCGCTAAATCCACTTCCTGTGGTGGACGGTGGAGTAATAACAGCGCCTCTTTTACGCTTTGCTGCGATGGCCGATATTGCGCTGGTAAATAGTCTGGTACATCATATTTGCGCAGTAACTCAACGGCTTGATCGGCAATTGCCCGAATGCTCAGTTGCTTTAATCCTTCGGTGGTAGGATACACTGGGGTAAGCGTCGCAAGACTCGGATCGCTCGGTGCAGAGCGCGTCTCTTTGATGCTGTATTCTGGATGCGCCATTTCAAAGCCATAGTGACCACGGCGAACCTCACCAAAACAGCGGATCACTTTGCCCGCTTGCATGGCATTTTTTTGTGCCGCATTAAAGTTGAAAAAGCGCAGCGCGATCCGCCCCGTTCCATCATTAACATAACACACCAACATGCGGCGTTTGCCTTGCGTGATTTCGCTGCGTTCAATCTCGGCTTCAATGCTGACATGGCTATGCGCTTGCAGCTCGCAGATAGGATAGGTACGCGCACGGTCTTCGTAGCGTAGCGGAAGGTGAAATAACATGTCTTGCACCGATTGAATGCCAAGTTTGGCCAAACGCTCGGCCGCTTTTGGGCCTACGCCTTTTAATTCGGTGATTGGATAAGTGGCCAAATTTGGTGTCGACATGCTAATCCTCTAGCGCGATCCGCGTTATTTATTTCTTCTGTGTAAACTTAAGAATGTCCCAAAAAGCGTCGTCTGCAACGATTTCACCGTGCTCATCAAGTGCCGGGTAAGGTAGCCCTTTTTCGCGACAGCGGGTTGCAATGATTGGGTGACATCCTTCAAATAGTAACTTATGTTTTACCACAGGATCCATCATATCTGTACGTTTGTACAGTCCTGCTGCATCTCTTTGGCGCTGCGCTTCGTATAAAATAAGCGCTGCAGCAACAGACACATTGAGTGATTGCACCATACCTTGCATTGGGATCACGATGTGTTGATCAGCATGCTCAAGTGCGCGCTCTGAGATCCCTAAACGCTCTTGACCCACTATAATAGCGGTAGGTTTGGTGTAATCAATTTCACGAAAATCAACGGCGCTATCGCTCAGGTTGGTTGCTAATAATTGTACACCTGGGTTTTGTTCACGGATTGTCGCAACAGCTTGGTCGATATGCTCATGCATATGGGTTTCAACCCAATTTTTGCTGCCGCCAGAGGTATTGTTTGTTAACCGTCTTTGATCTTGTGGCCATACTGCGTGTACGTGGTGACAGCCAACCGCGTCTGCGGTACGCACAATCGCTGACAGGTTATGGTGCTTATGTACTTCATCTAGGCACACTGTGAGGTCGGTTTGGCGTCTATCTAATACGCTTTTTACACGATGGAATCTATTCTCGGCCATCTACTTACTACTCTAATCAAAAAATTCCCGCGATTATAACAAAAAAGAAGCTAGGGCATAACGGTGCGCTGAATTGGGTTTTGCAGCGAGATTAGTGTTTCGGTTGACTGGATCGACTCAATGGTTTGCACTTTATTGATTAGCACATCTTGAAGGTGGTCGATGGAGCGTGCCATCACCTTGATAAAAATGCTGTAATTGCCCGTGGTGTAGTAGGCCTCAACAACTTCTTCAAATTCTTTTAAACGTGCAATGGCTCCCGGGTAGTCGCCAGCATGTTTTAAGTTTATTCCGATAAAACAGCAGACATCATAACCAAGTCGTTTGGCATTAATGCTCACTTGAGTCCCTTCAATGATCCCCGCTTGCTTCATTTTTTCGACCCGAACATGGATGGTACCGGCGCTAACAGCAAATCTTTTTGCTAATTCCGCATAGGGTGTCCGTGCATTTTCTTTTAAAGCGTGAAGGATGGATCTATCCAGATTGTCGATCTCATAATTTTCCATGTAAATATCCATTAACAATTGTCGTTTATATAAAATTTATAGCATATTTTTGATGAAAATAATTGTGTAAAGGTGTTTTTGTTGCGGCTTATTGATATTTGTGTCGCTTTCTTTAAATATAGACTCAACAAAACGACAAATTCGGGAATGAGGACCTAACCATGTTGAGCAAGTATCAAGAGACACAAAAACAGATAGCACGAGTAAAACAAGTATTTTCAGCACAGCTAACCGAGCAATTGGGTTTAGTTGAAGTACAAGCGCCTATTTTGGCGCGTTTGGGCGACGGTATTCAAGACAATCTAAGTGGCCACGAGCAGGCGGTACAGGTAAAAGTGAAAACGCTACCGGATGCGCAGTTTGAGGTAGTGCATTCACTTGCTAAGTGGAAGCGTAAAACACTAGGCGATTATGGTTTTGCTAAAGGCGAAGGCCTCTATACGCATATGAAAGCACTACGCCCTGACGAAGATAAGCTATCGCCAATCCATTCTGTCTATGTGGATCAGTGGGACTGGGAAAAGGTGATTTGCGAAAACAGTGAGCGTTCGCTGGCAAAATTAAAAGAAACGGTAGAAACTCTTTATCGCTCAATTAAAGCAACTGAAAAAGTGGTTGAGGATGAGTTTGGTATTGCTGCATTCCTTCCTGAGAAAATTACGTTTGTGCACAGTGAAGAATTACGCACTATGTATCCAGATTTCACAGCCAAGCAACGTGAAAAAGCGATTGCTCAAGAATATGGCGCGGTATTTTTAATTGGTATTGGTGGTGAGCTTGGTGACGGTAAGATTCATGACGTTCGCGCGCCGGATTATGACGATTGGTCAACGCCAACGTGCGACAAATACCAAGGGCTTAATGGTGATATTTTGGTCTGGAACCCTGTGCTAGAAGACGCATTTGAAATCTCGTCAATGGGCATTCGTGTTTGTCCTGATTCGCTTGCAAGACAGCTTAAATTAACCGATGACGAAGCACGCTTGAGCTTAGATTGGCACCAACAGTTAGTTGCGGGTGAATTACCACAAACCATTGGGGGTGGTATTGGCCAATCGCGTTTAGTGATGTTGTTGTTGCAAAAGCAGCACATTGGCCAAGTGCAAGTGGGTGTATGGCCTGAAGAAGTACGTAGCAGCGTAGCTGATTTGCTTTAAACAGATCGCGAGGTGAACTCGCTCCTACTGAGTGAATACTTTGGTAGGAGGCGCTTTACGCGGCGAGCTGTTAAGAGATCGCGAGGTGAACTCGCTCCTACGGGGTGAATGCATTGGTAGGAGATGCTTTAAGCGGCGAGTGGTTAAAAGATCGCGAGGTGAACTCGCTCCTACAGGGTGAATGCCTTGGTAGGAGATGCTTTACGCGGCGAGCAGTTAAAAGATTGCGCGGTGAACTCGCTCCTACTGGGCGAATACCTTGGTAGGAGCTGCTGCTTTTCGCGGCAAAATAACATTCTGTTTTAGAGGAATAAATTTAGCACAGTGATAGGTTTCTGGGTTACTCACAACGCTGAATTTATTCCTCGATTTTTCCTTATTCTCATCCCTAGTGTATTCTTATACGTTACTCGGTATAATGCCCGCTTTTAGCTCTGCGGCAGACTTGAGTAAACCAATACCACTCGGCCGGTACTAATTGTTGAGAATGACTATGACATCACCTACACGCGGTAATCTGTTTATCCTTTCTGCGCCTTCTGGTGCGGGTAAATCAAGTTTAATCAAAGCGTTATTGGAAAAGCACGACGATATTAAAGTGTCGGTGTCTCACACTACGCGCGCTCCTCGTCCAGGCGAAGAAAACGGCGTACATTACCATTTTGTCTCGGTTGATGAATTTAAGCAGCTGATCGATAAAGGCGATTTCTTTGAGTGGGCGCAAGTATTCGAAAATTACTACGGCACTTCAAAACAAGCGATAGAAGATCAGCTTGCCGTTGGTATTGATGTGTTTTTAGATATCGACTGGCAGGGGGCGCGTCAGGTGCGTGAGTTGATGCCAGAAGTAAAGACCATCTTTATTTTACCTCCTTCAACTGCGGAGCTAGAAAAGCGCTTAAATGGTCGTGGCCAAGATTCTCAAGAAGTAATCGCAGGTCGCATGGCTGAAGCGAAATCAGAAAGCTCACACTACAACGAGTTTGACTATATTCTTGTCAATGATGACTTTGAGCAAACACGCGGTGAACTTGAACATATTGTGATTGCCGCAAGACTTGAGCAACAAGCACAGTCTATCCGTCATCAAGCACTTATCGCCGACTTGCTAAAATAATTACTTTTTAACCATCAATACTTGGCGAAAGGCTAGACATACAGTAAACTAGCCTTTTGCATAATGAACTGAATTTGGAGTGCTTCGATGGCTCGCGTAACTGTAGAAGATGCAGTAGATAAAATTGGTAACCGCTTTGACTTGATTTTAGTAGCAGCGCGTCGCGCTCGCCAAATTTCTGTAGGCGGTAAAGATCCTATGGTTGATGCTGAAAACGACAAGCCAACCGTAATCGCGCTACGTGAAATTGAGCAAGGTTTTGTAACCACTGACTCGCTTGATATTATCGACCGTGAAGAGCAGCAACACCAAGAAGCTGCAGAGCTTGCTGCAGTAGCTGCAATCGTTGGTGGCAATCGCTAATCCAACCACTGTCTAGATTCAATAATGCCAGCTTTTTTGCTGGCATTATTGTTTTATAGCAATTGAAATTAAGCAAATTGGTATAAATCGCCAGCACATTAAACAACGCGTAACGCCTTTAATTTCCTAACAAGTAGCATAAATTGTTCATTGGCATTGCTGGTGTTTCATCGTATATTCTTAAGTAACTAGCTTGTAACCCGTTTTATACTCGCCGAGTATAGCTTCTCTGAAACATTGGAGTGTGAATGTATCTGTTTGAAGGCCTCAAAAAGAAAATCTCAGAATATTTGTCACCAGAAGACGTCGATTTGGTGCAAAAAGCCTATGTCGTGGCCCGTGAGGCACACGAGGGACAGACGCGCTCTAGCGGTGAGCCCTATATTACTCACCCAGTAGAAGTAACCCAGATCCTTGCGAGCATGAGGCTTGATCATGAAACACTCATGGCTGCGCTTATGCACGATGTTATTGAAGACACTGACTTTAGCCAAGACGACTTAGCAGAGATCTTTGGTGATACGGTCGCTGAGTTGGTGGAAGGGGTGTCAAAGCTCGATAAACTGAGCTTCAAAGATAAAAAAGAGTTCCAAGCCGAAAACTATCGTAAGATGATCATGGCGATGACGCAGGATATTCGTGTCATCCTTATTAAGCTTGCAGACAGAACGCACAATATGCGAACGCTAGGCGCTTTGCGTCCTGATAAGCGCCGTCGAATTGCCCGCGAAACATTAGAGATTTATGCACCAATTGCAAACCGCCTTGGTATTCATGATATTAAAAATGAGTTAGAAGATCTCGGGTTTCAGGCGTTATATCCAATGCGCTATCGTGCGTTACGTTCAGAAGTCGCCAAAGCACGTGGTAATCGTAAAGAAGTGATCAGCAATATTCAGTCTGAAATTGAATCTAGACTGGAAGAAGCGGGTATTCAAGGCTCAGTAAAAGGCCGTGAAAAGCACTTATACAGTATTTACCGCAAGATGCTGAATAAAGAGTTGATGTTTAACGAAGTGATGGACATTTACGCCTTTAGGATCAATGTCGACAACTTGGATACTTGCTACCGTGTGCTAGGCGTTGCGCATAATTTATATAAGCCAATTGAAACTCGTTTTAAAGACTATATTGCCGTACCGAAAACCAACGGCTACCAGTCGCTTCATACGTCGCTGGTAGGCCCGCACGGTATTCCGGTAGAAATCCAAATTCGTACTCATGATATGGATCATATGGCGGATAAAGGGGTAGCAGCGCACTGGATGTATAAAAAGTCAGGTGATAATGCCGGCCATACCGCGCAGCAGCGTGCGCGTCAGTGGATGCAAAGCTTGCTTGAGCTACAGCAAAGTGCAGGCTCGTCTTTTGAATTTGTGGAAAACGTTAAAACCGAATTATTCCCAGAAGAAATTTACGTCTTTACGCCAGATGGCCGCATTGTTGAGTTACCAATGGGGGCGACGGCGGTTGACTTTGCCTATGCCGTGCATACCGATGTGGGTAATACCTGTGTAGGTGCTCGTGTAAACCGTAAGCCTTATCCATTGAGTAAAGCGTTGGATACTGGTCAAACTGTCGAGGTTATTACTAGCTCAGGTGCACACCCTAACGCTACTTGGCTGAACTTTGTGGTAACGGGTAAAGCACGCCTTGGGATCCGCAATTACCTCAAGAGCCAACAAGAAGAAGAGGCGATCCAACTAGGCCGTCGTTTGCTCGACTCGGCATTGGGTGAGTATAAGCTAGATGATATTGCTCAAGAGCAAATCGACAACGTACTTGAAGAGCATAACCTCAATACCTTGTTGGAGCTGCTGGTTGAGATTGGCTGTGGCAATATCATGAGCGTATTGATAGCGAAGCGTTTACTGCAAGATGATAATGCGGTAGAAGATATTGCTAAACGTGCCAAAGCCGCGATAATCGGAACAGAAGGCATGTTGGTAACCTATGCTAAATGTTGTCGTCCGGTGCCGGGTGACGCTATCACAGCATATATGAGCCAAGGCAAAGGCCTAATGGTTCACCGCCAAGAATGTAAAAATATTAAGGGTTGGCGCAACGAGCGTTCGAAGTACTTCGTCGTGAAGTGGGAAGACAACCCAGAGAAAGAATATATAGCGGCGCTGCGTGTGGAAATTATTAACCACCAAGGTGCGTTGGCTAAATTAACCAATGTGGTTGCGACGACTCAAGCTAATATTGTCGAAATCGCAACGGACGAAAAAGAAAGTAATTTATACGTGATTGATCTAGGTATTACCGTGAAAAACCGAATTCATGTCGCTGATATTATGCGCCGAATTCGAGTGATGCCAGATGTACAACGCGTGTATCGTAAAAAATAAAGGAACATTAATGAACAAAGCTATTATTTCAACAGATAAAGCGCCAGCAGCAATTGGCACTTACAACCAAGCGGTAAAAGTTGGTACTGCGGTCTATTTATCTGGTCAAATTCCATTGGTACCAGAGACGATGGAATTTATTTCTGAAGATTTTGCAGAGCAAACGCACCAAGTGTTCAAAAACCTTATCGCAGTATGTGAAGAGGCTGGTGGCGAGTTACAAGATATGGTTAAGGTTAATATCTTCCTAACTGATCTGAGCAACTTTGCAACGGTCAACGAGATCATGGCTCAGTATTTTAGAAAGCCATACCCAGCTCGTGCTGCAATTGGTGTAAAAGAACTACCAAAAGGCGCACAGGTTGAGATTGACGGTATTATGGAGTTGCCTTCAACTAACTAACCACAGGTTAACTAGTTGTTAGATATATCTCTTCGCTCCAGTGTCAATCGCTGGAGCGGCTTTTCAAAAAGCCAACACAGTCCATTCATTTTCCCCTCGCTTTACATTACAGGAAGTCCTATGACCGCAGCCAGCGCACTTACTAGCCGTGCATTGAAATTAAAAGCAAGTACTGCAGATCTTCATGACAGTATAGATAGCAGCATTATGGCAAAAGACCCGTTCGCCAGCATTGAGCGTTATCTCCAGTTTTTGACTCTTCAGTACCTGTTTCTTAAAGATGTCGCTGCATTATATGATCACCGTGAACTCTCTATGCATATTGACGATCTCAAATCGCGCCGACGGCTTGGGTTGTTGGAGCAGGACTTTGCTGACTTACAGCACACATTACCTGTGCCGTCTTTGTCGCCGTTTATCACAACTTCAACCGAGTTTGCGACTGCTTTGGGAGCGCTTTATGTCGTTGAAGGCTCTAAGGTTGGGGCCGCGATGCTTGGGCGTCAAGTGCAGGCGCGTTTGCCTGTCACAGGTGAGTATGGTGCGCGTTACTTAGCAGGCCCAGGTTCCGGGCGCGGCAGTGCGTGGCGTCACTTAATTCAATTTATCGATACGGTTGAGTTAACCTGTGCACAAGAAGATGCATTGATCACCTGCGCTCGTCAGGCCTTTATTCGTTTTCAGCAGTATCAAGCAGAGGTCTATACTTAATACAATTGGTATAAGTTGAACGGAGAATAACAGGGTTGTTGTCGCGACATAGTGTCGCGACAGGTTAGTGACTAGCACATATTGGTTGGGCAATCACAATGTAATGTATTTGGCTCAGGAACACACGCTAACGCCTTAGATGGGCAGGCCATCGTTGGGCCATCGGTGTCACAGTTTAAGTCGCGACTACAATAGTAGGAACAACCACCACCAATTTCACGGGTCTTGTTGTTATCCAAAATTAGCTTACTACCTGCTAATGACTTCAGTTGCTTTTTGTTCAGTTTTAAATCCATCGTTTATTCCTTCAATTGATTTAGGGTAAAAGCAGCACAGATCACTATGACCTATGCTGTGGCTCGGATTTTTTAAGCGTTGAGTCTTCTCCACTTTCTTTAATTGGCGCAGGACGAAAACGTTCAACATAAACTGTTGCTAGGAGTACTGTAACAACTGCTGCAAGCAAAATTGCTTTAGCGTACGGATAACTTTGATATACCCAATTCCAACTCCAAAATGGCTTAGCAGTTTCCTCTGCAATACCAAATATATAGTCCATATTGCGAATTAAGTTTTCAATGAATGCGCTAATATCTACGATCATGAAAAGGAAATAAATACCGACCAACAGAATATCTGCATGAGTCATATAAATGAACTCTCGCTTCTCAGGCAAGAATCTGTTTATAAAGATCATGGATAGTCTAGTTCTATTTTTAAAGTAGTAAAATAGCATTAGATCAGTCAAAAAGTGCAGTAAAAATATCAAAGAGTTTACAAAATAAGCCGGTCTTTCTGGGAAAAACCTTTCGGTGATTAATGAATATGAGAAGAACTCAAAAGAAATAACTAACACCAAGCCCATGGAGATATGCTTGATATTCTCTTGTGCTTTGAAAAAGAATGAAAATATTAAGGTAGTAACAATGATATAAACATATGCATATTCTTCAAAGCTAATTTGAATATGTGAAATAAGAAACCATGTTACTACTGCTAACAAGGCGAAGTGCCAAGTTTTAATCATTTAACTTTCCTTGATCCTGAAGGTAGAAAATTAATATCAGAGGAAGACACTGATGAGCCCCTAGGATCATCCTTGATGACACCTAGACTGCCGCCACAAACTCGTTTATTTTCAGCCTTTGATAGTGCTCTTACTTTCATTGTCTTTGTCATACCTTTCTGATTTACATATATCATCTTCTATTCCTTATAGGTTTTTGCAGTGGTTAAAGTCATTAATACTGTACTCTGAAACTCACCTATTGAGAATATTTTGTAAAGCTGAAGTAGCTTATGTGCCTAGTTTTGGATCTACTACTGTTCCGCCATGAAAAGCCATAGAGGAAGTTCGAGGGTCATGTTTAACTACTCCTAGGCTGCCACCTTTAATGGACTTTGCACTGTATATTGGTAACTTTTTGATTTTTATTACCTTCTGAAGTCTTTTTTGCATTAAAAATTTCATTATTTTTATCCTTTTGCAGCTCAAATCAACTGAAAACATGACTACTTACTCTTCCATTTTCTTTGCATCAGGAGAGGTCGGGCTTTTGCGTCTTAATTGTGTATCACTAATTAAGCTCCGTAGCGCTTGAAACTGTTTAATAATGGGAGAAAGGTCAATATCACAGTATTTACACCAAACTTGAAAGTGATCCCAAGGTATACGGCTTACACCATTTTCATAGTTTTCGTATGTTTGGCGAGTAATACCAACAAGGTCGGCCATTTGCTGCGTGGTTTTTTGGGCTGCAAGGCGCATTCTTCTAAGGTCGTCACCGTTATATTTAAAATTGGGATTGCCCACCAATTTAATCCTTTCTTGTATGGGAGAGTATGTTCACTCTATCTAAGTTATTTTTATGTGTAATCTTTGTTAACTTGTAATTGTAATCAATAAAAATGTTTCTGCAAGAGGAAATTAAATTAGTCAATTATGGATATATCGCTTGAGAATATACGTATACTTTTCACTTTATTTTCATCATTTTAATAGAAAAATTGGTTCGACAAGATTTTTTAGCGAGGCTTTTGTTACTGTAGTGTGAAATGCAAGCAAGGGTAACAATTTACTGAGGGTGATATGGATTATCTACGTCAATATAACGACTTAAATATTCTCTATGAAGCACATAAAAAATCGAGTCGCGGAGAGGTTGAGATAGCTGAGACGACTGCTAAGTGGTTTTCTCTTGTAGAGAGTACCTTATTTGAGCTCCAGGAGCTGGCGTATATGGAAAAGGCGTATATGCAAAAGTCGCGAACCATGAATAATCTCATCGAACTGGTGTATGCCAGTGTTCCTACCACTGAGTAGGGCAAATAGCAGAAATAAAATTGTATGTTTTGCAGTGGTAAGAGTGCCAATCAAGCTCGATTAAGTATTGGCACTCTTTTTTATTGATTTACATGGCTTTTAGAGCTCAAATGGCGCGACGCCTTTGGCTTCCATCATATAACCTGTTTGCGCGATGTCGCCCTTCCAAGTAGAAACCTTAATCGTGCCACTGACTGTGATTGCATCATACAGGCTCTCAATCGGAACACCACCTTTGATTTTGACATGAACGATTTGGTTCGGCGGCGGCGGCGGCACGTGAATACAAGCGCCAAAGTAGGGAACCAACAAAAATTCGGTGATCACTTCACTGTCACCTTCAAGTGGTACAACAAAGCCGGGTAAGCTGACTAGTTGACCATCTAACTCTTTGACGACTGGGGCATCTAAATCAGGTTGCACCCAATTTTGTTCGGCGCCATCATGGCTTGCTGCGTCTTGATTGCTGATCTGGACATGCCCTTTTGGAATTAAATCTTCCCAGAATATCTCTTTAGGTGGTGCCGCATTTGCGATACCACTGAATACCATCGCAGTGATGAATGCAATGAAGTAAAAAACGTGAGTTCGTGCGGTTAACTGCATCTTGATCCTCTTAGGTTTTAATTTGCATGCCATCGGCAAGCGAGTAAAAATAAGCACGGGCGGCAGGAATGGCGCCGATCAAAGTACCTGCACCTATAATAACGCTTAGTAGCGTGAGTTCATAGGTTGAGAGCGCTGAGATACTGAGGACTACGCCAAATTGACTTTGTAGGCCGGATTGAGCAGCAATGAGCAAGGCATAAAAAAGCGCTACACCGAAAGCACATCCTAACACGGTGATAAAAATCGCTTCGCTAATGAGAAGCGTAAAAATATGCCAAGGCCGCGCACCAACGGAGCGCAGGATAGCGAGTTCTCGGCGTCTTTGATTCAATGTGGCGAGCAATGAGGTTAACATGCCAAGCAAGCTTATCAACACCACAGCAAGGGTAATGAGAAGCAAGATTTTTTCGACAATATCTAGCATTTCCCACAATTCCCTCAATGTCACCCCCGGCATTATTGCCAGTAAAGGCTCACCTTTATATTGATTAATATTTCTGCGCACTTGTAAGGTATAAAGTGGCGAGTCAAAACCAAGTAAAAATGCAGTAATTTGTGTTGTTGAACCGATTAAATCACCGGGCTTAGAGTCGAGGTTGTGAAGTAGATCGCTATTGTTTTTATTGTCATGCTCATGCTCATGCTCATGCTCATGGCGCGTTGCATCCTGTTTTCGTGCAACCATTCGAGACGGCTTGCTGTGGCCTGAGCTATGCATGCTCTCGATGGCACTTAACGGCACATGTAGTGTTTTATCTACGGGCGTTCCTGTGGCTGCCAAAATGCCAGAAATAACCAGCGGATTGTCATCATGATGATGGAAACTGGTATTGCCCATGCCATGAGAAATGACGATTTTTTGCCCTAGCTGATAACCCAGCTTTTTTGCGACCATAGCCCCAAGCACCACTTCTTGGCCATTGTGAAATGGTCGACCAGCGGCAAAGGTGAGATGCTGTTTTTTAGCGTATTGATAATGACTGAAGTAACTTGCATCTGTGCCCAGCACAGCAAAGCCTTTGTGGCTATCGCCTAAACTAATGGGAATGCTCCAAGCAACGCCGCGTTGTGCCTTGATGTACTCGTAACTTTGCCATTGTACGGCATTATTGGCGTGACCAATTCTAAATACGCTTGAAAGCAAAAGCTGAATATCACCAGTACGTGCGCCGACAATCAAGTCAGTACCAGAAATCGTGTTCGCGAAGCTGGATTTTGCGTCTTGGCGTACACGCTCAACCGACAGCAGTAACATGACACTAATTGCAATGGTCACTAGAGTTAGGGCAACGCTGGCTTTTCGGTTTAGCGTACTTTTCCACGCAAGTTTGATTAGCATAGCGGCGCTCCTTGTTGTAAATCAGGCAAGCTTACTTGCCTATCAAATAACGGCGCTAAGCTTTTATCGTGACTGACAAAGAGAATAGATGCACTGTAAACCGCGGCTTGGCTAAATAGTAATTTAATAAAACCATCACGGCTGTCGGCGTCGAGGGCTGAGGTTGGCTCATCGGCAATAATGATTTCGGGCCTGCCAATAAATGCGCGAGCGGCGGCTACGCGCTGCTGTTGGCCAATACTTAACTCCGCGACACTGCGCTGCTGAGTGTGCTCGTCTATACCAAGATCAGAGAGCAGAATCTTGGCTTCCTGCTCAAGAGATTTATTCTGTGAGGAAATGTTTTGCCTGCGCTTTTTGGAAAATTCGCAGCCAAGGGTAACGTTTTCAATGGGCGACAAATAGGGCAACAAATTAAAGTTCTGAAAAATAGTACCTATATGGTCGGCTCTAAACTTATCTCGTTGGCCACGGCTCAGTGCGCTCGCGTTTGTACCTGCTATTTCAACTACTCCCTGCTGGCAATCTAAGGTGCCGGCAATAAGCCCTAGCAAAGTCGATTTACCGCTGCCGCTTGGACCATGTAAAAACACGTGTTCACCTCGGGCGATATGTAGCTTAGGTATGGTTAGCACCGGGGTGCTCGACTTAGGCCATGTAAACTGTAATTGAGATATCGTAAGCATAACGCCTCAACGCTGGCAAATAATGTTGTGATGGTATAACAAGAATGACTAAAGCAAAACTAAGTTAAGCTCAACAACAAGCGTGTAAGTTAAATTGTGATTTTTGTTCAGCTCGACTATTATAGCGACCCTAACCCCCTCATTATTTTGTGCCCTTTAGCAAGGCGCATCCTGTCATTGGAGTAACAATGAGTAGCTACAAAGTTTTAGACGTTAATGACGATCTTCCAATTCGCACTAAAGGTGCGGTTCACAGTGGTAAAGTACGTTCAGTTTATTGGTTAACCGACGCCGACAGTGCACGTTTAATTGAAGAAAAAGGCTATCAAGTCCCGGTTGGTACAGAGCTGGCAATTATGGTCATTTCAGACCGTATTTCAGCGTTTGATTGTATTTGGCAAGGTGAAAATGGTCTTAACGGTGTACCTGGTAAGGGTATTGCGCTTAACAGCGTTGCTTCACATTGGTTTTCACTTTTTGATAAAGCTGGCCTTGCAGGTAATCACATTGTTGATATTCCACATCCTTATGTTTGGATTGTGCGTAAAGCCAGTACGGTAAGAGTTGAAGCGATTGCGCGTCAATATATTACCGGCAGTATGTGGCGCGATTACGCAAAGGGCGTAAGGGAGTTTTGTGGCTTGCAATTACCAGAAGGTTTAGAGGCCAATCAAAAACTAGATAATGTCTTAATCACACCATCAACCAAAGGGATCATCAAAGGTTTAGCAGACGTACCAGAAGTGGATGACGTAAATATCTCTCGTAAAAACATCGAAGATAACCTTGCGGCGTTCAACTTTAAATCTGCGGCAGATGTGGATAAGTACGAGCAGTTGCTAACCGAGGGCTTTGCCCTGATCAGTAAAGAGCTTGAGAAGCTTGATCAGATCTTTGTTGATACTAAATTTGAGTTTGGTTACGTTGAAGATAAAGACGGCCAAGAGCGCCTAATTTACATTGATGAAGTGGGTACGCCTGACTCGTCACGTATTTGGGATGGCCCTGCTTATCGCGATGGTAAGATCGTTGAAAACTCAAAAGAAGGTTTCCGCCAGCTATTGATAAACAATGTACCAGATAGCGATGTGCTGCTTAATAAAGATCGCATGCCTGAGCGAGAAGCGCTTGCTCGCGATTATCTTTTGCCAGAAGCTGTGATGATGTCGGTAAGCGAAACTTACGTTGGGATCGCAAGTAAAATCGTTGGTCGTGAACTAACGATCCCTGCTGATCCTCGCCAAGAAGTTATTGATATTCTTGATAAGCAGTACGGTTTAATAGATTAATTATTTTTCAATTGCCCTGATAGACAAGTTTATTAGGGCAATTTCCTCAATTCACTTGCTTTTCATTGCAAGGTCTCTTTTACTTAACCTAATTGTTGCAAAAAAATAGAGTCAGATATGCGAACGTCTGTTCTACTCCTACTAAGTTTTTGTTTTTTATTCCTTTTAGATTCAAACTGCGCAAATGCCGGGCAATTAACAGTGCTAGATGGCAGCGGCAAGCCCTTGCAGCATGCCGTTGTTGAATTGACGGACGAGCCTGTCGAGTCAGCAGCAAAAGCAGTGGCGGTTATGGATCAAATCAATAAACAGTTTGTTCCTTTCATTCTTACCATCCAAAAAGGACAATTGGTTAATTTTCCCAATAGCGATGATATCCGTCATCACGTTTATTCGTTTTCTGCGGTAAAACCTTTTGAGCTAAAGCTATACGCTGGCACGCCAAATCAACCGCTTAAGTTTGAAAACGCTGGTGTAGTGGTGTTAGGTTGTAACATTCACGACTCTATGGTGGGCTATATTTACATTGCAGATGACAAGCAAGTATTGGTATCTGATGCGAATGGATTGGTGACTTTGCCGAATTCTACAAAACAAGTAACGGTATGGCATCCTTATCAAGATAATGACATAGATAGTCGGCAAACCGTACAAATAGTGAACACAACGGCGCCAATGTCCGTAACAATAAAAACAACTTATCCAGCGCCGCGTAATACCTTTGGCGAGCGCTTTGGACAACATGAATGAATAACAGCTTTAAAAATAAAATAATTAGTCTCTGTATTTTGCTTATCCTTGTCACGGCGGGGATGAGCTTGGCAAGTTTTTGGTGGTCCACAAGTAAATTCAATGAAGCGCAAGTGCAAAGAAAAATTCAAGTGGCACAAAATGTTTATCAACAATATTTAAAAGCGCGAGAGCAGCTATTGGTTACCGCGGCGACTGTACTGACCGCTGATTTTGGCTTTAAACAGGCGGTCGCGACAAGAGACGCACAAACCATCAGTAGTGTGTTGCTTAATCACTCTCGCCGTATTGATGCCGACTTAATGCTGCTGCTGGATGTGAAAGGCGACCTGATCTCCGCAAACAGAGAAGGACTCGACTTCCCGAGCGATACCAGAACTTGGATGCAAGCGTTGCAAAGCCATACCGACCACTCAGCTTTTGTGGTGCTTAGTGGGCAGTTGTATCAAGTGATTATTTTGCCTGTGCGCGCACCTAGAACGATTGCATACTCAATTATTGGCTTTGAGGTTGGATCTGCTGTGGCGCTAGAGCTCAAAGAGCTGACAGGAATGGAAACGAGCTTTGTTGGTGCCGCTGATAACCTAAAAGCAAGTTCGCTGACTACTCTTGCACTTGGTGGTGATTTATTTACTTTCTTAGCGGCGCAAAAAACGACACGGTGGCTTAACCAATATCCGGTATATGAAAGTGCAGAGGTGAGTTTACCTTCTCTTGCAAGTAACCCGGTGAGTTTGGTACTCAGTGCGGATTTAACTACTCAGTATCAAGAATTCGATAAAATGGTGTTGACCATTATTTTACTCTCCCTAGGTACTATCCTTATTGGTTTTATCACCAGTGGTATTGTTGCCAAGAATCTTACGACACCGCTTAGTAAGCTTACTGAGTTGGCAAAACGCTTTGCTAAAGGGGATTACTCAGCCAAGCTAGAAGAGGCTCGACCTACCCAAGAAATTTGCCAGCTCGTTGACGCTTTTAATGATATGGGCGAAGACATTCAACAGCGTGAAGAGCAGATCCGCTTTCAAGCCAGTCATGACCATTTAACTGGATTTTTTAATCGTAATGCGGCTTTGGATAAACTACATAGTATGCTCAGCAGTGGTGCAGAGTATTACTTTATTGCCATAGACATAAAGGGATTACGCCATATCAATGACAAGCTCGGCCCTCGGGTAGGAGATGATTGCATTAAAGCCGTGGCGAAACGGATAGCGGAGATCAATACAGCAGAAGGCGGATTGAATGTTAGGCTTGGTGGTGATGAGTTTTTAGTTGCACATCCAGCGAGTGCGTGTGCCGATCCGCAAAGTGCTGTGCTTGGTATTGTTGAATGTGCTGAGATGCTAAATCAAGGCCTGAGCAAGCCCTACACTGTGCAGGGATTAGATATTTCGCTTCACTTTAGTATCGGCGTAGTGCATTACCCCAAACAAGCGCATACTCCCGAGGATGTTGTTCGCCGGGCTTTGATCGCAGTTGATACTGCAGCGCACGATGGTCATGATGTTTACTACTACCAATCAGGTGAAGATGAAGCCCACCTAGAGCGCCTGCAAATTATTGATGAACTAAAACACGCTATTGCCAACGATGATGGTCAGCTTTTTATGACCTATCAACCAAAGCTAAATATGAAAACCAATCGTATCGATAAGGTTGAGTCTCTCATTCGTTGGCAACGTAAAAATGGCGAATGGGTGTCGCCCGAACTATTTATCGATCTTGCCGAGCAATCAGGTTTGATTGTTGAGTTAACTCAGTGGGTAGTAAAGACTGTGGTGTCACAAGTTGCTAATTGGGTACGCCAAGGTGAACGCATCAAGGCGGCTATTAATGTATCGGCACAAGACATCGCAGATAAAAACTTCTTGTCTCATCTTAAGACGCTACTAGATACATATAACGTCAAACCTGAGTTGATCACCATAGAGCTTACTGAGCGAGACATGATTGAGAATGAGGAAAAAGGCATTGCGGTTCTTCAAGCGCTCAAACAGCTTGGCGTGCAGGTCTCGCTTGATGATTATGGTGTGGGTCAAACTTCCCTTGGTCGATTAAAAATGTTGCCTATTGATGAGCTGAAGCTCGACAAGGTATTTATTTTAAAGCTCGCTCAATCGGAAAAAGACCAGTTTATTGTGCGCTCCACCATCACGCTTGGTCACCAACTTGGTTTTAGCGTGGTCGCGGAAGGCGTTGAAGACAAAGCATCGCTTGAGCTACTTGAGTCAATGCAGTGTGATTATGCACAAGGTTACTATCTAAGTAAGCCACTCAAAGCCGCAGACTTTGACCTGTGGTTGGGGAGGTATAATGAAGTGGGCTAATGTTTTTACCGTGTGCTTAATAGTGTGCGGACCAACTTACGCCGCAACAGGAAAGTTACTAGCGACTCCCGGGGTGTCACAGGTTGAGGGTAGTGCAGGTGGTGGCATTGTGCCGTGGGCGCAGCTTGCAGGATATGCTTCGGAAGATGAATGGGCGGCGAGCGGGTTTTGTAGCCGAGCTAGCCTGAAAGACTACCAGCTCGATGTGTGTGGCGTTCAAGCCAACTTATTCAACCGCGTAGAGTTAAGTTTCGCTCGACAAAGCTTCGATGTGGATGCGCTTAATCTTGATATTGAGCAAGATATTGTCGGTGCCAAGGTGCGGCTATATGGCGATATCGTCTACAGTAAATATCCACAATTGAGCTTTGGTATTCAACATAAGTCTTTGGATGATGCTACGGTTGCCAATTTGCTCGGCGCTGAAGACGACTCAGGAACGGATTATTACTTAGCTGCAAGCAAACTGCATTTGGGCGCTGTAGGCGGTTATAACTGGTTCTGGAATATTACGATGAGACATTCTCGGGCTAATCAACTTGGCATACTAGGTTATGGTGGAGCTAACGACAGTGCGCCTTGGCAACTAGAAGCTAGCAGTGCAGTGTTTTTATCTAGGCATTGGGCTGTCGGTGCAGAATATCGCCAAAAATCCAACAACCTTGGACTTGGTGAATCAGATTGGAAAGATGTTTTTGTCGCTTGGATCCCGAATAAGTCAGTGAGTGTGACGGCGGCATGGCTAGACCTTGGCAAAATCGCAGGGCAGCCTTCTCAAACGGGTTGGTATCTATCTGTTACGGGGTATTTTTAAATGAAATGGCTATCACTAACGGCAATCTTGCTTTTCCTCGTGGCGTGTAGTGCTTCAACTCCACAGACCTCCCTATATGAGCAAATAGGGGGCAACGCCGGCGCAGAAAAGCTAGTAGACGCGTTTATTAAACAGATTGGCAATGATGACGTTATTTTACCGTATTTTAGAGAGTCCAATGTTAGGCACTTTCGTGAAGGGTTTATCACTCATCTGTGCGATACCTTAGATGGCCCTTGTGATTATGAAGGTGATAGCATGGTGCAGATCCACACCGGCATGGCTATTAGTGAGTCTGACTTTAATCGAGTGGTTGATCTCTTGATCAACGCAATGAATGAGGCTGGGATTGCTCACTCTGTACAAAATCAAGTTCTGGCCCGCTTAGCACCGATGCGAAGTGAGATAATCAAATTATAATCAACATCTACACTTTTTAACTTTATTTACATTAAATTATCATACTTTGAGTCGTAAAATTCCTAGGTATCAAATTGGTACTACACATTTATATATAAAAGGAGTTTTACATGAAGTTTAAATCTATCATGCTTATATGCTCACTGGGCGTTAGCATATCTACTTTTGCGGCAGAGCAAATTGATTCAACTGTTAATTTAGCTGGTACAGGTTCGAATTACGATTTCCGTATAGGACTACAAGCTCTAGATGATCGTGGCAGAGACCCTGGTGCTGTAGAGTATACTAAGTATCTTTCTGCAGGTTCTAATGTTCAGTCTGATTGGGCTGTTGATCGAGATGCATATGACCCCGATGCATTACGTTTACACTTATCTGTACTTAACCAGATCCCGACAAACCGTGATTTCCGATTAGCTATCCAAGCTGCAGACCGAGGCGGCCGAGGTGATTTTGGATACTGGCAATACACTCCTTGGGCGAGTGAAGGTGGTGGTTGGTCTGGTATGGCATTTGATACAGACCGATTCGACCCTGATGCTTTTCGCATTCGCATCGAAACCAGAGTTTGGAACAGTAGCCGCTCTTTAAGCGATTTTCGTATCGGCTTGCGAGTATCTGATAGGGGTGGGCGAGAAGTTGGGAACTCGACGTTCACTCCATGGGCTTCCAATGGTGGTGGCTGGACTGATTTAGCGACAGATAATGACGCTTATGACTTTGATGGTTTTGAAGTAAACCTAGAAGTCAGACAGTACTAAAAACACCGTATAACCAAGTTGTTTCGCAGAAGTGACTTGGTTATAACGTTTCACACTTCTTTAAAAGCCAATCAAGTAAACGCCCAAAAGCGTCATATCGTTGTAAGAAAATCAATGAATGCTACAATCACATTCTACCTTCGGTACTTATAGTTCATAAGATTAGAAGGCGCTGTTGATACTTCATATAGTGTTTACACATAAACTTATTAACGAATGAAGAGAGCCAAGTTGAAAAAAGTTATCACATTTGGAACCTTTGATGTGTTCCACGTTGGTCATGTCAATATTTTAGAGCGAGCGAAAGTACTGGGTGATTATCTCATTGTGGGGATCTCGTCGGATGAACTTAACTTTTCGAAAAAAGGTAGAAATCCAATATACTCAATAGCAGATCGCCTAAAAATCATTAGCTCATTGCGATTTGTAGATGAGGTGTTTGTGGAAGAATCTCTGGAGCTAAAAGCGCAATATATCAAAGACTTTGATGCCGATATTCTGGTGATGGGTGATGATTGGAAAGACAAGTTCGATATATATAAAGATATCTGTGATGTGGTTTACTTGGAGCGCACCCCATCAATTTCAACAACGGAAATAATAGAGGTCGTACGCAGACCCGAAGGAAAGTAATAGCATGAAGCATGTGGTAGATAGGGAATGGCTCTTTGCAAATCTTGGCAAAGTGAAAGTATTGGATGCTGGCATTGTGAAACCGGGGCAGTCAGGCCCTTATAACGCCCCTGCAATCATTCAAGGCGCGCTGCGTTTTGATATTAGCGGTGCGCTAGCTAATCCCCATGCTACATCACCCAATATGTGCTGCAGTCCAGCTCAATTTCAAGCAGAAATGCGACAGCTTGGTATCAACCAACATGATGTGTTAGTCGCTTACGATGATAAGGGCATATTTAGCGCTGCCAGAGCTTGGTATATGCTCAAAATGATGGGTCATAAACAAGTGTATGTACTGGACGGCGGATTACCTGCTTGGTGTGAAAAACAATACCCTTTGAGTCAAGCGTACGCGCAAGTCCAACAAGCAGGAAACTTTGTCGCTGCATATGATGAAACAGCATTTGTTGATAAAGCGGCTGTGCTTAGTAATATTGACGCTGAACTGAGTTGCCTATTCGATGCTAGAGGTGCAAAGCGCTTTACTGGTGAAGAGCAAGAACCTCGTGCAGATATGCGCAGCGGTCATGTGCCTAAAAGTAAAAACCTGCCATACACGAGTTTGTTAAATGCCGATGGTTGCTTTAAACCACTCACTCAGCTTGAAGTGTTATATAGCGACTTATCAAAGGACAAAACTAAGCCTCTGATATTCTCTTGTGGCTCAGGTGTTACAGCTTGTATTTTAGTGCTGGTGGCTGACGAGCTAGGTTATAAAGATTTGACGGTATATGACGGCTCGTGGAGTGAATGGGGCGCTGATCCCGATGTGCCCGTTGAAACAAATTAATCCACTATTTAATATGAAAAAGGTGCCAATGGCACCTTTTTCACTTGTGAAGCGAGCTATTTTCTCGCTTCAAAATAGATCACTTATGATAAGCAAGGCACGCTTCAACTTCGCGCTTTGAACCTAAGATAACACCAACGCGTTGATGTATTTCTTCAGGTTGAATATCCAAAATGCGTTCACGACCAGTGTGGGCAATACCGCCAGCTTGTTCGATAAGCATCGCCATTGGATTGGCTTCGTAAAGTAGGCGAAGTTTAAATGGCTTGTTGGGATCTTTGCGATCTTCTGGATAAGTGAATAGCCCGCCACGGCATAATACGCGGTGAACATCGCCAACCATTGCCGCTATCCAGCGCATATTGAAGTTTTTACCACGCGGTCCGGTTTCACCTTCAAGTAGATCGGCAATGTAGTTTTGCATTGCTGGGGTCCAGTGGCGTTGGTTTGAAGCGTTAATGGCAAACTCTTTGGTGTCTTCTGGAATGGCTGCAAAGTCTTGCGTGAGTAGGAAGCTACCGTGAGTTTTGTCCAGCGTAAACAAGCGAGTTCCCTTGCCTGTTGATAGCGCTAACATGGTTGATGGGCCATATAACACATAGCCCGCTGCTACTTGTTTATGACCCGGCTGCATAAAAATAGCAGGATCGCTAGGATCTGAGCCTTCAGGGGCTTCCATTATAGAGAAGATAGTACCAACTAGTGAATTAATGTCGGTATTGGATGAACCATCTAACGGATCGAAAGCGACAATATAGTTCGCTTTTGGATTGCCGGCGACGGTGTAATCTTCTTCTTCAGAAGCGATAGCTTTGACATAGCCAGATTCAAGCAAAATATCTTTCAATAGTTGATTTGAAAGTACATCGAGCTTCTTTTGCGTTTCACCTTGAATGTTCTCATCTAAGGTTGAACCTAATACACCTGAAAGTGCACCTTGGCCAACACGGAACGATATTTCTTTACATGCCGCGAGAATGGTTCGGATTAGAGAAACCAACTCACGAGAACAACCATCTTCAATTAACACCGGAGGGAGTCTACGCATTTTTTAAATCCTGATCACCTTGTGTTTATGGCAATAAATAGTGTGAGAGGTGCCATAAACAGCGCTGTAATTCGTCTTGAAAGACTGTAAATTGTATACGATTTCATATACAACTGGGGTTCAGCCTCAAAACCATAAATAACAAAGAGCAGCCATGAGAAAAATAACGTGCTTCACTCAAACTGTATCCGCTTTGCTACTGTGTATGATAACCCAAGCACACGCAGCAATTAAGTCTATTGATGAATTTACTGCCAGTTTTAATCATCATCCCGGTTTTTACGCGTTCTATAGCGATGATTCGAGCGGCAAACTGTACTTAGACATCGACAAACTAGACGCCCCCTTCTTATTACAGCATAGTTTACCTTATGGTGTAGGTTCCAATGATATCGGCTTAGACCGCGGGCAGCTAGGCGGTACGCACTTAGTTCAGTTTGAACGTTTTGGTGATAAGGTCATGCTGCGTGCTATCAACACGTATTATCGCGCAAGTGCGAATAATATGGCCGAAAAGCAAAGCGTTAAAGAGGCTTTTGCTTCAAGCATTCTACATGGGTTCAACGTGGTCGCAGAAGATAAAGACAGTGTATTGGTTGACTACACGCCTTATCTACTCAGCGATGTGCATGGTGTTTCTCGCACGTTGGCAAATCGTAATCAAGGTAGTTTTAGCTTAGACTCAAGCCGCAGTGCTGTGTTTATGTCGCGTTCAAAGGCATTTGTTAAAAACACAGAACTTGAAGCCGTATTGACTTTCAAAGGGACAAAGCCAGGTGAATATGTACGTCAGGTGAGTGCAGATCCTTATGCGCTTACAGTACATCAGCACCATTCTTTAATTGAGCTGCCTGACGATAACTACCAGCCACGTGCATTTCATCCGCAATCGGGTTATTGGAGTATCGAGCATAAGGACTACTCAGCGCCGCTTGGACAGTCAATGTTTGTGCGTTATATCCCACGCCACCGTTTACAGAAAAAAGACCCAACTGCACAAGTCTCGGAGGCCGTAGAGCCAATTGTTTACTATCTTGATCCTGGCGTACCTGAGCCGGTCAAAACTGCATTACTTGATGGTGCTAAATGGTGGGATCAAGCATTTGAAGCTGCTGGCTACAAAAATGCGTTTCAAGTCAAAGTACTTCCTGATAATGCCGATCCTATGGATATTCGCTATAACGTGATCCAGTGGGTTCATCGTGCTACTCGTGGGTGGTCATACGGCGCGTCGGTGATTGACCCTCGTAGCGGTGAAATTTTAAAAGGTCACGTGACGTTAGGTTCGTTGCGTGTCCGTCAAGATATTCTTATCGCCGAGGCACTTTCTGCGCCGTTTGTTGAGGGTAATGAGGTGACTGAGCGACTTCATGCTATGGCGCTAGACCGTATTCGTCAGTTGAGTGCACATGAAATTGGCCACACGTTGGGCATTGCACACAACTTCTCAGCGTCGGTAAAGGATCGCGCGTCAGTCATGGACTATCCTCATCCGCTGGTAGGATTTGAAAATGGCCAACTGGATATCACTAAGGGCTACGCAAAAGGCATGGGCGCGTGGGATACGCAAGTGATTAAATATGGTTACAGTGATTTCGGTGGTGCTGATGAAGCCACTGAGCTTGCAGCTATTCTTGCTGAGAATAAGGCGCAGGGGCTTGAATTTATCTCTGACTCTGATGCAAGAGCGCAGGGCGGAGCACACCCAACGGCGCACCTTTGGGATAACGGTGCGGATCCTGCTGCCGAATTACTGCGTGTGTTGGATGTGCGCAAGCAGGCGTTGAATAACTTTGGTATTCACAGCATTCAAAAAGGAGTTGCTCTGTCGCAGCTAGAGGAGAAACTGGTACCACTGTATCTTTTCCATCGTTATCAGGTTGAAGCCGCAGTAAAATTGATTGGCGGCGTGGATTACGACTATGAAGTTCGCGGTGATGAGGTGATAAAAGGCGCGAAAGTCGTGGCTAAAGAGGCGCAGCAAAATGCGGCCCATGCGCTTTTGAGTACGCTGTCGCCTGCGGCGTTGACTATTCCTGACTCTATTTTGGCGTTAATACCTCCTAAGGCTTACGGTGAGTACAAAACTCGCGAAAGTATTAAAGGTCGAACTGGACTAACCCTAGATGCGATGGCATTACCAGAAGTCGCCGCACAGCATAGCCTTGACTTGCTGCTTAATCCACAACGATTAAACCGCCTTGCACAGCAGCATGCACGTGATACTCAATATTTTGGTACACAGGCACTTTTAGAGGCTTTATATCAGCAGGTATTTGCCCAGTCAGGCAGCAAAGGTATGGCTCAAAAGCTACAGCAACGAGTGCAATACCTAAGTGCAACTCAGCTTGTAAAACTGAGTCACAACGATAAAGTCGCACCTGAAGTGCAGGCGCAGTTAAAGTTTTATTTAGCAAAAGTTGCGAAAGACTTTAATCAGTCGTCGGTATTTAGCGATGTTGCTTTTGAGCAAGCGTTTAAACATATGCTCGCACAGCAAATTAATCACTATCTAGATTCAGGAGAGTGGCCTGAAAGCTTTAAGGCGCTTGAAATGCCGCCTGGCTCACCAATCTAGTCTTTAAAGCAAAGCTGAAAAAAGGGCGCTCGAGGGAGCGCCCTTTTTAGTTATAATTAAGCAAAGCAACTTTCTCTTATTAGCTGCTTAATAATATCCTGACTTGGCTGGATTTTTTCCATTGCTAAAAACTCGTTGGGTTGGTGTGCTTGATTAATCGAACCCGGTCCCATAACGATAGTTTCGCAACCTAGCTGCTGTAGAAATGGTGCTTCGGTACAATAGTTTACAGCAATTGCTTGTTGTCCTGACAGGCGCTCAGCCATTTTCACCAAAGCAGAATCCGTTGAGCCGGTAAAAGCCGGAATGGGTTCGTGCATATCTATAACCGAGACACTATTCGGATAATGTGTATTGATGGGTGCTACAGCTGCCGTGAGCATGGCTTGTAATTCTTTGATGCTCAGACCAGGCAAAGGGCGCATATCAATATGTAGTTCACAACAGCCACAAATACGGTTGGCATTGTCGCCACCATGAATGTGCCCAAGGTTTAAAGTTGGGTAAGGAATAGCAAAATGTGGCGTTGAATATTTATTCTTTAATTCTTCTCTTAACTTTAATAAATTTGCAATCACCTGATGCATGATTTCAATGGCATTTAAGCCGCGCTCTGGATCTGAGCTATGACCTGAGCGACCAACGATGCGGATGGCGGTCGTCATATGGCCTTTGTGGGTAAATACTGGCACCATATCGGTGGGTTCACCAATAACGCAGCGCGCCGGCTTCAAGCTTGGATGTTTTGCGATTTCCTGAGCTCCAGCCATAGTGGTTTCTTCATCGGCGGTGGCTAAAATCATGATAGGAGCATTTTGCTGTAATTCATCAAGCTCTGAGATTGCATTCAATACGAAAGCAAAAAAGCCTTTCATATCAATACTTCCAAGACCATATAATTTATTATCTTGCTCGCTTAATTTAAAAGGATCGAATTGCCAGCGGCTATCGTCGAAGGGAACGGTATCCGTATGGCCGGCCAACATTAACCCACCATCGCCACTACCTCGCCTTGCAATTAGATTATATTTTCCTTTTGCATGTTCAAGCTCTGTTACTTCAACGGTAAACCCTAACGTTTCGCACCACTGCGCGAGTAGATGGATCACATTCTGATTGCTCATGTTGAGACTTTCTTCTAATGCACTGATAGATGGCGCGGCGATCAGTTGCTGATACATTTCCATAAAAGCGGGCAATTTCATAAAAATTCCTAAAATACTTATTCAAAGTTCTTGCATAAAAATATAAAGATGTTTAGAGTGAATATCAATTCACTTTTTTAGCATAAATATATTTTGGAACAGCAATGCGACGATTTGACTTCAACAACTAGCAGAACCAATCCAAATCAAACTTTTTTAATCTTGAGAACACTATGTTGAAAGTATCTATAATCGGAGCGAGCGGCTACAGTGGCACTGAGCTTGCTAAGCTGGTTGCCAAGCATCCTGCCTTCACACTTGCGCATTGCTTTGTATCTGAGCAAAGCTTAGACAAACACAAATTCATCAGCGATTTATATCCAGAATATTCGGGCTTGCTAGATATTGAGCTGCAACCCTTAAATGAGCAAGCTTTTTCGTTGATAGAGCAATCGTCTGATTATGTGTGTTTATGCACGGATCACAAGGTTAGCGTAGAACTTGCACCGGTATTTTTACAGATGGGCAAACGGGTTTTTGACCTATCTGGAGGTTACCGTTTATCTAGCAATGAAGACTACGAAACTTACTACGGTTTTTCTCACCCACATCAAGACTGGTTAGCGCAAGCGCAATACGGGTTAGCTGAATGGTATGGCGATGCTATTAAAACGGCAAAGTTAGTGGCGGTCGCGGGCTGCTATCCGACTGCGGCACTCAATGCACTTAAGCCATTACAACAAGCTGATCTGATAACAGAGCAGCCAGTTATCATCAATGCTGTTTCTGGTGTTACTGGCGCAGGTAGAAAAGCGAATGTCGCCACACATTTTTGCGAAGTATCTCTTGCACCATACGGTTTGTTTACGCACAGGCATAGTCCAGAAATAGAAAAATACCTTGAACACCCAGTGTTGTTTACGCCGCATTTAGGGAATTTTAAGCGTGGTATCTTGGAAACGATCTACGTCACTCTGAAAGAAAATGTCACGCTAAATCAAGTCGATGCCGCTTACCAGGTGCTTGCCAATGAGCCGCTGATCAGGTTAAAGGGGAGTCAACTTCCATCAATCAAAGCCGTTGAAAATCAACCTTTTGTGGATATTGGTTGGCAGCAAAAGGGCAATCAACTGATCGTGGTTGTCGCGATTGATAACTTGCTTAAAGGGGCTGCAGGCCAAGCATTACAGTGTATGAACTTGGCGGCGGGACTTGAGCATTATCAAGGTTTAGGAGTATCAGCATGAGCAAACAAACTTGGGTGATAAAACTAGGTGGCGCGGTGTTGAATCAAGAGGGTGCAGCGCAAGCATTGTTTTCAGCTATCAAGCAAATTCAACAGGATGCACCACACAAGCAGTTTGTGATTGTTCATGGTGGCGGGGCGCTGGTTGATAAGTGGCTGACCGATGCCGGTTTTGCTACTGCAAAACATCAAGGACTGCGGATCAGTCCGCAAGAGCAAATGCCCTATATTGTTGGTGCACTTGCAGGCTGTGCTAACAAGCAACTGATGGCGGACGCCATTACCGCCACGCTCAAGCCCGTTGGGCTGTGCTTATATGATGCAGGGTTTACCACAACTCAAAAACTAAAAGCGCTTGGCCGTGTGGGTAGCTGTGAAGCGAGTGAAGGTGGCATGCTTGAAACAGTGTTGGAGTTTGATAGGTTGCCTGTTGTTAGTTCAGTAGGTATTGGCGCTGACGGCCATTTATACAACGTGAATGCCGATGAAGCAGCAGCTGCTATCGCCAGTAAACTTGGTGCAGAACTTATTTTTATGACTGACGTTGAGGCGGTACTTGATGGCGATAAACAGCCATTAAATCAACTTAACGCGGAACAGATTTCAACGTTAATCGCGCAAAAGGTCATTCTGGGCGGGATGGAGGTCAAAGTTAAGACCAGTCTTCACGCTGCCCAACACTTACGACGAGGGGTGTACATCTCTAGCTGGCAAAAGCCAGAAAATTTAATTGCGTTGCTCAATGGTGAGCACGTAGGTACACAAATTCTGCCGTAGGAAAACATCATGACTAAACATTTTTTAACTGGTTTGGAATTAGACCAAACTAACGTTTTAAACTTATTAAAGCTTGCAAAAAATATTAAAAATCAACCGCAAGAATATAACCAAGCCTTAGCTGGCAAGTCGATTGTCACGTTATTCGAAAAGCCGAGCTTAAGAACGCGGCTATCGTTTGATATCGGTATCCACAAATTAGGCGGCCATGCTGTGTATTTAGATCAGCAAAATGGCGCAATGGGGGCGCGTGAATCCGTAAAAGATTTTGCGCTTAATATTTCGACTTGGGCCGATGGCCTTGTGGCTCGTGTAAATCATCATAGTACGCTTGAGACGCTCGCTGAGTTTTCGTCTGTGCCAGTTGTGAATAGCCTATGTGATTTATATCACCCTTGCCAAGCGTTGGCTGATTTTCTCACCTTATTTGAAACTTACGACGATGTCAGTCAGATCAAAATCGCTTATCTCGGTGAAGGCAACAACGTAACACATTCATTGATGTTGCTTGCGGCAACATTAGGTACTGATTTTGTGGCGGTTTGTCCTAAAGGTCATTCTCCAGATGCACAAATTGTAAAGCAAGCTGAACAAATTGCAGCGGTAAATGGTGCCTCAGTTCTGGTCAGTGATCGGGTAGAAGCGGCGGCTGGCGCCAATGTGCTCTACGCTGATACTTGGGTTTCGATGGGGAATAAAACGCCAATTGAACAGGTGAAAGACACCTTTATGCCATATCAAATCAACCAACAATTGGTTGAAGCGTGTGGCGCACAAACCATTTTGCACTGCCAGCCAGCACATCGTGAGTTTGAAATTACTTCCGAAGTGATGGACGGGCCAAAGTCAAAAATTATTCAACAAGCTGAAAACCGCATGCATGCCCAAAACGCATTGCTGGTATCGCTGTTAAACAAAGATTACGTTTGAGGTTAAAGAACATGAGCAAGATTAAAAAAGTGGTACTGGCTTACTCTGGTGGATTAGACACATCAGCGATTGTGCCATGGTTAAAAGAGAACTACGGTTGTGAAGTTGTCGCCTTTGTTGCCGATGTAGGTCAGGGTGAAGAAGAACTGGTTGGGGTTGAAGAAAAGGCAATCGCATCGGGTGCCTCTGAGTGCTATATCGTCGACTTAAAAGAAGAAATGGTTAGCGACTATATTTACCCAACCCTAAAAACTGGTGCTATCTATGAAGGGACATATTTACTGGGTACTTCAATGGCGCGTCCTATTATCGCCAAAGCACAAGTAGAAATCGCCCGTAAAGTTGGCGCGGATGCACTTTCTCATGGTTGTACAGGCAAGGGGAACGATCAGGTGCGTTTTGAATCTTGCTTCTCAGCGCTTGCGCCTGACCTTAAAGTGATTGCACCATGGCGTGAATGGTCACTATCGAGCCGTGAATCACTGCTCGACTATCTGGCTGAGCGTAATATCCCTTGTGCAGCCTCTGCTACTAAAATCTACAGTCGTGATGCCAATGCTTGGCATATTTCTCACGAAGGTGGTGAATTGGAAGACCCATGGAATGAGCCAAGCGATCAGGTTTGGACCATGACTAATTCTCCAGAAGCCGCACCGGATCAGCCTGAATATGTGTCGGTATTAATCGAAAAGGGTGAAATCACCGGTGTTAACGGTGAGCGTTACAGTCCTTATCAGTGTCTAGTTAAGTTAAACGAGATTGCAGCGCCGCACGGTGTTGGTCGTGTGGATATCGTTGAAAACCGTCTCGTCGGCATGAAATCTCGTGGCTGTTATGAAACACCGGGAGGCACTGTGATGATGGCTGCGTTACAAGCGATTGATGAGCTGATCTTAGACAAATCTTGTCGTAAATGGAAAACCGCGCTTAGCGAAGAGTTTGCACACTTAGTTTATGATGGTCGCTGGTTTACCCCACTAAAAGATTCAATTCTAGCTGCTGCAGAGTCATTCGCACAGCAAGCAACTGGCGAGGTGGTACTTAAGCTTTATAAAGGCCACGTACATGCAGTGCAAAAGCAATCAATCAATAGCTTATACAGCGAAGATTTTGCCACATTTGGTGAAGATGACGTATATGACCAATCTCATGCGGAGGGATTCATTCGTCTATTCTCACTATCTAGCCGGATAGCGGCGTTAAACAAGCAAAAGCAGTCTTAAGGTAGGAGGGCGAGATGGCATTATGGGGCGGCCGTTTTTCATCAGGTCCTGATGAGGCATTTAAGCAATTTAATGATTCTCTGCCATTTGATTATCAATTGGCAGAGCAAGATATTGTTGGCTCTATCGCTTGGGCGGGTGCGCTAAAGCAAGTAGAAGTATTAACTGAAAGCGAACATCAGCAGATCATCGCTGCGCTGAAACAGCTTTTGGATGAAGTGATTGCTGATCCGCGTAGTGTAGCAACTGCGGGACATGAGGATATTCATTCTTATGTTGAAGCTAAACTTATCGACAAAGTGGGTGATTTAGGTAAAAAGCTGCACACAGGTCGAAGCCGTAACGACCAAGTAGCCACTGATTTTAGACTGTGGAGTCGTAAAACTGCGCAGCAACTGCTTGTGGCACTGAGTTCACTCAAGCAAGCTTTGGTTACACTTGCAGAGCAGGAGCTTGGTACTATTTTACCAGGCTACACCCATTTACAGCGTGCACAGCCTGTACTCTTTAGCCATTGGTGTATGGCTTACGTTGAGATGATTGAGCGTGATGAGTCGCGCTTAAATGATGCGCTTGAAAGGTTAAATGTGTGCCCACTTGGCTCAGGTGCACTAGCGGGGACTGCTTATCCTATCGACCGTGAAGTGTTGGCCGTTAACCTTGGCTTTAGAGAGGCCTCTCGTAATAGTTTAGATGCGGTCTCTGATCGTGACTTTGTGGTTGAGCTACTCAGTTGTGCGTCTATTTCAATGATGCATTTATCTCGTTTTGCTGAAGATTTGATCTTTTACAATTCTGGTGAATCTGGATTTATTGATCTGGCCGACAGCGTGACGTCCGGCTCATCCTTGATGCCACAGAAAAAGAACCCTGACGCCTTAGAGCTGATCCGCGGCAAAACGGGCCGAGTTTTTGGTGCCTTTAGCGGCATGATGATGACGCTTAAAGCTTTGCCTTTGGCCTATAACAAAGACATGCAGGAAGACAAAGAAGGCCTATTTGATGCCATGCCAACTTGGCTTGCGTGTATTCATATGGCAGAAGCATGTGTTAAAGGCATTAAGGTTAATGGTGATAAAACGTTAGCGGCGGCAAAAGGTGGTCACGCCAATGCAACTGAGCTTGCGGATTATCTCGTTGCTAAGGGAATTCCGTTTCGGGAAGGCCACCACATCGTCGGTGAATTAGTGCAGTTGGCTATTAGTAAGGGGCAAAACCTCGAAGATCTGAGCTTAGAGGAATTCCAGCAAGTCAGCGCAGTAATTGCAGAGGATGTCTACCCTGTACTCGAAATTGACGCTTGTATTGCCGCTCGTAAAGCATTAGGCGGCACCTCATTGCCACAAGTCACTAGTGCTATTAAAACGGCAAAAAAAAAGCAAAAAATCTTAGTACGTGATGCTAATTTAGATGATGTTGAAGCCATTGCTGGGCTGATCCAATACTGGGCTAAAGTAGGTGAGAACCTACCGCGAGCGAAAAGTGACATGATCCATAGTATCAATGAGTTTGCGGTGACTGAGGTCGATGGCAAAGTGACCGGGTGTGCATCTTTGTATATTTACGACACAGGGCTTGCTGAAATTCGCTCTTTGGGTGTAAATCCCGAAAGCGAAATAAAGGGACAAGGGCAACTTTTAGTCGAGCATTTACTGGTGAAAGCCAAAAAATTGGCACTCAATCGTATTATTGTGCTAACTAGAGTGCCTGGCTTCTTTATGAAACAAGGTTTTAACAACTGTACCAAAGATAGCTTGCCTGAAAAAGTGATGAAAGACTGTGAGCTGTGCTTGCGTAAAGATAACTGTGATGAAATTGCGATGGATTTCATTATAAAACAAACATCTAGCTTAAGTATTCCATGTAAATTTGTGGCTTAACACTAAGCTTTTATAGAATCAGAAAGAGCGCTAGTAAGTGCTCTTTCTGTATGTAAATCAACCGATTGAGTTTGTCTCAATGAATATTGGCATACCCTGTGCTTAATTAATCCCGATAATTTTTAGATGACTCACTTTTAGAGTTAAGACTAATTTGTAAGTATTGAGGGAAATTTCATGATAAGAACAATCCTAGCGAGAAAAAATCAAGCTAAAACAACTGGTCAAGTAAAGTCGCTTTCTGATAAGGTAATTCAATCTGGAAGTAAACTTGAGATGGTATCTGGCGCACGTGGAAGTGTAATTACTCCACCTGGGTCTAAAGATCCGCACTAATGATTAATGTTAATTTATGATTTTTTTGGTATGAGTATAGGAGCCCTTGTAATATGGGGCTTCTTGATGGCTTCATTACTACATTTATTTTTTTATATACTAAAAGTCCAGAAAAATTTACAGCTACTCGTCGCTTCTATCCTGTTATTTACCTCCTACTTTGTAAGTGATTTTATCATTGTTTCTGATAGCTACAACACAGCTATTCACGGAATATTTGCTTTGTTTGATCTCTTTACTTTGTTAGCTCTTTTTCTTGTCACTTATACTTTTTTTAAAGATGAAAAGCTTGAGGTCGGCGTTTTATATACCATGATAGGTTTGACTGTTAATACTGTTATGTTCTTCTTTATGTATATTGATACATATATTTATGAAAATGTAACGCGCTGGTTATTATGGTATTTGTACTCATATATAGTGATTTCTGTGGACTTTATTATGGTTACTTCTCTATTAGTCAATAAAGATTGGTTAGGTATTAAATGGGCTATAAGTAAGGTGAAAGCTAGGGTAGCTTGAAGTTGTGGTCGATTTTCACTATTTGTTTTACTTGTTTCTTAGTAGTTTGCACTCATGGATTCTACTTTTTGTGGCACTCTTTAACTTTGTTCGAGCGACTAAAAACCCTAAATTTAAGCAGCTCAGTGGCATTTCATTTCTCCTCGCAGGTTCATATTTTCTCACAATACCTACATTTTATTTTTGTGAGTCAAAAGGCTGGTTAACTGGTACAGCGGGGTTCTATGATCTTTCAATTTACTTTATATTTTTATTCTTAGATATTTCTACAATACTTTTGTTAGTAAAGCTATTTAAGTTTCCAGAGTATCGACTGACAAAAGTAGTGAAGTTCTATACGATAGGTTTTTTAACTGTAAACTCACTTCTTTTTGCTTTAATTATACATGAGGATATTATTACTAATCACCGAGTGGATAAAGAGTATCGTGATTGGGTTTACTGGTTATACACTATCGGAATGTATATAACCGATTGGCTTTTAATTGTCGTTTTGCTTATTCCTAAGGACTTTCTTGGATTATACGCCATAATAAAAGAGCGGCGATGGCCGCTCGTTAAAACTGATATTCCACGCTCAACGTAAGTGCTGCGTGGCTTTCGTCTTCTTCCTGAGACTTATCTTGCCATGCTTTTACGCCAATTTTAGCAAGCGCGCCAAACACACCTTGTTGGTAACCGAGCTCAAGCTGGTTTCGTTCAACATCTAGTGTGTCAAATTCAACTCGTTTTAGTTTGGCATAAGCACCAATACCATCTGTGCTGAAGTAATCTAACGCGAAAGTGAGGTTTTTAGCGTCCAATCCCGAGCTTGCTCCAAGCCAGAGGTCGCGTTCACGATAGTTCGCTGAATCCACGGTATTATCTCTTGGGCAAAGCGCGAGCTTTAGCTCGTCTTTACAATCAATGCTTGTATCTGAGTATTCAATAAAGCTTTTAAGACGATAATCTTTACCACCCCAATAACTTTCAATACCTAGGGTGTACATTGGATTGCTTGGTAATGCACCACTGTCGTTATTGCCTGCAAACTCACCGTATAAAGCAAGCGGTTGATTAGCTATCCGAGTGGAATATTTGAAGTCAACGCTGGTGAGGCGTTGTGTTTGCTTTTCGCTTTCAAGGTTTTGTTGTTGATAAACAAAGTCGCTAGATGTTGTACTAAAGCCAAGTTCTAGCCCTTGAATTGGAAAAACGGCCGCTCTAAACCCCCAAAAATCGCCATCCTTTTTACTGGCTATATTCGGGCGTTGTTTTGCCATAATGGCCGTCACTTGCCAAGGACCAACGAAAGAGAGAAAGCTCGGTCCAATGTAGTTGTTATTGGCACGACTCAAACGAACCGCCTTCATTGGCGCTGCGTTGTTTGAAAGCATTAGCGCATTTTCGTTGCTCGGTCCCCACCAGTAACTGAGTCGCTCAGCGCTGAGAGACCAATTACCAAACAGCACTGCAAGGTGGCTGCCGTGGTGATTAACGTATTTTCCATCTTGGCCTTCATCTGCGTAGTTAACCGCAACTTTAGCGCTAACTGCACCGCCAGTAATAACGCCATAAGTACGTAAGCCAGAACGTTCATTTTGACGTTCACCAAAGCCTGTTGAGCGCTCTTCAGCACCGTTAAAATGTGCTTTTACACTACTGTATCTTTCTCTTTTTGCTTGTTTTAGTGCATGGCGTAAATGTGCCAATGCAAAGCTTGCGGTTTCAGAGAGATTTCTGTCATCAATAGCGGCAAGGTCATTAACAATGCCGCTCCACAGCAGAGGATATTGATTAACTGGACGATTTATCACGCCTTCTGCAACCAGTAAATCTATGCTGTGTTTAAGCTCACTTTGCGACACCTCTATCCAAGGTGAAGCGTGCGCATAAGTACCAACCAATACGGCTAGGGATAATAGGCACTTTTTCATCCGTGTAGTTTTTCCTCTAAAGCTTTGGCAACCAGCGGGTGAACAAATTCACTGACATTGCCTTTATGAAGCGCAACTTCTTTTACTAAAGTTGACGAGATAAATGAATTCTTTTCAGATGGCGTTAAAAATACGCTTTCCAAATCAGGATGTAAACGACGATTCATATTGGCCAGCTGGAACTCATAGTCAAAGTCAGACACCGCGCGAATGCCGCGGATCAGCACGTTGGCTTTTTGCTCTTTTGCTAAATCAACGAGTAATCCTGAAAACCCAATCACCTTTACATTTTTATGTGACTTTAAAATTTCTTCAGCCAAAGCAACACGTTGCTCTAGTGAGAAACAAGGCTGTTTATTTGGGTTATGGGCAATTGCCAAGATCACGGTATCAAACATTTTTGCTGCACGTTTGATTAAGTCTTCATGTCCATTAGTGAGAGGATCAAATGTGCCAGGGTAGAGGGCGATGACTTTCATAAGCGTAACTATGTTGAATTTTTTTGTATGGTAACAAGGTTTTTTTGAAAAAACACTGGTCAGCTTTGTCGGATCTAAGCTTATCTAGAGGTAAAATTAGTGCTATTTTTTCACATGGAGCGCGAAATAGCCTAGTAACACTAGTAATAACGCGACCACGTTATCAACAAAGATAGAGAATCGTAATGAATACCAAGGAAAAAATAATACGTACCAGCATCGCGTTATTTAATTTGCATGGAGAGCGCGCGATTACGACAAACCATATAGCTTCCAGTTTGGGGATTAGCCCTGGCAATTTGTACTATCATTTTAAAAATAAAGAAGACATCATTCGGCAAATATTCGCCCTTTATAGCGAGCATTTAAATACGCATTTTAAGCCACTGGAGCAGCACAACGAACCGCTTGAGCAGCTAACTCAATATTTAGACTCCTTGTTCGACCTGATGTGGCGTTATCACTTTTTCTACGACAATCTGACAGACATTTTGGCTCGTGATGATGAATTGAAAAAAAACTACATTGCTTTTCAGTCACGCTTACTTGAGCAAGTAAAAGCGGTAGTAATTGGCCTAAGAGATACAGGCGTGATCACCATAGATGATGACGATGCTAAAGAGCTTGCGCATATGTTGAAAATGACTGTTAGTTTCTGGACTCCTTATGTTAAAGCCAGAAGAATGACTGGCGTCCTTGAGCAACAAGATATATACAATGGCATTGTTAAAGTACTGATGATTTTTAAACCTTACGCGACGCCCATGAGCGCACCGAAAGTGGCACAACTTCAGCAGCATTATCAAGCACTAGCAGAGGCGAGCTTACCGAGTATTGCTTAGCCTTAAATAATTAAGCGGGCCTTTTGCTTGGGGGAGCACGGGCAAAAGGCTTTGTAGAGCGCAAAGGGAAAAGGTTTGTTTATTTCCTAATCGGCTTTGAGTTTGATATACTCGCGCGCCCGAACTGTCCTCGGTCAGTGTGCGCCACGATAAAGTCCGCTTAGGTCAAATCAGTGCGTCATCGCAACCGATAATCGATCTGTAGTAGAGTGACTTTTATGCTTAAATTTATCGTCAAATTACATCCCGAAATTGCTATTAAGAGCAAATCCGTCCGTAAGCGTTTTACCAAAGTATTAGAGAAAAACATCAAAATGCTGTTGGTTCGCGTTGACGAAAACGTAAAAGTTAAAAATAACTGGGACAATATCTCAGTGACGAGCGAGCTAAGTGACGAGAAAACCCGCCTTGGTCTAATCGACCACCTTAAACGCACGCCAGGTATTGTGCAGTTTATTGAGGTGCAAGAGACACAGTTCGATACGCTTGATGATATCTACCAACAAACGATTGCTTTGGTTGAGCCATTGATCAAGGGCAAAACGTTTTGTGTACGCGTAAAGCGCCAAGGTAAGCATGAGTTTACTTCAAGCGACGTGGAGCGTTATGTTGGTGGTGGTTTAAACCAAAATGTAGAGGGTGCCAGCGTAAGACTGAAAAAACCTGATGTGACGGTTAAAATCGAAGTCAAAGACAATAAAGCCTACATTGTTCGTCACCAGCACTTTGGTTTAGGTGGCTTCCCACTACCAACGCAAGAAGACGTGTTGTCTTTGGTTTCTGGCGGATTCGACTCCGGTGTTGCGACTTATCAAATGATGCGAAAAGGCGCGCGTACGCACTTTTTGTTCTTTAACTTAGGTGGCGCAGCCCACGAAATTGGCGTTAAGCAAGTAAGCCACTACTTGTGGAAACAATTTAGCTCTACCCACAAAGTTAAATTTATTACGATTGACTTTGAGCCAGTTGTCGCTGAAATTCTTGAGAATATCGAAAGCGGACAAATGGGCGTGGTACTAAAGCGCATGATGATGCGTGCAGGTGCTGTAGTCGCAGAGCGTTTGGGGATCCCAGCACTGGTAACTGGTGAAAGTATTGGTCAGGTATCGAGCCAAACCCTGGCTAACCTTAACGTGATTGACCGTGTTACAGAGATGCTGATATTACGACCGCTTATTCAACACGATAAAGAAGAGATCATTCGTATTGCCAGAGCGATTGGCACCAATGAAATGGCAGAAGCAATGCCTGAATATTGTGGTGTGATCTCTCAAAAACCAACGGTAAAAGCACAGCTTCACAAGATATTAGCTGAAGAAGAAAAGTTTGACTTTGATGTATTGAATACAGTTGTAGCTAACGCGACGGTAAAAGATATTCGTGATATTGAAGCTGAAGCGAAAGAAGAAGTGAAAGAAGCGGAATCGGTAAGTGAATTACCAGACAACGCGGTAGTATTAGATATTCGTTCTCCAGAAGAGGAAGATGCCAACCCTCTAGAGCTAGATGGTGCACAAGTGATCCACTTACCTTTCTTTAGATTAGCCACTAAGTTTGGCGACTTACCACAGGACAAAGAATACTACTTGTACTGTTCGAAAGGCGTAATGAGCCAGTTACAAGCACTTATTCTGCATGAAAATGGCTATGCTAACGTCAAGGTGTACCGTCCTTAGAATAAAGCATGCTAACAAGCGTTGGGTGAGACTATAGGGTTTACCCAACGTACGCTTTTGTGGGTAGGTAGAGGTCGTTTGTTATTGCTCACGCGCCCCAATTTATTTGTTTGCTAGTATTTTGTAGTTACCCTCCATGCGCTCTTCGTTCATTCTTTTAAAACGACGCTCCGATATCATACTTAATCTCTAATTCGCTGTGTAAATAGTTCTGTGGGAGGCGGTTTACCCGCCGAGAAGTTAAGCTTATTGTTGCGCTAGCTGCCTGCGCTTATTCACTTCCTCGAATAACTGTTGATTCAACGGCACATCAATATTTTGTTTTGCTGCTAGCTCGCAAATATACCCGCACATGGCGTCAATTTCTGTGCGTCTGTTATTCGCGACATCCTGATTCATTGAAGAGCGATTGTTTGCGGTTTGTGCCATTACGGTGTAAGCAAGCGTGACTAGCTCGCTAAGCGCTAAGTTTACGCCTGTACTTGCAGCCACTAGTTGTACTTCATTCATTAAATTAAGGATTTGGGCTGCGTATTTGGGCTGTCTTAACTGACCATTTGCGACTTGCTCCAATGCACTTAATGGGTTAATGGCAATATTAACCGCCAGCTTTTTCCAAAGCGTTGGCATGATATCAAACGTGGTTTGGGCATTTTCAAATGTGCTAAACAGTTGCGAGAATACGTGCTGGTAGTGGCATTCGGCTGGTGAATTTAACGGCCCAAACCAAGTTGCACCTTGTCCTGTATGGTGCACAGTGTCTGCGACTTTATAGCCTGCGATGGATGTGCTTAAGAAGTAGGCGGATTGTGTTTTTTCAAGCGCAGCTAACTCACCAGACCAATCTACCATGCCATTATGACTAAGAATTAGCGTGCCATTTTTTGAAAGAGCAGGACGAAGCGCTCGGAGTGCTTCGATGACCTGATATGCTTTAACGGGAATGATTAGCGTATCTATACTGCTGGCTGGAAGTTCTGCAAGCGTTTTTGTGCTGCATGGGATGGTTTGTTGAATACTTGCTGTTTGATAGCGATAAGTCGCTGCGCGTTTATTTCGAGTGATCAGCGTAATTTGATGAGATTGACTAAGATGCTGGGCGAGCAGTAATCCTATCGCCCCTTCACCTAAAATATGTATGTTAGCCATGTTTTCTGTTGCGCCAACTTGCCCAAATATAAAATAGAACAAAATAACTGACCGCACCGGCTAAATCAGCTAAAAAGTCAGCGGTAGATGCTTGGCGGTACGGTAGTGTATGTTGCATCCACTCAATACCTGCACCATACAAGGACAGTAGCACTATGTGTGTCCATACCTTTACTTTAAAAGCATGGTGAGAGATAAACGCAAGCACAAAAAATACACCAAAATGCGCCACTTTATCGATATTTGGGAACAGCTTTGGAGACAAGCTAATTTCCTTTGCGAATAGCACTGTACATATAATTAAAGAGATAATCAAAAGAGCTTTATAAACGCGCCGTGTCACAATACATCCTACTTCTGTATGACTAAGCGAGCAGTATACCATCGAAAACTGTCCATTGGGTGAACATCCTAATACGCTGTTTAAAAACTTAAAGTAACTCAAATTAAGCATAAACTGCTATAATCGAGCCAAAATGACTTTAGGAGAGAAGCATGCCTTCATTTGATATTGTATCTGAAATTGATATGACAGAAGCAAAAAATACCGTAGACAACGCGGTTCGTGAGCTTGATACGCGTTTTGATTTTCGTGGCGTAGATGCGTCAATCGAGCTAAGCGGTGAAATGATCAACCTCAAAGCGGAAGCAGAACAGCAAGTTATGCAATTGTTCGATATGTTAGTGGGTAAAGCGGCAAAGCGCGGCCTTGATGTAGCAAGCTTCGAGTTAAAAGACATTGAGCGCTCTGGCAAATACGTATCGCGCAAGGTGGCGTTAAAGCAAGGCATCGACAAAGAGATGGCGAAAAAACTGGTTAAGCTTATTAAAGACTCAAAAGTTAAAGTTCAAGCGTCAATTCAAGGCGATACGGTGCGTGTAACGGGTAAAAAGCGTGACGATTTGCAAGAAACGATGCAACTGGTTCGTACCGGTGAGCTTGGCCAACCATTTCAATTCAAAAACTTCCGCGACTAATTACGCTTTACTTCATTCCAAAAGTGCATAGATTGCACTTTTGGATTTCTAGACGTCCATTGACAATCATTCCGAAACCCAAGACAATAGCCTCGCATTTTCAAGGTGCTGTACACAACCTAGTGTGGTTGCTAAGTGTATAGATAATCGGGAAACTGGTGCGAACACAAGGGAACATCTAATTGCGTTAATCAATAATAAATTGAGTAAGACAGTTTATTACACGTGATTAGCTTGGATCGGTTCTATGCCAGCGCTGCCCCCGCAACGGTAGAGTGAACTGCCAATCTGCAGATTTACTGAGCCCGGAGACCGGCCTTGAAACAGTCACTTTGTGTTCTTGTACGGTGGGTACAAGTTAGGGGAAACCATGTTAAATAAAACTGCTCTAAGCGCGGCGATAGCGACGGCGCTCTCTTTTTCAGCATTTGCGGATCAAAATTTTGAACATATCACTGTTACTGCCAATAAATTTGAACAGTCTCTAGAAAGCGCATTGTCTGCCATTACGGTTATAGGTCGTGCTGATATTGAAAAAAGCAATGTTCAAGATGTCGTATCGCTACTCGATAATATCGCTGGTATTCAAGCGGTTAGAAACGGAGGCTTAGGCCAAAGCGTGAGTTTATTTCTACGCGGTAATGACGCTAAGCATACGCTAGTGTTAATCGATGGGGTTCGAGTGACGGATGCAAACTCCGGTGACAATTCGCTCACTAATTTACCACTTAATAGCATCGAAAGGATTGAGATCATTCGTGGTGCCAAAGCTGCGATTTATGGTTCAGATGCCATTGCTGGCGTGATTAATATTATTAGTCGCGAAGGGAATAACAATACAATCGCGCTTACGACTGGGAGTAACAATTACTCCAAGACCGAAGCAACGGTAAATTACAAAAAAGACAAGTTTAGTATTGCAGCTAATGCGGGTTACACTCATACTGATGGCTATGATGTGATTGAGAAAGACCCTGAAGCTGCAATCACAAAAAACCATGACCGTGATGGATATTATAACGGTAATGCCGGTTTAAATGTGCAGTATGGTGATGAAGAAAGTGGCATTTTTAGCTTACGTTCACAGTACAGTGAAGGTGAGGGGGAGTATGACTCTTTTGGTAGTGATGCTTACCGTTTCCATAACTACACCAATAAGTTGGCGTGGAAAAGACGTACTGACAAGTTTAGTCAAAGTGCGTCATACAGCTTAGGTAAGGAACAAAACGTTCAAATCGGTAATAGTGCTGACGATAACGCTTATGTCACCAAACGCAGCCAATTTGAATATCAGTCGCAATATAGTTTAACCGAAGCTTTGATCTTCACGGGTAACTTTACCTTTCTAAATGAAGATGTTGGTGATTCTACCGCCTCTTTTTCAGAGCCTGAGCGTGATAACTTATCTTTAGCACTAGGTGGGTTTTACAACGATGAAAATTGGCTGACAGAGGTTGTACTGAGAACGGATGATTATGATTTTCATGGTCGTGCAAACACCTACACGGTTGCTGTAGGCAAGCAACTCATGGATGGCCTGAGTGTTAAGTTGAATCATGGTACTGCCTTTAGAGCACCTTCTTTATCACAGGCGTTTGTGATTGATAGTCCATACTATCTGCCTAACCCAAATATTAAGCCGGAAGAAGCCACTAATAACGAAATTATTGTCACATGGGGCGGCGAGAACTTCCGTGTGGAAGCTGCGGTATACGATAACCGTATTACCGATAAAATCGTTTATCAGCAAAATGATAAATGGAAATACATCCCTTACAATGTTCAGCGCGCTGACTTTGAAGGTGCTGATCTTTCTGTTGAAATTGAAGACAACTTTGGTATCGAGCATACGGTAAATGCGAGCTATGTGAGTGCTAAAGACGCTGATACCGACAAGCAATTACAGCGCAGAGCGAGACGCACCTTAACTTATTCAGTCAGTAAAGCGTGGGAAAATGTCGACGCAACACTGACCTTAGTCCATAGAGGTAATCGCGACGATAAAGTATGGGGAGCTGAAGGTGCATATACAGTGACTTTACCGTCATATACGCTGTTTAACTTAGCTGCTAACTATACGTTTTTCGATGGATTCAAGTTAAATGGCCGTATTGAAAACTTAACCGATAAGCGCTATTTCAATGCCACAGCGGGCGAAGCAAAAGATGGCTCATTACTGGGCTATAAGCCACTAGGTAGACAAGCCTACGTTGGTGTGAGCTACAGCTTCTAATGCGTTAACTGCTTTTCAATACCCAGAGTGATCCATCATGAGTAATGGATCACTTTTCTTATTTATCATTTAGTTGCATTACATTTGTAACTGGTGTCCTACCTTATTTGTGGTTGATAATAGATTTGATTTGTATTATTACTACCTTAAGGAAAAGAACATGAAGTCACTATTATTTGGGTTACTCACGCTTGGGATTGTCACATCAGCGCAAGCCTCACTACCTGAAAATCAGCTTGAACCTCAATTTTCAACACAATCAATGACGGGCGATTTCGCTTGGTTTAACGCGCCATCGCAAACCTGTAGTCGGATCCGCAGCATGATGTACTATCGCCACCCCGGCAACGATCATCTAACGCCTATATCAGTGCCTGTGATTTATACCGGTGGAGAGTGTTGGTCTACTGGCAGGACAACATCTAGCCAAGGTCCAAAGGAAATGTATACGCAGGTTTCAGATATCATTCATCAGCAATTTTCGAATGTGGAACATAACTACAAAGAGTTGACGACCGATATCGTCAACAATATTGCCGCGCAATCTAGTTCAAATAAAGTGAGCCACACCACTAGTCTCTACGGCACTATGCATATGAAAATTGCAGGTAGAGTCGATGCGCAAAATAAAGTACCTGTGCTGATCGATGGCTTCGATTTGAAGTCTTACGCTAAGTTTCGTAAGAAACAGCTTGGGATGAATATCTATATCCATGTCTATATTAACAACGAAAATGTCACCATCAAAGGTAAGTATGATGTACGTACCCAGCAGCTTGAGTTAGATCCTTTAATTTCTAGCTTTAAGCCTGTGGTGACAACAAAAGTAGAGTTGCCGTGGATCCTCGATTTGATAGATACCTTGACTCCGGGGATTTTTGACAAGCTTTATACTGAATTTAGCCGTATTGTGATTGATGTGTTTGAATTCTTGGGTGTGGATATGAGCGAAGATATTCCGCAGGTCATTAAGCACAACGCCCAGTTAATCAATTCAGGTGTTGTTCCGCTTAAAGGCTTAGATACCTTAAGACCTGGTGATACGGCGAATTTAGAAATGGAAGTAACGCGTGGGCATTTGCGGATTAAAGATGGCCGCACCAGCTTTTATGTATTTGCTATACCTATGTTGCCGTAAGGCGTAAGCCGAACGCAATCTATTGCGTTCGGCACACAAGTTTAGTGCTTTAAATTTGCCGCAAAATGGCTTTCAAATTTTGCAATTTTAGGGGCAATCATCACACTGCAATAGCCTTGGTTTGGGTTTTCAGTGTAATAATCTTGGTGATAGTGCTCAGCAGGATAAAATTCAGGCGCAGGGCTAACCTCAGTCACTATTTTTTCACTTAACTGGTTTTGAAGTTGCGCAATACAATCTTGAGTTTGTTGCTGTTGCTGCTGGTCATGATAAAACACCACACTACGGTACTGAGTACCAATGTCGTTGCCTTGGCGATTCAACTGCGTTGGGTCATGCAGGGTAAAAAACATATTAAGCAAAGTATCAAAGCTGACAATATCGGCATCAAATTGCAGTTGGACTACCTCAGCATGACCACTGTCTCCCCGACATATCATTTGATAGGTGGGATTATCTGTGTGGCCACCTGCGTAACCTGACTGCACTGACTCAACACCATTGACGCGGCGAAATGCCGCATCAATACACCAAAAACAACCACCACCAAAAGTTGCGGTTCGTAAAGTTGCCATTATACCTCCTGCTCAGGATGTTGTTTCGACTGCTCCTCAAGACGTTTTGTCGTCTCTTCTGGAGATTGCGTCTTCTTAGCTAGTAAAGTATAGGCGGTTGGGATAACAAACAAGGTTAAAATGGTGGCAACACTGACACCGGCAAAAATCACGACACCGATCACCATGCGGCTTTCGAACCCAGGGCCCGTTGCAAACACAAGCGGGATAGAGCTCATCACGGTTGTTAGCGAGGTCATAATAATAGGTCTTAATCGCTGCGCTGCAGCATCAACAATGGCTTGTTCGAAGGCAATGCCTTTGTCACGCAATTGGTTAGCAAATTCCACGATTAAGATACCGTTTTTGGCACTAAGGCCAATCAACATGACAATACCAATTTGGCTATAAATGTTTAGCGTGCTGTCGGTAATAAATAACCCATACATTGCACCAACTAAACCCAGCGGTACGGTGAGCATGATAACTAGTGGATGAACAAAACTTTCAAACTGTGCGGCTAATACTAAGAAAGTAACCGTGAGCGCCAGAATAAACACATAGGTCATCGCTGATGCACCTTCATAAAACAGCTGTGACTCGCCTTTATAGTCGATGGCACCGTCGATATCATTCTCTTCGGCGGCAACTTTATTTAAAAAGTCGAGCGCTTGCTCTAGTGTGTAGTCGCCTGCGAGGTTTGCCGTGATAGTTATCGCGCGCATACGGTTGTAGCGGTTTAATCGAGAAGCTGTGGCTTCTTCTTTTATGGTGATCAAACTGTCTAATGGCACGAGCTCATCGCTACGAGACTTCACATAAATATCAGAAATATTATCCGGAGCAGAGAAGTCGGCTTTGGTGCCTTTTAAGATCACATCGTATTCTTCACCGCGGTCAATAAAGGTGGTAACACGACGTTGTCCCAGCATGGTTTCTAGCGTTTGGCCTATAGCACTTACCGACACGCCTAAGTCTGCAGCTTTGGTTTTATCAATGCTTATCAAAAACTGTGGGAAGGTTTCTTTGTAATCGTGATCGAGACGAACCAGTCCTTTATTTTCTCGTGCGCGTTCTAGAATGCGATCGCGCCATGCGGCCAACTCGTCATAGTCGTTGCCTTGCAGTACAAACTCAATGGGGCGTGAGTTACCGCCGCCGCCAATACCACGGCGCATAATAGCAAAGGCGCGAATATCCGTAACATCTTGCATTTTACCGCTGATCTCATCCATGACTTCCCAAGTTGAGCGTTTTCGCTCATCCCAGTCTGGCATGCCGATAATAGCAACACCGCCTTGACCACCCCAACCGGGCACGCGAATAAGCACGCGGCTAAGTTCCTCTGAGTCTACATAAGGAAGCAGTCGCTCTTCAATTTTTGCCATATTTTGCGAGTTGTTTTCGTAGCTTGCCCCTTCTGGACCATTCATCATAACAAAGAAAGTACCGCGGTCTTCTTTTGGTGTCAGTTCAGATGGGATCTGTTTAAACAGGCTGTAGCTGGTAAAACCCGCCAGTGCCAACATCACAATCAGGCTGTATTTGCGCGATAAGTTGTCTTGTAAAACTCGACGATACCCTTGTTCAAGTCGTCCAAATTGACGGTCCATCCACTGACTAAAGCGGTTTTCTTTATTGCTAGGCTTTAACACTTTGGAGCAAAGGGCGGGAGACAAGGTCAACGCGGTAATACTGGAAAACAGCACTGCAGCACTTACTGCAAAGGCAAACTCGGTAAATAGGGCACCAATACGACCATCCATAAAGACCAAGGGAATAAATACGGCAACCAAAACCAGCGTTGTTGCAATGATGGCAAAGCCTACTTCACGCGCGCCACGGTACGCTGCCAGTAACTTGGGTTCGCCAAGCTCGATGCGGCGGTAGATATTTTCTAGCATTACAATGGCGTCATCGACCACAAGGCCGATGGCAAGCACGAGTGCAAGAAGCGTCAGCAAGTTGATGGAATACCCCATGGCCAGCAAGAACATAAAGGTTGCAACTAAGGCTACCGGCACGGTAACAGCAGGGATCAGCGTAGCGCGGATATTGCCAAGGAAGATGTAGATAACGAGTACCACCAACGCCATGGCAATTGCAAGTGTGCTGTATACTTCAGCAATGGACTCACGGATAAAAATAGAAGAATCGTAGCTGTCTTCTATGGTAGTGCCTTGAGGCAGGTTGCGTTTTATTTTTTCAAGCTCTTTACGGGCGTTGTCGACCACTTCTAGCGTATTGGCTTTAGCTTGCTTGACAACGCCAAGGCCAATCATATTTTTACCATTACCACGGAAGGTACTTTCGTCGTCAGCGGCTTCAAGTACCACCTGCGCGACTTCACCAAGTCGCACCAAATAGCCTTGTTCGCCACGCTTAATCACTAGGTTGTCAAAGTCTTCTTGAGTCTTATAGCTTCTGGCAATACGAACAGAAAAATCACGGTCAACGGATTCAATTTCGCCAGCGGGTAATTCTACGTTTTCTCTGCGTAGCACTTGTTCAATATCACTGCTTGTGACTCCACGAGCGGCCATCGCCTTTCGGTCTAGCCAAATCTTCATGGCGTATTGACGCTCACCGCCAATGCGTACATTTGATACGCCATCAACAACCGCCAGACGGTCAACGATAAAGCGCTGGGCGTAGTCTGAAAGCTGCAAGGTATCCATGGTTTCGCTGTTGAGTACAAACCAAGCGATAGGGCTTTCGTCGCTGTTTGATTTCGATACTTCAGGCGGCCTCACTTGCTCTGGTAGTCTATCTAGCGCACGAGAAACCCGCTCACGCACATCATTTGCAGCAGCGTCGATATCGCGATCGATATTAAATTCGATAGTGATATTGGAGCTACCGTTGCGGCTACTGGAATTTATGCTTTTGATCCCTTCGATCCCCGAAATCCGGTTTTCTAATACTTGGGTGATCTTGGTTTCTACAACTTCCGCCGATGCGCCTGTGTAGTTAGTACTTACACTGACTATTGGAGTTTCAATATCAGGGTATTCGCGCAGTGGTAGCATAGTAAATGCCACTAAGCCAAAGGTCAGCAGCAGTAAGTTAATGACGATCGCGAAGATCGGGCGCTTTACCGCCGTATCAGTGATTCTCACGTCGCCTTACCCCTTTACTTCAACTTTTGAGCCTGATCGGATCTTCAAGGTGCCTTCCGTGATCACTTGTTGTCCCTCTGTAAGCCCTTCGTCGATAGCCACCCAGCCGCTAAAGCGAGTTTGCAGGTGTACTTCGCGTTGTTGCGCTTTACCTTGGTCGTCAATGACAAATACAAAATGCTTATCTTGTCTTGGAATGATGCTTTTTTCTGGCACCACAAGGGCTTGTAATCGAGCCAGTTCGAGTCCCATATGTAGTAGCATACCAGGGCGAAGTTTATGGTCAAGATTGGTGAAGCTCGCTGTCACTCGTACCGAGCGCGTTTGTTCATTAATACGCGGGTCAATATGGGAGACTTTACCGGTAAATAGTTGCTCTGGGTAAGCTTCGCTTTGTGCATTCACTTGCATACCAAGTTGTAGTTGCGCTAAGTATTTTTCTGGTACCTGAAAATCCACTTTAATGATGCTAATGTCATCGAGTGTGGTGATCACTGTATTGTTGTTTACGAAGCTACCGATAGAGACATTTCGAGTACCCAATAATCCATCAAATGGCGCATAAATGGTCATCTCGGCGAGTTTTGTTTTGGTGGCTTCTAATTGTGCAGTTAAGGTGTCTACCTTTGCTGATTGCGCTTCTAGTTGAGAGCGAGCCGCCGATTGAGTTTTTGCGAGGTCTTTAAGGCGGTTTAGTTGTCTAATTTCTTCCTTTAGCGTCACTTTCAGCGCTTCGATATCGAGTTTCTCTTCGGCATCACGCAACTGGACTAGCTTATCGCCTTTTTTTACTACGTCTCCGTCATCGAAATATAGGGCTGCCACATAGTCGCTTTGGGCGCTACTCACGTTGATAGCTTGATTTGCTCTGGCGGAACCAATAGAGTGAACAGCAATAATACGTTCCTCTTTGGTTACGGTATGAGCTTGAACGGAGGTTACGGGTGCCGAGTTGCCACTCATTTTGCCTTCCGAGGCTGGTAAATATAAATAGCCGCTGATGACGACTAGCACTACAATGATAAAAGGAAACAGTGCTTTTCCTGATTGATGACGCATAAAAGTGACCCAGATTATAATTTGTCTCTAGTTTACAAAATTAAAGGCTAACAAAGTCTACGGCATATCCTGTAAATTTGTGCATTAAACGAAAATGTAATTCAATTTAAGTGTTTGTACCTAAATTAAATATTATGAAACACAGTCATTCATGTAAACGATGCATCACAATACGTAAATTAGTCGCATGGGCGATCATCATGTACATCTTTTATGTCTGGTATACCCATGCTTGAAGCAAAACTACGTGCAACCGCTGACCGCAATGGCGTTGAATTTATGCTGGTTGGTGCAATTGGATTGGTTGTTATCATGCTTTTTGTCAACTTGCGTGGTACAGCTATTACTATTGTAGAAATATTTCTTGCCAGCGCCATGTTAGTGGCTATTTTTGTTGGCTTTCTCAAAAGTCAGCAACCATATTTTAGTTTATACTTTACAGAACAAGAGTTTAGGTATGTGCATAAATATGGAGCTTGGCCGCTATCCATTGTAAACTTTCACTCCAGCGGCATTCCCAAAGTTCAACAAGGTGTTGAAACACTTGAGTTAAATGCAGTTGGTATTAAACTTAATGATATTGATGCGTTTTTATTAAATTTAACACCTAGACTTGCGGGTAAATTATTGATCGAGCAGCGGCATATTTTTTTACAAGCTGTTAAAATGCATTGCGAAAATGGCAACTGCCCATCTGAATGGTTGATAGAAGAAACCGTTTTTCGCTCCAAGGCGGGAAAAGAATATACTGGTTTAATGGCAATGTTTGCAAACCGGATGGATAATTTAAAGACAGTGACGGGATATGATTTATTGATCCCCGCGACTGCCTTAGACAGGGATATTTGGCAATTTTCAGTCATGTTAAACCGCTGGAAACTTAACCCTAAAGAGGTGGTAAAAGCATTGTTAGAAGAACAAACCACCTACTGAAGATGTAACAGGATACACCAATATGAGCTTAGAAACGGCCTATATTAAAAGTGGGCGTAATACCATTATTCACAAAGAGAAGAAGTTAGATCTTGTGATTGTAAATGGTGAAGCACACCCAAAAATCAAGGTGACTGCAAATGGTTTGGTGCCTTTTAAGGAAGAGCTGCCGAGAAATCGAAGAGAAGCTAAAGAGCGTTATTTAGAGGTCGTCCACGTTTCGAGTATTGATGTATTTGGTGAAGTAAAACGGTTGCTGTTTATTCAGGCTTTAGACGGTCGAGAATACAAAATAGATTACAGTAAAATTGGCACTAAGTTGTTCGTGCGAATACATCAAGAGAGTTATCTATAATTCATAAGGAATAATATGAATGCATTCAAGGGAAGTTGGGTTGTACTTGCGTTAATATTAACGGGTTGTGGCGGAGGCTCTGGGAGTGATGAACCGAGCCAAGTCAGCGCATCGGTTAACGCGGGTGCTGATATCCAAGTAACTGAAAAAACAGAAGTTACCTTGAATGCACAAGCATCACCCGCAGGTGGCACTTTTAACTGGCAAGTTATCTCTGGTGCAAACGTCAGTGAATTTCCAATTACGGAGCAACAAGCCGCTTTTGTTGCTCCGGATATTAAAGCCGATGTCAATTTACTTATTCAGGTTGATTATGTTGCGCCTGATGGCAGTCTTGCAAGCGACCAAGTGACGGTTGCTATCAAATCTAACAATCAATTACCTATACCAAGTATCAGCCAAAGTGCACCGGAAACACTACCAGCCAAATATAAAGACACTATCGTCCTAAGTGGCGCAGGCTCTTCCGATCCAGATGAAAATGGCCAAGTGGTTGCTTATCAGTGGCAGCAAGTAAGTGGTCCCACAACAATACAGCCAACGGGGTTGAATACGGCTACTTTATCTTTTGTTCATCCATTATTGGCTACCTCTCAGGCGTCAATCTGGCAGTTGACGGTTACCGATGATGAAGGCGGACAAGCCAGTACCCAGTTTACCCTCGGGCTACTTGCGAATTCGGATGTGGTAGTGGCAGATGCTGGGAGCGACCAGCAAGTGCAAGAGTTTGATGAGGTCACGCTTGACGGTTCAAGCAGTGATACTGTATCTGGTCAGAAACAGTGTGTATGGCGGCAGGTGACGTCTGGCACTCAGGTAGCATTAAGTTCTGTTACCGGGTGTTCAACAACGTTTAATGCACCAGATCAAAATATTTTGTCGCAAGTGGAATTTGAGCTGACTGTTACTGACTCGCAAAACCGTTCTGCAACCGACAACGTGCGCATTGATATCGAGAAAAAGCCATTAGGTAAACTAAACGATAGTGGCCAAACTGCATGTTTTAACAATACGGATGTGATCACCTGCAGCATGACGCAGTTTTCGGCTCAAGATGCGCAGCGTGGGCGTGATAATTTTGCCACTCAGGTGGCGAAAGAGGGCAGTGGTCGAGCTGGTTTTGACTTTACCAAACTAAATCGCTTTGCGGATGAATTACCTGATGACGCTACGGACTTTGCTTGTGTTCGTGATAACGTCACAGGACTGATTTGGGAAGTAAAAGAAGCGAGTTCGGGTACATTACCAAACACTTCTTCTCGCAACGCACAAAATAGTTATACCTGGTATGTTGAGGTAGACGGAGCGATTGCTGAGGGGAGTGTGCAGGCTGCAGCAAATACAACCTGCCCCCAGGATAGTCACTGTGGTATTCAAGCTTTGATTGATGAGGTGAATAACCCTGCCGTTGGAGAGCAAAGTTACTGTGGTGGTAACAATTGGCGCTTACCAACTTATATGGAACTACTCGGACTGCTAGATTACGGCAGTGCAAGTAGTGCGGTGATAGATGAAGCGCTTTTCCCTAACTTACCTAGCACGACCACGCTTGGTCATCGTTATTTCTGGACCTTGCAGTCGAGTTTAGATGGTACCGGTGGCACGCTGAGAAGAGCTTATGTTATCGATATGGATACGGGCAATGATTTTGCAGTAGAAAAGTCTAGCAGCGCATTTGTTAGGTTGGTAAGGAACCCTTAGGGAGCGTGGTATGAAAATTATTGCAACTATACTATTTACTTTGTCACTCACGGCTGTTTGCCAAGCGCAAACTTGCGTTGGTACCGGCTCCAATACCAGCCGCTATACGATAAACAGCAACGGTACTGTGCTGGATAGCCAAACGGGATTAATGTGGCAGCGCTGCAACTTTGGGCAAAGTTATAATGCGACTTCTCAAAGCTGTGAAGACAATGCTCAGCAACTTACTTGGCAACAGGCATTGATGGTTGCCAACGAAGACCAATTTGCAGGGTTTACAGATTGGCAAGTGCCCAACGTTAAAGAACTGGCCAGTATTGTGTATCATGAGTGTGTGACTCCAGCAATAAACATAACGGTATTTCCAACGACCAAAAGTAATAATTATTGGTCGGCAACGACCCAAACTAGCCAACCTCAGTTTGCTTGGGTGTATCAATTTGCTGATGGTAAAAATAATCCAACCATTAAAACTGCGGACGCCTTTGTCAGGTTAGTAAGATACTACCAATAGCCCTTATTAGTGGTATTGCTACTACCCTTGATGCTAACGGGTATGGATCTCTAATATTGTCAGTCAGACATAGCTTGTTACTTTCATCCGTCTAAAATGGCTTTGGGATTGTTTGATCTTTTGGTACTCTCCTGAAGCACCCCTTTCCCGTCTTACATTCTGCACACAGGAGGCCATATGAATCGATTACTCAGCGCGATAGCCTTGTCTTGTGCCGTATTTACGTCTTCTGCTTATGCTAACAATAAGTGCGATGTTGAACTTGGGCATGGTCTTATCATCACTGACAACGAAATTCGTATCGTTGATGATGGTCAGACCCGAATTCAAATCAACAATGATAGTCAGCTTTTTATTTTAGGCCGCTGGATTGAGTTAGATCAGGAAGGGGAGAAAGTTGTGCGCGAGTATTCTTTAGGAATACGGGATACCGTTCCTGAGCTGGTTAATCTGGCGACCGATGGCGTCAACCTTGGGTTGAGTGCAATTGAGCAAGTAGTTGAGGGGATGTCCGACAAAGAACCTGAAGTGCTCAAAACGCAGTTGCAATACGTTGAACGTGCGCTGATGGATAAGTTTAAGCGTGGAGATGATTTCTTTTTTATCGCACCACAGTCACTTTCTAAAATTGATGATTTCTTTACTAAAGAGATCAGCCAAAAAATTCACTCTGCTGTTCATGGTTCGTTGGGCTCTATTTTAGTCTCTTTGGGGGATGCATTTAAATCTCGCGAAGGGAATATCGAAGATCGCATTAACGATATGGGGCAACGCATGGAGATTATTTCGAAAGAGATAGATAAATCGCTGCAGAAAAAGGCCCATCAATTAGAAGAAAAAGCGGCAGAATATTGCGAGTGCTTAAACACCTTAGATCAAACGGAAGAAAAACTACAGCGCATAGTACCTGAGCTAGTTGCTTACGATCTCGTCCAGATCCGTTCATAATCCATAGCAACTTTTAGCATTGTCTCGGCTGAGTTTATGCCAAGTTGACGATATGCCTATCACGTCAAGATAGTCCTGCCATATTTGCCAATAGCTTTTTTGCATAAGAGAAACCGGATAATTCGAACCTAGCATTAGGCTCTCTTCTCCCGCATGTGTGATTAAGTGAGTAAGCCACTTAGAGAGTGTGAGTGGATTTGCTAACATTTCGTGGCCAGAGCACTTAACCATGACATTATTAAGTGCTCCAATGCGCCTTAATATATCTGTACAAGGGCTGGTAGCATCAATAAACCCTGCATGGTTAAATACGATTTTAAGGTCAGCTTTTTGTTCTGCAAGTTGTAATAAAAGGTCGACTTTTTCGCTTTGTTTAAATTCTAATTGCGCCTCAAAATGTAGTCCGTGCTCGGCAAGACAAGTGAGATTTTCGAGCACGAAAGGCGCGGATAAACGTTGGCTGTCACTGCCTTCGGTGATGTCTCTTATCGCCACTAGGTGAGGATGTGCTAAATGCGCTATGGCTGTGCTAAATTGCTCAGGAGTCGCGTTGATGCGGGCATAACCGACGGCTTTAAAAGGAAAGCTGCCCAGTTCCTGATTTAACCAATGTAATTCGTTGATGGGATTTTGATTATCAAAACCGCCTTCCACATGCACTAAGGCTTCGAGTGTAAACTGTGAATGTTGGGGAAGACTTGTAAGGGTATGGTTCTGTCTTATTTTTTCCAGATTAGGCCAAGCGGGCGGGTTGTGCTTGAGCCAAGAATATTGTCCTAACGCTAAATCGAAAAAGTGTAGGTGGCTATCAATAACTCTCAGACTCATCACGCATTCCTTTTTTACTGTGCGGTATAACCGCCATCAATGCTTTGTAGGCTACCTGTAATAAAACTCGCATCTTCACTTAGCAAGAAAGCGACCAGCGCTGCAACCTCTTGCGGCTGCCCTAATCTACCCAACGGCTGTAACTGGGCTTCTTCTGCAACGATTTCCGCTTTATCAGCGCCGCTACGTGCGCAGTAACTATCAATGGCATGATGGAATAATGGAGTTTCAATTGTGCCAGGGCACACTGCATTCGCGCGAATGTTAAATTTGGCGTAATCCAATGCTGTGGTTTTCGCCATCGAAGCAAGCGCACATTTAGACAGGTTGTAAGCGAAGGAGTTAGGTTTACCAATAACTGCCTGATCCGAAGACATCAATACGATGCTACCGCTACCTTGTGATTTCATGCTTGGTAATACGGCTTGAATGGCAGCATAAGCGCCTTTCACATTCAATGCAAAAAGGGCATCAAATGTGGCTTCGTCGGTATCTTCTATTGTTGCACTCAGATGCTTCCCCGCGTTTGAAACGAGCGCATCTATTTTCCCTGTTTCTGCGACTATATCTGCAATTGTTGCTTTTACATCGGCGACTTTACTGACGTCACAATGGCGAAAAATCCCTTGTTCACTGGGCTGAATATCGAGGTTATAAACGGTGTATTGTTGCGATAGCAGCTTGTTGACAATGGCGGCGCCAATGCCAAAGCTGCCACCGGTAACGATGGCAACTTGGTTCATCATTAGTGTCCGCAGCCGCCAGCAGCGTGTACGTGACCATGTGAAATTTCTTCTGCAGTTGCTTCGCGTACAGAAAGGATCTCAACATCAAACGTTAGTGTTTTGCCTGCAAATGGGTGGTTTAAGTCGCAATCTGCATTAAAGCGTCCTACTTTTACTACCTTAACCTGATGACGACCTTGGTTTGAATCGACAATAGCAGTCATGCCTGGCTTCCAAACTTTGCTGTCACCAAGACCTTGAAGATGCTTAATAGGAATGCGCTGTACTAGACCTTCTTGATATTCGCCATAAGCTTGCTCAGGCGTTAAGGTTACCGTAAAGCTATCGCCACCGGTTTTACCTTCAAGTTCACTTTCAAGACCTGGTAGCATGCCTTCAGTACCGTGCAGGTAGTTTAGTGGCTCGCCTTCTTTGCTTGATTCGATTTGGCTGTCACCTTCGCGAAGTGTGTAGTGAAACTCTACCACTGTGTTCTTTGCAATTTGCATAAGTAAACCTTAAATAAATAGTATTCGGTGACGCCATTTAGCATCCACCTGTAAAGCGTGTAGTTTACGTGAGTGCGCTTCTCGGACGCAAGTCTATCCCTTTAATTTGGGCTCTCACCTTGCTTTGGTTTGCCATGGCGCAGTATTGATTGGAGCGCTTCAATGCTAGAGATTGAGGAGCTAGCTGGTTGAGTCTTATTGCTTTTTGGCGCAGCAGGAGCCGGTAAAAATACCATTAACACTTTGCCCGGCTTTAATAGACTCTGTGCCGTGAGTGAATTCCAATTTAATAAATCTTTTACCGCGACCTTGTAGTGACGGCTGATTGTCCACAATGACTCACCTTGTTTTATGGTGTGGTGATGTTCCACTTGAGGTATGGGTTTGGCTTTTATTTCTTTAATATAAGGGCTTACATCATAGTCGACGAGTAAATCTAACTGCTCATTACTCTCGGAAACTAATAGCTTTTCGCCAACTCGGATCAAATCAGAGCGCTTATTGTTTAGCGCTTTCAGTGCACTAACACTCATCCCCGCATTTAATGCGATGCGGTAGAGTGTGTCGTTGGCTTTGACTGTGTAGCCTTGGCTGAAGTTTTCCCTGAAAAATGCACTTTTCAATAATGCTTGCTCGGATAACGGTAATAACACTTTGTGCGGACCGTTTGGAGAGCTTCTATGTTTTAAGATCCCTTGATTGAGTGCGTATAGTTGACGCTTTTTGATGCCACTGAGTTTAGCCAGTTGATTGACGTCAAATTGCTGTCCAATATCAAGTATCGACGTAGTGGCTTTATTGGGCAAACTTGGTATCTTAAAACCCTTGGGTGAGGTTTTTAGTAAGTGGCTGAGCGCTAAGAGTTTGGGCACGTAGTCTGCAGTTTCTTTTGGTAATGTTAAATGCCAAAAGTGGGTCGACTTTCCTGATTTTTTATTTTTTGCGATGGCCTTTTTGACGCGCCCTTCACCACTATTGTAGGCTGCAAGCGCGTGTAGCCAGTCGCCATCAAAGCGTTCATGCAAGTACAGCAAATAATCAAGCGCGGCGTCGGTCGATGCTAACACATCCTGTCGACCGTCATACCATTCATCTTTCTTGATGCCGAAATGGTAGGCAGTGGCATCCACTAGCTGCCAAACTCCAACAGCATTTTGTTGCGATTTTGCTTTTGGTCTAAAGTCACTTTCGACAAAAGGAAGTAATGCGATTTCAATAGGAAGGCCTTTGCGTTCTACCTTTTTTACTACGTGATAAAAGTAGGGAGCGGCGCGCCTATTTACCACATTGAGATAATTAGGCTGTGATAAATACCATGTTATGCGCTTATCAAGTCTTGGGTGAGGTGCAGTATTAAAACTGAGCTTTTGGCGTATGTGTTGCCATAAATCATTGTCTCTGAGAGGGGCTTTAACAGTAGTGGCTTTGGGTGGTTTTACCTCAACTATAGCAGGAGGCGTGACTGGCTTTTCTACGAGCACTTGAGTGAGAGCCGACAAAATGGCTTGCCTGCTCACCTGTGGACTGCTACTGCTTTTACACCCAGAGAGCATGGTTAATAATATTAACCCGCTCAGCTGTATTAATACTCTGTTCATCCTTTAACTATACCGAGAGGTTAAGTTTTATTCAAAATTTCTTTGCTGTTGAAAGTGCTGCCACTGCAATAACGCGCGTTGCTGCATGTGCTTATCTGGATATAAAATACTTATTTTTTCAACTACTTGCTGAGTGTCTTGTAACTCTAATAAAGCCAAAAATTGTGCTGGAGTGGTCAGCATTTCTGGACGATAGGGTTTTCCTGTTGCTGGTAATATCCAATCGAGTGCATAGCGATTAAAGTGAGTAATCGCTTGCTGCCACTGTGTAGTATGCGGTAAATGCGCAAGTGGGATCTGATCCACGCTATAACCTGCTATCAAGCCTTGATATTTTGGCAGATAAACACTGATGTCATGACCGCTAAAGCCCGTGACTTGAGTAAGCTCAACCACTACACCTCCAAGCTCCACGGTTTTAGGCGCGTTATCAATGGCTTTACTTGATGGCGCTTGTGTAGCGAGCTTGGACCACGTTGCAATCCTATTTTTTGCTAGTGCAAGTTTGGCTTGCCATTTCGGCCGTTCACTTGGCTCAAGAGACGCGATACGATTTTCACTAAGCATGACGCTTTGGTTAAAAAGCTCAAGCTGTGAGTGAAAGGCTGTCGTCAATGCGTTGGCTGATGTTGCCGATGGACTTAGCCATTGTAAATTTGGATAAGCATGCTTGAGTAGCACTACGCTGGTGTCTTGTTTGATATCGGCATGCAAAGAGATTGCGTAACAAAGCGGAACGGTGAGGCGCTTTTCTAATTCGTGGATAAAGGCTTCTGTGGCGACAAGATCGCCATGTATGGATGCTAACAGTGCACACTGTTTGCCAATAACTAAAGCTTGATTGGGCTGTAAAGCGCTATCTTTTCCTTGGATAAAATAAACCGCGTCATTGACTTTATGGAACTGATTAACATTGGCGGCGGTGCTTTTAAAACTTGCCGCCAATAGAGTGATAGCCCAAATAAGAGAGATGCTACGTAAGATAGGTTTGCTCCAGTATATCGGCATTATTCGCCTGCTGGCAGCACTAACTTGTCGATGAGCGTGGAAACGAATTCTGTGTCTTGCTGTTGCTTTGCTTCCAATGCTTGTAAATCATGACAAAGATGTAGGGCTGCGAGTAATAACGCATTGTGATCATTGCGAACGGTTGAGCGTTTACGCATTTCTTCTACACGTCGGTCTAAAAGCGCTACGGCGTTATGCAGCGCTTCTTCTTGATCTGGCGCACATGCAAATTGATGTGACTTGCCAAGTAACGTCACTGTTACTTGGTTATTCTGCTCAGACATTAGCTAGCCTGTTGTGTTTGCAACTTATCAAGTAGGCCAGATAAAGATGAACTAAATTCTTTTTGCTTTTCTTCGCTTTCTAGCATTTCAAGCTGTAGGGTTTCATTTTCATCGATGAGTTTTTGATTTTGTTCTTTTAGTGCCGAAACTTCCGATTTTAACTGGTTATTTTGGCTCAAAAGTTGGTCAATCAACTGGTCGAGTTTTTGGAGATCTTGGTTATTCATTAATGCGCTCATATGACTGTGATTTGTCATGCAAATGTAAAACAAAGCGGCTAAGGATGCTAGTGTTTACGCGACTTTCTGCTGATTTTTCTCAACTTTTAAGAGATAATGCCGATATTGGAATATTTTGTTCAGAAGTGATTCAGTCTAAAGTTAAAAATTGATGAATCATTGCTCAAATTTAGCTCAGGTTTATTTCACCTGTGTTGTTATTATTTTTATCAAGGCGGGGTTATGCTCAGTTACCGACATTCTTTTCATGCAGGAAACCCTGCCGATGTGATCAAACATTTAGTATTGGCAGAAGCTCTGTCATACATGGCTAAAAAAGATAAGCCGTACGATTACGTGGATACGCACTCTGGCGCTGGTTTTTTTGAGCTGGCGAGCAGTGATGCACAAAAAACTCAGGAGTATCTGCAAGGCATCGCTAAGCTGTGGAATTATTCTGGATCCGTGTCGGCAATTAGCGATTATGTGGCACTAATCAAGTCTTTTAACGAAGGCGATAAATTAAGTCATTATCCCGGCTCTCCTAAGGTGGCGGAGCACTTCTTACGTCGTCAGGATAACGGCTGGTTTTTTGAATTACATCCAAAAGATCTAGAGCTGTTACAGCAAAATACGGCACATAAAAAATCACTGCGCGTCACCGGGAGTGATGGTTTTAAAGGGCTATTAGGATTGGTGCCACCAGCTTCACGTAGAGCCTGCGTGCTGATGGATCCTCCTTATGAGATCAAATCCGATTATGATGTTGCGGTTAAAAGCATCATAAAAGCGCACAAAAAGTTTGATTCCGGCGTGTATATGATCTGGTATCCCGTTGTTGACCGTGAACGCATTGATGCCATGGAGTCTAGCCTGATTGAATCTGGAGTGCGTAATATTCAAGTGTTTGAACTTGCCACCCGCGCAGATACCCAAGAACGAGGCATGACGGCTTCTGGCATGATGGTGATCAATCCGCCTTGGACCTTAAAGAAAACCATGGATCAAGTGTTGCCCGAGCTGGTTTCGTTATTGGCCGAGGATGATGGTGCGTTTTATCGCAGCATTCAATTAGTAGAAGAATAGTAAAAATAAACTGCTAAGCTATCTAGGGCCTGTTTACCTTTCAAGTTTGTTTTTGCAGCAGTTTGATTGGTATTTGTACAAGGCAGAGCCTGCGTAGCATAGTTATTCTATGTGAGTCAGGCGAGAACACAGTAGAAATGCTAATCAAGCGCTGCCCTTTGGGTTCACCTGAGTGCGCTTTGTTCATTGTTGCTCAACTTTTGCCTAGATTACTAGGCGGCAAGTCGAGCGTCGCGACCAAAACACACTCAGGAGAACAAAAATCAAACAGCAAAGATCAACAGGCCCTAGTCGATAAGGTATTGAAGATACTTAGCAGTTTATCTTGGGGTGTGTTAGCTAGCGCTAGTTATTTCTTAACAAACTTCGTTAAAATAACGATGTTTTGACCCTCTACACGGCCTTCAATATGTTCTGGGTTTGAAGGCGAAAGACGAATGTTACGTACCGCAGTGCCGCGTTTTGCAACTAGGCTACTACCTTTAACATCCAAGTCTTTAATCAAGGTTACAGTGTCACCAGCACTCAGCTTCACCCCGTTACTGTCTAAGTGGACAAGGTCGTCATCCTCTGCAAGTGCTTGATCAGCCCATGCTCGAGTCTCATCTTCTAGATACAGCATGTCTAATGCATCTTGAGCCCAACCATTATCTGGCGCGAGGCGTTTAAGCATACGGTAGGCAACAACCTGAACGGCAGGAACTTGGCTCCACATACTATCGTTTAAACAGTGCCAATGGTTGGCTTCTAAATCCTGTTGACCTTCAACCTGTGGTTTGCACTGGCTACAAAGATAAACACATTTGTCAGAATGCGCCTCGGCGACTGGTGGTACTTCGTATACTTCGAGACCATCCGTTGAGGTACATAGCTCACATTGATTGTTACTGCGCTCAGCAAGCGCGGCAGCGATAGTCATAATGATTTCCCAAGCTGTAAAAGCGCCATTATACCAAATGCGTCAATTGATGCTCAATTTATGGGAAGAATTTATGCGTATAACTTGATCTATGTCCAGAGCAGGGGTTATCTGCCACCTTTTGCGTGTATAGGTAGTTGTGAAATATACTGCTGTTCTATTTTTTCGATTTCACCAGCGTGTTTAAGTTGTGCGATAGCCTGATTTATCCGCTTAAGTAATCCTTGATGCTTAGCTAACAGGCGTAGCTGCAACATTCCTTCTGAATGTAGTTGGTTGAAGCTAAAAGCAATACCTAGTTGTTCTGACCAATATAATGCGGGTAAATCACCAATGATAATATGTTCAATTCGGCGTAAGTTTAGGGCCTGCAGTAGTTCCTTTTCGGATGCGAAATCAACCCGCTCGAATATGTGGTCATCATGGTAGTAGTAGCCTCTCACTGTCCCAACTTCAATACCCGCTAGGGTTAGTACTGGCGGTTGAGACTGACGAGTAACAACGTACTCTTTAATAGGTAGAATGGGGTCTGAATAGATAAATCTATCGTCTTGCTTTTGCTGCTCGTTCAGCCAATCTGGACTGATGATATCAAAATCAATTTGCTGCTTCTCTAAATAAAAGTTAGTGCGCTTTGCTGGGAGAAGCAGATTTTCGCCTCTGATCTTTGCCTTAACCAAAATGGCTTCTACCATTTCAGGTAGGATCCCGGGCGCATCTTCGCTGTGAGTAAAATAAGGGTAAAAGCTTCCCGAGCCACTTAAACTGTACTTTAAGTAGGGGACTTGTTCTGCCTTAGTCAAACCGGCAAAGGCGAATAACCAGACGATCAAAACTTGCTTCATGCACTCATCTTAGCTTAACTTTTCTTAGACAGGCAAGCCGCTGGCATTCTGTGAATTAAAAGCCTACTCTTTATAAGGACTTAGTTTAATAAGTTGGTAACTTTTGGTTATAAGTGTTGTAAAATAGCGAAACTTTTTTATTGCTCGGGGCGTTACCATATTATACGCTCCGAGATACGTGGTTTCCTTTTACCTAATAAAGGATACGAATGTTAATGAGTGGTCCGGTGACTGAAGTACGTAAATCAGCGGTGCAGTATATTGCACGACAGGCCATTTTGCGGCCAGATCAAGAAGTCTTTGCCTATGAGTTGCTTTACAGAGACTCAGACAACAATGCTTTCCCAGTAGGGGTGAGCGATGGGCAAGCGACTGGGCGAATGTTTTTTAATTCCCTAATGTTTATCGGTGTAGACCGTTTGGCTGCGGGACAGCTTGCCTTTATCAACCTATCCGACGAATCCTTGCTGCAAGAATTACCTAGCTTATTAGCGCCACAAAAGATTGTGGTGGAAATCGTTGAGCGTTCTAAAAATATTCCTTCACTGGTGAATACAGTGACTAAGTTAACAGAGAAAGGCTACCGGTTTGCGCTAGATGACTACGACGGCACGTCAAAGTGGGATCCGCTGTTACCACTCATGGAGTTCGTCAAAATTGAGGTTGAGCAGCCAATTATAAAAACCAATATGACGGTAAAAAAGCTCAAGCGTCAGTATCCCGATATTAAGGTTATTGTTGAGCGTATCGAAACAAAAGAAGAGTTCGAGATCATCAAATCCTCTGGAGCTGATTTTTTCCAAGGTTTCTTTTTCGCCAAGCCTGAAATGCTCAACCATGGCAACGTGGAACCATCGAAAATGGTGGTCTTTCAGCTGCTACAAGCAACAGCCAGAAAGTCTTTATGCTTTAAAGAAATACAAACTAGAGTAAGCAAAGATCTGAGTTTAACCGCACGATTGCTAAAACTGGCGAACGCGAAAGCCGGTGAAGACAGATTAGAAATCAAGTCTATTTCTCAGGCCGTTGTGTATTTAGGTGAAGACGCAATTAGGCAGTTTGTTAAAGTACTCGCGTTGAGCGAATTGGGTTCAGATAAGCCCAGTGAGCTGACAAGAATGGGGTTAACCCGTGCTAAGTTTGTGGAAACATTCTTGATGCCTGGGGGCGAAGAAATGGCAGAAACCGGCTATTTACTTGGTCTCATGTCTATCCTAGATGTGATCCTTGATGTTGATCTTTCTGTGATTGCTGCGGAATTTTCTCTCGATGATTCACTTTCCAGCGCGTTACTGAGTTATCAAGGATTGCTTGGTGGAGCACTACGTTTAGCATTCGAAATTGAGCGCAATGACTGGCGCGAGGCTGAGCTTATTTTACAAGCTATTCGACCAGCAACACCTACCAATTATCTCTATGATATGGCGCTTTCTAGTCGAGCCTACGCAGATGAAATCCTCTCTATTGTGGCAGGTGATGAACAGTAGTTCTCACCTGACAATATGAAAAGGTAAGTAATAGGAGTTGCGGATAATTAGCGCCTTTTTAGCTGCCCATCTAAGCGCTAATGCTAGCTATTGGTAATACTTATCTAAAGCTCAGGTTAAATTGAATACCTATTGTTTTTAAATAGTTTTGTTCTTGCTCTAAATCTGCTTGAAACAGTGAATGTGATTCGATCCACTCAGCTGCAATGTGAAGTATCAAGGCGTTATCAACGGCTGTGATGCTTAGCTCTGGGAGTTGGTCTTGCTGGCGTTTTTGGTTCACTAAAACGCTGAGACGAAACACTGCCAAAATACGGTTAAAGTGCGTTAGTTCTTCGTCGATTAACTCTGTTAACTCTGGCATTTTTATTTTTTTTCGATAAAAGCGTACAAGTGCACTTAGCCTTAATTGCTGGGCTTGAGTAAAGCCCGGAAGTTGACTATACCTGACAATATATGCACCGTGTTTATGCATGCCGGAAGAGTTAATGGCAAGCCCAACTTCGTGGAGTTTTGCTGCCCAACATAACATTTCGGCATCATAAGAGGATAGTTGCCATTGCGCTTTTAGTTGAGTGGTAAAAAGCTTGATGGTTTCACAAATATTGTCGGCGTGTTGCTTATCAATATTATAGTGATCACTGAACGTGTTAATTGTGCGGGTACGAATATCAAACTCGTCGGTTTGATGCATTTCAAACAATAAGCCTTCTCGCAAAGCATATTCACTAAGGCGCATACTCTCGATCCTTAACTGTCTAAACAGTGCTATCAATACAGCAAGGCCGCCAGCTATACTGGTTTTTCGCTCTTCAGGGAGTGATTTTAAGGAGACGTTGTCTATGTTCCCGGCATCAATAAATAACTGCTTAATTTGCTCCAAAATAGGCAGGGTAATTTCATCGGCTTGGGTAAGTTCGTGAACCATGGCCGCAATCGCCTTAATAGTACCAGAAGTACCGATAACGCTATTCCAGCCGAGTCTTAAGTAGCTCGCGGTAATACTCTCAATTTGTTGCTCTGCTTTTATTTCTGCTTTTTTAAATCGCTTTGCAGATAGCTTACCATCAGCAAAGTAGGCTTTTTGCATGGTCACGCAGCCTACATTGCGACTACTTAACAGTTTGTGTGTTAGATGCTGACCAATAACCAACTCTGTGCTGCCACCACCGATGTCGATAACCAAACGGTTATGACTATCATGTTCATGGTTGGCGACCCCTTGGTAAATAAGCCGAGCTTCTTCTTGACCTGAAATCACATTGATTGGGTATGGAAAAACTTGTTTTGCCTTAGCGAGAAAATAATTAAGGTTTTTGCAATTTCGTAATGTATAGGTTGCCACTACTTGCACGGACTCTTTCGGAAAATCATGTAGTGTCGTCGCAAATTGTGAGAGTGTATCTAATGCTCGGGCTATTGCGTCGTCACTTAAATTGAAATCATCATCAAGGCCTGCGGCCAAGTATACACGTTGTTTTTCTTTATGGAGGAGTTGAAGGCGACCATCTACTTCTCTTGCTACAACAAGGTGAAAACTATTTGAACCTAAGTCCACTGCGGCAATAGAAGGGTAGTCGCGCATATATTCTTCCTCAACGGTTATTCTTTCGCTTCATTTAATTGGTGTAACTCCCATTTTTTTAAATGGTCATAAATCGCGATCTGAGAGCGAATTTTTTTACGGTTACCTCGGCGAACGTACAGATTCTTCTGTTCGGCGTCAATAACTCTGGCTTTGGTGCGATCTTTAAACTGCAGTTCAATAATATCGATAATTAGTTTCTTCAAATGCTCGGCATAAATAGGTGTGCCGACTTCAACACGGTGGTCAAGGTTACGGGTCATCCAGTCCGCTGAAGAAATATAGACCTTAGGGTTGCCGTTATTATCGAAAATCATCACTCGCGGGTGTTCTAAGAAACGATCGACGATACTAATGATTTTTATATTATCGCTAAACTGTGCAAGGCCCGGTACAAGGGCACACATACCTCGCACAATGAGGCGGATCTTGACGCCTTTACGCGATGCTTCGTAAAGCTTATCAACGAGCTGTTTATCAACTAAGTTATTGATCTTAATTGTTACCTTTCCTGTTCTCCCTTGCTCTGCATGAGTTATCTCTTCATCGATCAACTCTACAATTCTACTGCGTGCATTGATGGGGGAAATCATCAGGTGTTCGAATTTAAACGGCAGATAACTACTCTCAATAAAGCGAAACACGCTATCGCATTCTTCCGTAATATCGGGGTGTTTGGTAAATAGACTGAAATCAGTATAAATCCGAGCAGTTTTTTCGTGGAAGTTACCCGTACCTATGTGTGCATATTTGACGATTTTGCCTTTTTCTCTACGGTGAACCACACAAAGTTTACTATGGACCTTAAGCGCCGGTATGCCAATCATGACCTTAATACCGTATTCACTCATGAGTTTTGCCCATTCAATATTATTTTGCTCATCGAAGCGGGCTTTTAATTCAACCATCACGGTGACTTTTTTGCCATTCTTTGCCGCATTGATCAATGAAGCGATCAATCGAGATTGCTTTGCCACGCGATAAATGTTGACCTTTATTTGTGTCACTCTGGGGTCAAACGCCGCTTGGCGGATATATTCCAGCATGTGATTAAAGGTGTGATAGGGGTAATATAGCAAGATATCTTGAACTGAAATCGCGCGAAAGACGCTGCTATATTTTGAAAAGGCTGCACTTTTTAGCGGCGGCAATGGCTTGTTTTCTAGATAGCCGCGGCCAACATTTGGAAAAGAAATAAAATCTCTGAAATTGCGATATCTACCACCTGGGATCATGGCATCTTGACCTGTCACCCCTAAGCGCTTTTTCATCAGCTTGAGCATTTCTTCAGGCATAGATTCTTCGTAGACTAAACGTACAGGCTCGGCATATAAACGCTGTTTCAGGCCTTTAGACATGGTATCTAACACGCCTTCTTCTAGCTCATCATCTAAGTTGTACTCAGCGTCTCGAGTGAGCTTCATCGAATAGGCTTCAATGCGCTCAAACTTGAAAAAACTTTTAAACACATCGGCAATAAAAAATCGAATAACGTCATCAAGCAACACAATCGTTTTATGCCTTCGGGTTTTTTCTGGTGGCAGCTGGACAAAACGGTTCAGACGGTCAGTCGGGACTTCCAAAAAGGCGTGATGCTGTTTTTCTCCATTTAACTCCACAAATAGGTGGGTCATGGTGTCATTGATGTTGTCCGAATAGTCCTTACTTTCGTTAATCATCATTGGTAATAGGTGAGGTAGCACTTGGTCTTTAAAGTAGTTAGCCAACCAATTCTTGTGGAAGTCAGACAGCGCATCAGGTTGCTTAATATGGATATGATGCTCATTTAAATCGATGAGGATCTGATCATAAATAACACTAAACTTCTTACCCAGTTCCAATACTTTCTTTTGAATGTCGGCGAGTAGCACTTCATCTTCATCGAAATTGGTATCAGGCAGATTATTTAATAAGATACGGCGCTTTACATCTGCAACACGAACTTGGAAAAACTCGTCTAAATTATTGGAAAATATACCAAGAAAGCGGATCCGCTCGATGATCGGGTTGGTTGGGTCTTTGGCTTCTTGTAAAACGCGTTCGTTAAAAGAAAGCCAGCTTAATTCTTTGGCAAAGTACGTGATAGTTTTATGCTCTGGAGATACGGCCTGCATGGTTCTTTCCATAGGTACAGCTTATTTTTACAGCTTAAGCAGGGTGTGTGACATAATTATGACAAACACAACGCGCCTGTCGTGTTTGTCATTCAACTATCATGAGTATAGTGTAGGTTTTAGCTTTCTTCTATGTCCACGATCAAATCACTGGTGATTGACTCGAGTGCTTCAATTACGTTTTCTTTGACCGTGCCAGCAGGTAAAGTCACGGTTGCGAAAGCGCTGAAAATAGGTAGTCCCCAGTTTGGAGCACTACGTTGTTTTGAAGTTAGGTGCGTGATGTTTGCACCTTTGTGGCGAATAACCGTAGCAAGTTCTTGCACAATTCCCGGTCTATCGTTGCCTGTAATGATTAAGTTTAATGTGTCTGGCTCTTCTTGGGCTGGCAAGTTTTCGCCTGATTCAACTCTCACGTCTAAACCCGGCAATTTATGCAATGCATCTTGTATTTCTTGCAAATGTTCTTCAGCAACCTCAACCTGCACTATGCCTGCGAATTGTCCAGCAAGGTGGCTTAAATTACTGGTTAACCAATTGCCATGGTGGGAAAGAATAGTGGAAGAGATTTCCTCAACGAGACCCGGTCGGTCCTTACCTATAAGTGTTAATATTAACTGCTTCATATCATGTCTCTTTTTTTGTGGCACCCGTAGGCGAAAAAACGAATTCGGCGCATGATTTAGACTAGTCTAAAAACTTACTTTGTCCAGTGCTCAGAAACACTTAATGTAAAGAAATGCAACGAAATTTATGTATTTACTCTAGGCTAACAATCAGATCGTTTTTTGAGCCGATTAGTTCCATTATTCTTATAATGAATTTGAGGGTAAATGCCAATTGAAGAAAGTTCAATTGTGTCTCAGGTGTAACACAACTGTCATCTTGATGAAATATAATGCCCCCAATTTTTAAACCAAAGGGTATATTGATGACTTCAAATCCGCAAAAGCCATCCTTTAAAACGGATAGAAGCCGTCTCTTTAAAGACAGGTTTGCACAATTTGGCATTACTTCTGGTGGAGTAATGGTATTAGTCGCACTTTTACTTATCTTCTTCTATTTACTATATGTCGTTCAACCAATCTTTGAATCAGCAAAGGTTGAAAAGCGTATGGATATTCAGCTTACACAAGACAAAACATATTTAGGTGTAGGGGTAGAAGAACAAACGGAAATTGCGTACTTACTCGGCAGCAGAGGTTCGGTAGATTATTACCAGATCAAAGGTGAAAGCGCCGGTAAATTACTAGATACATTGGATGTTGAACTTGACGGTAATGTCACAGCATTTGCAGAAAGTGCGCCTTTCTTAGGGCAATATGCATTTGGTCTGGATAACGGTCAGGTACAACTCGTGAAGCCGATGTTTACGGTAAGCTTTCCGGGAAATCAACGTGTTTTAACCCCTCGCTTAAGTTATCCACTTAATGCGAAGCAACTGATTGTTGATGAACAAGGGCAAGCAATTCGTAAATTCGCCTTTAGTCACTTCGAAGACAAAACCGCCGTTGTTGCACAGACTGCGGATAAACGTGTGATTTTTGCCTCCTTTGTTGCAGAAGAAAACATGTTTACTGGAGAGGTTGAGTGGGCAGTTGAGCGTACCGAGCTAGATATTGATGGTCGTGTTGATGAGTTACTTATTTCTCCAGACACATCGCGCACATTTGTTCGCTCTGCAAATCAGGTTTACGTCTTTGATTCTCGCTATGCTTCTGAAGTTGAGTTATTCCAATTGCTTGCTGCAAACGAAGAAAATGCCAACTTGGTCGATATGAATCTGCTAGCGGGCGCCAACTCATTAATGCTTGCTAACGACAACGGTGAGGTTTCACAGTGGTTTGAAGTCAATACCGATGAAGGACGCCAGTTTGCTAAAATCCGCTCTTTTGAGACGCCAAAGAGTAAACAGGTCAAACTATTTAGTGAATATTATCGTCGTACTTTCTTCACGACCAATGAAAATGGTCAATTAGGTCTATATTACACCACCAGTGAAGCGCACTTATGGCAAGGTAAAATCACAGATAAAGCTGTACAAAAGTTTGCGGTAGCACCACGTGCTAATGCGGCTTTGTTACTCGCCGATGATACGTTAACGGTAGTAGAGCTACACAATGAGCACCCTGAAGTAACTTGGTCTGCTTTGTGGCAAGAAGTATGGTACGAAGGGTATCCAGAGCCTGCTTATACTTGGCAGTCAACCTCTGCGAGCGATGACTTTGAATCGAAATTCTCATTAGTGCCTATCTCCTTCGGTACTATTAAAGCAGCGCTTTATGCCATGTTGTTTGCTGTTCCTATTGCATTAGCGTCAGCAATTTACACTGCCTATTTTATGTCGAGTGAATTACGCCGCGTGGTGAAGCCAACGGTCGAGATAATGGAAGCACTACCAACGGTTATCTTGGGCTTCTTGGCGGGTCTTTGGCTAGCGCCTTTAATTGAAACGCATCTACCCGCCGTGGTTGCTTTATTGGTGTTATTGCCAATCGCGATGATAGCAACGGCATTTGGCTGGACTAAGCTACCTGCAAAAGTGAGACACGTTGTGCCTGAAGGCTGGCATTCAATCTTACTGATCCCTGTTGTACTCATTGTAGGCTGGATTTCATTCGCCATGAGCGCTGGTATTGAGTCTTGGTTGTTTGGCGGTAATGTGCGTCAGTATCTAACCAATGAGTTAGGTCTAACATTCGACCAGCGTAACTCGCTAGTGGTGGGTATCGCGATGGGCTTTGCGGTTATTCCTACAATCTTCTCTATTGCAGAAGATGCGGTATTTAGCGTACCTAAGCATCTTTCTAATGGCTCATTAGCACTCGGTGCCACGCAGTGGCAGACTTTGGTTCGTGTAGTATTACTAACAGCAAGTCCAGGTATCTTCTCTGCGGTAATGATGGGTCTTGGCCGCGCCGTAGGGGAAACCATGATTGTATTAATGGCAACTGGTAACACGCCAATCATGGACTGGAGTATCTTCCAGGGTATGCGTACGCTTGCTGCAAACATTGCGGTGGAAATGCCGGAGTCTGAAGTTGGCAGCTCTCACTATCGCATCCTGTTCCTAGCTGCCTTTGTATTGTTTATTTTTACTTTTGTATTTAACACCGTTGCTGAGTTTGTTCGTCAGCAGCTGCGTGAAAAGTACAGCTCAATGTAATTGGAGTGACATGACATGGTAAAACAGTGGTTTAAGTCAGGTTCTCCGTGGATCTGGATGACAGGTGGCGCGGTCAGTATTAGTTTGATTTCAGTAATTGGACTACTTGCGATGATCGCGTGGAAAGGACTGAGCTTCTTTTGGCCGTCTCAAGTTGTTGAGATGCATCTTGACGGTTCAGTGGCTAAGCAGACCGTTATTGGTGAAATATACGACCGCGAGATGGTACCAAAATCTCGCCTTGAAGCGGCTGGGTTCGATCTTTCAGGTTACAACAGCGAACAAATCGAGCGTTTGCTCGTTAAAACGGGTAACCGTGAATATGTAGAACTTGATTTCCGTTGGGTATTATCAACGGATATCAAAAGCCAGTCTACGCCAGCGGAATTAGCGGTATTTGAGCGTAGTAAAAATGGTAATTTCTATGGCTATGTTGCCCGCGTTTTAGAAGACGGTAAAGTAGTCACTGAGCAGCCGATTGAAAGGCTACATGAGCTTGTTGAACGCGCCGTTGACCTTAATGACGAAGCGCTTGATCTACAAAATAGCGAAATCGGGCACATTAATTATGAGCTTGAACGTCTACGTTTAAAAGAAAAGTCGTATCAGCTTGATAATGACCTGACAGAGGAAAAGTTAGCAGAGTTAAATGCACGCCGTGCTGAGTTACGCGAAGATTACAAAGTCTTCGAAAAGCGTTTATTTGAGCTAAGAAAACAGGCCAAGCGTGACCAAGTTGTGGTGCGTGATATGCGTGGTGAAGAGGTGACTTTACCTCTGTATCAAGTGTTGGACGTTTGGTTTCCAAATGACATGGGCTTTTTTGCCAAGGTGGGTCACTACCTAGTGCAAATCAGCAAGTTTGTGAGTGATGACCCACGTGAAGCAAACACCGAAGGTGGGGTATTTCCTGCAATCTTTGGTACGGTATTTATGGTTATGCTGATGGCGGTGATCGTGACACCATTCGGCGTTATTGCCGCGATTTATCTTCATGAGTATGCAGCAAAGAATGCTGTGACCAAGATGATCCGCATCGCGGTGATCAACCTAGCAGGTGTTCCATCCATTGTATATGGGGTGTTTGGTTTAGGATTCTTCGTTTATATGTTAGGTGGGTCAATTGACGAACTTTTCTACCCTGAGGCTGCGCCAAGTCCTGTATTTGGTACACCAGGTGTGATTTGGTCTGCACTTACACTTGCTATCCTTACTTTGCCTGTGGTTATTGTATCCACGGAAGAAGGTCTGTCTCGGATCCCAAGCTCAGTGCGTCATGGTTCACTTGCGCTTGGTGCGACTCAAGCAGAAACCCTATGGCGGATCATTGTTCCAATGGCAAGCCCGGCAATTATGACGGGTCTTATTCTTGCTGTTGCTCGTGCCGCGGGCGAGGTGGCCCCTCTGATGCTGGTTGGTGTAGTAAAAATGGCACCAACCCTACCGCTAGACGGAAACTTCCCCTATATTCACTTGGATCGTAAGTTTATGCACTTAGGATTCCATATTTATGATGTTGGCTTCCAAAGCCCGAATGTTGAAGCTGCTAGACCTTTGGTTTATGCAACCGCGTTCCTACTGGTTACAGTGATTATTGCACTGAATATCACCGCAATTGGTATTCGTAACCACTTACGCGAAAAATTCAGATCGTTAGAGCATTAATAGTAAAGATTTTTAATAGGTAAAAACATGATTACAGTAGCGCCAGAAGTCAATCAAGCAAACGGCAATAACAAGCTTGATTTAGCAAACTTAAGTCCAGAACTCACCGCACTAGAGATCAAAAACCTAGATCTTTACTATGGTGATAAACAAGCCCTTAGCAACGTCAATATGTTGATCCCAAAAGGGCAGGTAACCGCGTTTATCGGCCCATCAGGTTGTGGTAAGTCAACATTACTGCGTTGTATTAACCGCATGAACGACCTTGTTGATAGCTGTCGTATTGAAGGAGAAATCAACCTTCAAGGACAGAACATTTATGACAAGAGCGTAGATGTTGCGGCACTGCGCCGTAACGTAGGCATGGTATTCCAAAGACCAAACCCTTTCCCTAAATCTATTTATGAGAATGTGGTTTATGGTCTACGTCTGCAAGGTATCAAAGATAAGCGTAAGTTAGACGAAGTGGTTGAAAAGTCACTCCGTGGCGCCGCACTTTGGGATGAAGTAAAAGACCGACTTCACGACAGTGCATTTGGTTTATCTGGTGGTCAGCAGCAGCGTTTGGTGATTGCTCGCTCTATCGCGATTGAACCAGAAGTGTTGTTACTTGATGAACCAACATCAGCACTTGATCCAATTTCAACATTGGTTATCGAAGAACTCATTAACGACCTGAAAAACAAGTATACTGTAGTTATCGTTACACATAACATGCAACAAGCTGCGCGTGTATCTGATCAAACTGCGTTTATGTATATGGGTGAGTTAATTGAGTATGCAGATACCAATACCTTATTCACCACGCCGTCTAAGAAGAAAACAGAAGACTATATTACAGGTCGTTACGGTTAAGGCGAGCTTGCGAGGAGAATATAATGGAACACAATATTAATAAGCACATTTCTGGCCGCTTTAATGAAGAGCTAGAAAACGTGAGAAATCACGTACTCAGTATGGGTGGACTGGTAGAGCAGCAATTAAACACTGCGCTTGATGCGGTTAATCACAATGATGCTGAAAAAGCGAAAAAGGTCAGTCAGAACGACTACAAAGTCAATGCGATGGAAGTGAATATTGACGAAGAATGTACACGTATCATCGCCAAAAGGCAGCCTGCAGCCAGTGACTTACGTTTGGTTGTTGCCATCGCTAAAACGATTGCAGATCTTGAACGTATCGGAGACGAAGCGGAGCGTATTGCTAAAGTTGCATTAGATTCGTTTACCAAAGATCAGCAAGATCTATTGGTGAATATTGACAATATGGGTCGCCAAGTGTCGCAAATGCTACATGACGTGCTCGATGCGTTTGCCCGGATGGACGCGCAAAAGGCCTTTGAAGTGCACAAAGCTGATGCCAAAGTGGACCGTGAATACGAAGCAGTAACACGTCAAATTATGACCTATATGATGGAAGACCCGCGTTCTATTCCAAAAATTATGGATTTAATTTGGTCTGTGCGCTCCTTAGAGCGTATTGGCGATCGTTGTCAGAATATTGCGGAATATGTGATTTATTTCGTAAATGGCAAAGATATTCGTCATACATCTCAAGAAGATATCGCAAAAACCTTGTGATGCTTATCAATTAGTTGCGCGCTTTCGGCGCGCAATTTCATAGTAAGTTCATCTAAACTTGCAATAAAACCGTTCACAACAGCGCTCAATGCTGTAAAATTACACTTTGCACATGCATACAAATATGATTTAAGGGTCAGTTATGCCTAGTAACGCGTTTTTAGGAGTATTTGCTAAATCTCCTATTAAGCCAATTGAAGAGCATATAAAAATAGTCCATCAAGCCAGTGCGGCTTTGATCCCATTTTTTAACCATGTCTTCAAAGGGGAGTGGACAGAAGCGGATGCAATTCGCATTGAAATCCGCAACCTAGAGCGTGAAGCAGATGAACTAAAGCGTGAAGTACGCTTACATTTGCCTCGTGGTTTATTCATGCCAGTAGAACGGACTGACTTACTGGAACTTATCACCCACCAAGATAAGATAGCCAACAAAGCGAAAGATATCGCAGGTCGCGTTATCGGTCGTGAAATGGTCATCCCTGAATCCATTCAAAAAGATTTTCTTGCTTACGTCACTCGTTGTGTGGACGCAACTAAACAAGCATCAGAAGCGATTAATGAGTTTGATGAACTGCTTGAGACAGGCTTTAGAGGCCGTGAAGTCACTTTAGTTGAAAAAATGCTAGTTGAGCTTGATGCCATCGAGCAAGATACCGACGATATGCAAATTAAAATTCGTCGAGAGTTACGCGCCGTTGAAAGCGAGCTTAACCCAATTGATGCGATGTTCTTATACAAGATCATCGAATGGGTCGGTGGGCTTGCAGATATCGCAGAGCGCGTTGGTTCACGTCTTGAGCTGATGTTAGCTCGTTAATAAAAATCGATCTTTTAAAATAAAGTAAGGTTTCTTATGGATATCATTGCATCCTACGGCACAGTATTGGTTTTAATTGCCGCAGCAGTTGGTTTCTTTATGGCTTATGGTATTGGCGCAAACGATGTTGCGAATGCTATGGGTACTTCGGTAGGTTCAAAAGCACTTACCATCAAACAAGCAATTATCATTGCTATGATCTTTGAATTCGCTGGCGCTTATCTTGCTGGTGGTGAGGTAACATCAACGATCCGAAAAGGAATTATAGATTCTACTCCTTTCATCGATATTCCTGAACTGATGATACTGGGAATGATCTCTGCACTTTTTGCTGCGGGCAGCTGGTTATTGATGGCCTCAATGTTAGGTTGGCCTGTATCTACGACGCACTCAATCATAGGTGCAATCATTGGTTTTGCGCTAGTTGCTGTAGGCAGCGAAGCAATTCAATGGGGTAAAGTTGCAGGCATAGTTGGTAGCTGGATTGTCACCCCAGCCATCTCTGGTTTTATTGCTTATCTCATCTTTATGAGCGCCCAGAAGCTCATATTCGATACCAATAAACCACTAGAAAATGCCAAACGCTTTGTGCCTATTTACATGGGTCTAGCGGGCTTTGTTATGTCTTTGGTTACGATCAAAAAAGGTCTTAAGCATATTGGTATCAAGCTTGGCACATTCGAAGGTTTTGCGCTTGCTATTGGTATCGCTATTATCATTGCTATTATCGGTAAGATTGCGATTTCTAAGCTGAAAATGGACCCCAATGCAGACAAGCAAATGCAGTTCAACAATGTTGAAAAGGTATTCGCTATCCTTATGGTACTAACGGCATGTTGTATGGCGTTCGCGCATGGTTCGAATGACGTTGCTAACGCAATTGGTCCATTAGCTGCAGTAGTAAACATTGTTGAAAACGACGGTGAAATTGCTAAGAAAGCGGCCCTTGCTTGGTGGATCCTACCACTAGGTGGTTTAGGTATTGTTGCGGGTCTTGCGATCCTTGGTAAGAAAGTTATCAAGACTATCGGTGAAGGCATCACGCATCTTACTCCTAGCCGTGGTTTCGCAGCTGAACTTGCTGCTGCTTCAACAGTAGTAATTGCATCAGGCACAGGCCTACCAATCTCTACAACTCAAACCTTAGTTGGTGCGGTATTGGGTGTGGGTATGGCACGTGGTATTGCGGCATTAAACATGGGTGTTATCCGTAACATCGTAGTTTCTTGGGTAATTACATTGCCAGTTGGTGCTGCCCTTGCTATTGTTATATTCTATATTTTGAGATTAGTGTTCGGCGTATAAAAATAAACCGCACTTTTCAAAAAGACAGACTTTTAGCTTGAAAAGATCTCAACACCTTTGGTGTTGGGGTCTTTTTATTTGTGCTGTTGAAAATTAAGAGTAAAGCTTGTGACTAATTTACCTAGTATCAAACAACTACAATACCTGCTTGCGGTGCATCAGCACCAACATTTTGGTCGTGCAGCGGAAGCATGCTTTATTGGTCAATCGACGCTAAGTAGCGCGATACAAAACCTTGAAGAGACATTAGGATGTCAGCTAATTGAACGCGAAAATCGCAGCCTAATGTTTACCGATATTGGTGAGGAAGTGGTTGAACGAGCGCGGAAAATTATCGACGACACCATGAGCGTTAAAGAACTGACGAAAAGCTATAAAAACCCATTATCTGGCAAGTTGACGTTAGGGATCATTCCCACCATTGCGAGTTTTATTGCTGCGCCACTTTATCAGGCGTGCAAAAAGGAGTTTGCAGCGCTTAATTTGGTACTGGTTGAAGATACCAGTGATAACTTATTGGATAAGTTAGAGCATGGTCATATTGATATGGCCATGTTGGCGCTGCCATATAGAACCGATAAGTTCCATACTCAAGTGCTTGCAAAAGATCACTTTAGCTTGGTTCGCCACGCTGAGTACAGCGTACCGGAGCCGATAGAGGACTTTAACCTGTTACCTGAGCAAAGTGTATTTTTACTCGAAAAAGAGCACTGTATGACGGGACATGCTCTTAGCGCTTGCCACTTAAACCGTAGCGCGTGCATTAATCCATTTGAGGCGGCAAACCTACATACTTTATTAAGTATGGTGGAATATAAAAATGGCGTAACGTTTTTACCTCAAATGGCGATCAATGCGGGGATTTTGGAAGGTAAACCTTTAGTGGCTATGCCACCACAAGATCATGCATATCGTGAGATTGGCTTGATTTGGCGTCGTACCACGGGGCGGATCAGAGATTTTAGACTGTTTAGCGACTTTGTTGGTGGCTACATCAGTGGCCAATGTCAGTCGCAGTAGTGATGACGAAAGAAGCACCTTAACGGTGCTTTTTTTTTCAAAAAACTTTCCCGTCTGAACAACTTTTTTTGCGCCCGCTACGATTAACAGTTAGTGAGTATATTGGATGAGTGAACTGCGTGTTTTTTAATAGCGAAAAACAATTAATAAAAAGAGCACTGCAAGGTAATCAAGGGGCATGGTCAAAGCTTTGCGCCCAGCATCATAGCCGTGTGTATAACCAATGTTTGAGGCTGGTTGGTAATCCGCAAGACGCGCTAGATATTGCTCAAGATGTATTTTTAAGTATGTATCGAAATCTGCATACCTTTAATGGCGATGCCAAGTTCTCGACTTGGGTATTTAAAATCACCCATGCAAGGATTGTGGATCACATGCGAAAACATAAGTTTGAATCGATTGAAGGTAAAGAACCTGAGATGCCGCAACACGGACCAGACAGCAAAATAGCGCAACAACAAAGTAATGAAGAGATATATATCGCGCTGAAACAACTACCATTTGAGCAGCGCATTGTCGTGGAGCTAAAGTTTTTCCAGCATTACACCTTTGATGAAATTGCGCTGCAGCTTGAGTTATCAAGTAATACGGTAAAGGCTAGGTTATACAGTGCGTTAGGTAAGATGAAAGGGCAACTAGAGGTGCAAAATCATGGCTAAATTAGCACACTTATTTGAGCAGTGGTTAGATGGTAAAGTGCTTTCTGAGGCAGAGTTGGCTGAACTTCAGGCAGATAGTGAATATCGAGAAATGATGAGTGTTGCCACTACTTGGCAACAACGTGCTGCTAGCTTTGAAGAGCAAGCGCCTCCCTCACAACTCACTTTGCAGCATCAAACTCGCGCTTGGCCAGTGGCTGCCGTTGCAGCTTGGCTGGTTGTCGGGCTTGGTGTATCAGGGCTTTGGCTACAGAACTTAGGCTTACATCAACAGTTGAGTGCTCAACAAACACAACTGGCACAGCAGCAAAGCGCTATGCAGGCCATGCTTGCAAAACTTGATGAGACTAAGCCAATAGATCAAGCTACGCTTGCCAAGTTAGCAACGCAAGTGGTTGAACAAAATCGTAAAGAGCGCAGTTTGGCAATGAATAATCTCGTTGATCTGATCCAAGCACAAAGAGCGCAAGATCAAGCCCTACTTAGGCTGCAATTGAATGAATTGGCAGAGCAAGTAGAGCAAACACCGACACAAAATTTAGCACAGTATCGAGGTAAACCATGAAGTTAATTCCACTTTGTTTTGGCGCTGTCGCAGCCATTGCTACAAGCTTTGCTCAGGCCCAAGTTGTTGATGAAGCGCTAAAGCGTGAGGTTGCTATTTTTGAGCGGGTATTAATGAGTGCACTACAGCATGATACACAAGATCAAGTTCGTAGTGTTTCTGGCTATTATTTAAAAGATCAGGGAGTTGTGTTTGAACTGGCATTAAAACGTCGGCACCGTTTAGAGTGGATCTCTCATATAGACAATCTGGATGATGTGGCTGCTATAGGAGAGTTTGAACTGCCGGAATTTGATATGGACCTCGCGGAGGTCGAGATTTCACAGCCGATAGCTGAAGCTTTTTCTCAAGCTTATTCGGACGCTGCTGAGAAAGTGAGAGCAGGAGCCGAGAAGGTCCGCGAAGCCGTAGAGCAAGAAAGAGAGAATAGAATTCAATTGAGGGAGCTTGAACGTCAAAAAGCGGAGCTGGAGTTTGCTAAAAGGCACGAAAGTGATGATCAAGTAAAAGAATTTACGGAGTCATTGAGAGAAGTTGAGAAGCGCATAGAAAAGCTTTCACTTAAGGATTCGGAATTAAAAGACTTTAAAGATAAGTTGAAAGCGAGCCTTGAGGCTTCTCGGGTCAAACGCGCGAAAGAGAAAGCGGAAAAGCAGCAGGCGCTTGAAAAAATGCTAGTAACCAGCTTAGCCCGAAGCTTATGCGACTATGGTGCGGGTTTAAGAAGTTTACCTAGAAATGAGCATGTAAGTTTTATTTACAGTGAGCTTAGTAATCCAAACAATAAACAGGTATTTGTTTATCCAAAATCCTTGGTGCAGCAATGTGTTAAAGGTGAGAAAACGGCTAAGGAGCTAGCCGAGACAGTAACTAGCTATCGCTTTTAGTTAACCTAAGCTTGGGGTAAAAGTGTTTCTTGAGATTAGGGGCGCAAAGTGATGACACAAAAAACAGCATGATTACATGCTGTTTTATTTATAAAGGAACTTACGCTAGTAAAGGAACTACACTTGCTTGTATTAAGCCTGCTCTATATTTTTTGCAGTAGTTAAATTTGGTAAAAAGAGTAAGTAAACCCAAACCACTAGATTAAAGTAGGGTAGCAAACCAAGCCCTGTGAACAATTTTACCGGATATCCTTTAGTGTTGGCATAGCGGTAACATTGGTAAGCGATGAGCAAGTTTGTAAGTAGTAAAAACAGTGATAATGACAGCATAATTTACCCCTTGAAGTCCATAGCAAGATGTAACTCAATCCTTTGAATGTCTATAAAATTAAGGTGTTACCTTAAAATTTGGTGACATTTTAAACTGGTTTCTTTAATTATAGTGGACTTTGCAAGAAGTAAAAGTAACCTTTAGTATAAAAATGTTACTACGCTGTTTTTAGAGATAAAATAGTTTTTGCACTGCTCGCTAGTTGCTCAATAGGGAGCGGTCTGGAGATAAAGTAACCCTGTCCATAGTCCACACCTATTTCTTTAAGTTGTTGAAATATTTCTTTGTTTTCAACATATTCGGCAACTGAACACTTATCTAATGAGTGACTAATATCGTTTACAGCTTTGACCAGCGCCAGGTCAATTGGGTCGTTGAGCATGTCTCGAACAAAGGAACCATCTATCTTAACATGCTGTGCGGGTAGCTGTTTTAGGTAGCTAAAAGTGCTGAAGCCTGTCCCGAAATCATCAATAGCGAAATGACAGCCAAGATCGTTCAGGTTTTTGATCATCGTCTGGGTTGCGTTAAGATTGTTAATACTGGCAGATTCAGTGATCTCAAAAATAACGCGATTAGCTGAAACTTGATGCTCTTTTAAGCAGGCTTGAATGTGTGGCTGCAGTCGTTCATCTAAAAATGAATGAGCGGATAAGTTAATCGCCACTTGGCTCAGGATCTCGTGTTCCGCCAGTGCTTTAATGGCTGTTCTGATCACGCATTGATCCATCAAAAATGTATCATTAAGTAGCTCTAATGCAGGAATAAACTGATTTGGGTAAATAGTCTCACCGTTGATCTTTAATCTAAGCAGTGCTTCGTAATAGGCTATTTGTTGTTTTTTGAAATCCCAGATCGGTTGATAGTGGAGTTCTATGCTGTCGTTCTGAAGCGCTTGCCTAACACTATGGCCCCATTCTAAACCGGTTTGCAATGTCTGGTTTTGTTCATCTTCTTTGTTATAACAATGAACCAAGTTGCGGCCGAGATTTTTGGCAATATAAAGGGCTATGTCAGCTTGTTTTAAACACTCGCTGGGATCCGCATTTTCATTGGTAATTTGCGTTAATCCGATAGAACAACTGAGAGAGTATGCATTGTCTTCAAAGTGAAATTTATGTTCTTCTATAGCCATGCAGATGCTTTCAGCGCACATATGAGCGTCGAGTAAATTGGTGTGCTTAAGCAGTACAGCAAATTCGTCTCCACCAATACGGAAAGTGAGGTGCTCTTCACCTATTTTGTCGCCAAACAACTCAGATACTTCTTTGAGTACGATATCTCCTTGCTGATGGCCTTTACTGTCGTTGATGATCTTAAAGTGATCTAAGTCGATGTAAATTAGCGCGTGTTCTATCTCTTCTGCAGACTTTACTTCATTGCACAGCTGATTTAATTGCTGGTCAAAATAGTAGCGGTTGTGTAAGCCGGTAAGCGTATCATGCAGTGCTAAGTGTCTGAGTTGTAGTTCAGCTTGCTTGCGCTCGTGAATGTTATCGAGTGTTGCAGTTATTGCGACTGAACTTGAGGTGTTCTTGATAAGTTGCAGGCGACACTCGACCCACACTAGATGTCCAGCTTTATGGCAGAGTTGCAACTCGACTTGCGCATGTTGCCTTACCCCACTTTGAATTTCTCGAATGACTTTGTTGAAAGTTGCAAGTTCGTCTTTGGCAATGTAATTGCTTAGTTGGGTATTGAGGCTCGACTTAATACCAAAGCCCGAGAGGTATTCCCAAGCTGGATTTATAAAGCGGATCGCGCCTTCCAAATCCAATTCGACGACCACAGTTCTGAGGTGCAGTAAGATCCGTTGGTGTGCAGAAAATAAATCTTTATAGCGACTTTCACTGCGACTGAGTTGCTCAACTTTATTCGCAAACTCAGCATAGCTCACCATAAAATCTTCTCGCCGCGCCGCATGGTCGCATACCTTGCTTAAAAACGGCATATCGTATGGCGCTCGAACAAAGTCGGTAACACCTAACAATAATAGTTGTTCGGCATGGTCGGCATCGCGTTTGTCAATAATGGTTACAATGGCTTGGCTTGGACGATGTTTGAGAATACTTTCGACTAAGCTTTCTGCGGAACCTGACAAGTTAGACGTAGTGTCCATTAAAACAATGGCGTAGTGATCTTGTAGAAATAGTGATAAAGCGCTGGCCGCCGAGCTTACATGTGTGCAAACGAAATTGTGCGATAAGTGCTCACATATCTTTTGCGCACGTTGTTGGTTGGGCTCTAACAACAGCAAGTTGAGGCGGCTGCTTTTATCTAAATGCGTTGACAACACATTGGCCAGAATTTGCGGCAACATGTCTTGACGCTCAAATGGCAGCACGGCATCAATACTGTAGCTACGGGCGGTGGTTTCGGCTATTCGTTCACAATAAGTCGGTGGAATAAGCACAATGGGTGTGTTTTTGGGCGTTGCCAGCAGACCTGAGCGGATCATGCGAGAGAATCGCCAACCGTCAATTTTGCCAACATCCAAGCCGGTGATCACTAAATCTACAGCTTGGGTCTTCAGTAAGCTTAGGGCATCTTGAGAGTCGGACTTGGCAATGATAGTAAAGACATCTAATGCACTAAGAGTTTTAGTCAAGGTTTGACGCTCGTGAGCACTGGCGTTAACAATGAGCAACGTTAGTTGTCTAGACACAATAAAAAAACCTCACCAGATACTGCGACACAATCATTGGGCTTGTCTTAAAGTTAGCAAATCGTACTTAACCGCTGATTGATAATAATCAAACAGTGACGCGAACTTTGCTCGGAAATCATAGCCGATAGCGATAAGTTATTGTTTAAACGTAAAGAATAAAGAACGCACTAAACAAAGGTGCACACCGTACAAAATTTTACATGGTGATTACCGTTTTAGACTCGCTAGGTTAAAGGTATTTACGCAAGGTTACAAGCACTTGATTTCGCCAAAACACCGCACTAGACTTGGCGCACTTTTAGAAATGAGGCCTTTCCATGCGCGTAGCAGACTTTAGTTTTGATCTTCCTGATGAGTTGATTGCCAGACACCCAATGAAGGAACGCTCTAGCAGTCGTCTTCTTACCTTAAATGGCAATAGTGGTGAAATAGAACACAAAGTATTTAGAGATATTTTGGCACTTATTAATCCAGAAGACTTAATCATCTTTAATAACACTAAAGTTATTCCTGCTCGTATGTTTGGTCAAAAAGCCAGTGGTGGAAAACTCGAAGTACTGGTTGAGCGCGTTGTAGATGAGCGTACTGTGCTTGCTCACGTAAGAGCGAGCAAATCGCCAAAACCTGGTACTAAGATTGAGCTTGAAGGCCAAGCAACTGCTGAAATGGTTCAGCGCCATGGCGAATTATTTGAGTTGAGATTCGAGGGCGAAGAAAATGTATTGGCTATTTTAGATAAAATTGGCCATATGCCTTTGCCTCCTTATATCGACAGACCGGACGATGAAGAAGATAAAGAGCGTTATCAGACTGTGTATGGTGAGAAACCAGGCGCAGTCGCCGCACCTACCGCTGGACTGCACTTTGATGATGAATTGATGGCTAAGCTAAAAGACAAAGGTGTTGAGATGGCCTTTGTTACTTTGCATGTGGGCGCGGGTACGTTCCAGCCGGTGCGAGTCGATTCGGTGGAAGAGCATGTTATGCACTCAGAATATATCGAGGTCTCAGCAGAAGTCGTGGAGGCAATCAAAGCGGCAAAAGCCAGAGGAGGACGCGTCATCGCTGTAGGTACTACGTCGGTGCGCTCACTTGAGTCTGCGGCTAAAGCAAACGGCGGTGAAATTGCTCCACTTTACGGCGATACCGATATTTTTATTTATCCGGGCTACCGTTTTAACGTGGTAGATGCAATGGTGACTAACTTTCACTTACCAGAATCAACGCTCATCATGTTAGTGAGTGCGTTTGCAGGGCAACAGCATATTATGAAGGCCTACCAAACCGCCATTGAACAGAAATACCGCTTCTTTAGTTACGGTGATGCGATGTTCTTGCAAAAGCAAGATAAGTAACTCACGCCCTACAACTATTAAAATGCCCAGTGTTGCTGGGCATTTTGCGTTTTATGGCTGTAAAGTTGCAAGCTCGATATGGACTTTGTGTTTTTTATCCCAATATTAGAATTGCGCTAGTAATCTTGGTAGAATCGAAAGATCACTGCCCTAAGCATTGGCTTAGCACGTTTTTTAGTCAAAGTTGGACTGTTTTTCCGACAACGAGGTAACAATGAAATTTGAATTAGATAGCAAACAGGGTAAGGCTCGCCGAGGTCGCTTGATTTTTGACCGTGGTGTGGTAGAAACGCCTGCATTTATGCCTGTTGGTACTTACGGCACAGTAAAAGGCATGACCCCTGATGAGCTCAAAGAAACGGGCGCACATATCTGTTTAGGAAATACCTTCCACTTGATGCTAAGACCTGGCACTGAGATCATCAAGCAGCACGGCGATCTGCATGATTTTATGAACTGGGATAAACCGATTTTGACTGATTCAGGCGGTTTCCAAGTATTTAGTCTTGGTGCGATGCGCAAAATTTCGGAAGAAGGTGTGTTGTTCAAGTCACCAGTTAATGGTGAGAAAATCATGTTGTCTCCAGAAAAAGCAATGGAAGTACAGCGCGATTTAGGGTCAGATATCGTCATGATTTTTGACGAATGTACGCCGTATCCAGCGACAGAAAAAGAAGCAAAAGACTCGATGGAGCTAAGCTTACGTTGGGCTAAGCGCTCTAAAGATGCACATGCTGACAACCCTTCTGCGCTATTCGGTATTATTCAGGGCGGTATGTACCCAGAGCTTCGTGCTGAGTCGCAAAAGGGCTTAGAAGAAATCGGCTTTGACGGTTATGCACTTGGTGGTTTATCAGTTGGTGAGCCTAAAGAAGACATGATCAATATTCTTGACCAATGTGCCTATAAAATGCCAGAAAACAAACCACGCTATTTAATGGGCGTTGGTAAACCAGAAGATCTGGTTGAAGCGGTACGTCGTGGTATCGACATGTTTGACTGTGTAATGCCAACACGTAACGCTCGTAATGGTCACTTGTTTGTGACAGGTGGCGTGGTGAAAATCCGCAATGCAGCACACAAAACAGATACTAGTCCACTAGATGCGGAGTGTGATTGTCACACTTGTAAGAATTACTCTCGAGCGTACTTACATCACCTAGATAAGTGTAATGAAATTCTAGGCGCTCGACTCAATACCATCCATAACTTACGTTATTATCAACGCTTGATGGAAGGAATGAGAAACGCCTTATCTGAAGGTACATTTGATGAATTTGTCGAAGACTTTTATGCGCGCCGTGGCATTGCGGTGCCAGAGTTGGCTGACGTTGGTTTGACAGAAAATAATTAATTTATAAACGAGGAAGTGAAATGAGCTTTTTTATCTCAAACGCGCATGCTAGCACTGCTGCGGCAGCACCTTCTGGTGGTGGCATGGAAATGCTAATCATGTTAGGTATTTTTGGTTTGGTATTTTATTTTTTAATTTACCGTCCACAAGCTAAGCGTGTTAAAGAACACAAAGACCTAATGGGTGCATTAGGTAAGGGTGACGAAGTACTAACTCAAGGTGGACTTGTGGGTAAAATCACAAAAGTTGCTGATGATAAAGACTTTGTTGTAATCGCACTAAACGACCAAACTGAAGTGACAGTGCAAAAGTCAGCGGTTTCAGCTGTGTTACCTAAAGGTACAATGAAATCTCTATAAGAATAACAATAAAGGGATAGCCCAGTGTTAAACAAGTTTCCAATGTGGAAGTACTTACTTGTTCTCGCTGTGTTGGCTATCGGTATTCTTTATGCCACACCTAACTTGTATGGCCGCGATCCGGCCATACAAGTATCTGGCACAAAAGGTGCTGATGCGACGCTCAGTGTATTAGATCAAGTTAACGAAACCCTACAAAAGAACAACCTTGCCGTAAAGTCTTCTGTGTTAGAAGACGGTCAAATCCTTGTTCGCTTCAAAAATGTTGAAGATCAGCTTAAAGCACAAGATATTTTGCGTAATAGCTTAAGTGATGATTATATTTCAGCAATCAATATGTCTCCGGCACAACCTGAGTGGTTAAAAGACTTAGGTGCAAACCCAATGAAGCTCGGTCTAGATTTAAGTGGTGGTGTTCACTTCACAATGGAAGTGGATATGGTCACGGCGATGGACAATGCACTTGAGCAAATGGAGCAAGATTTCAAGAGCGATTTACGTGATGAGAAATTGCGTTATCGTGCGGTTCGTCGTGTTTCTAATAGTGAACGTGTACAAGTAACGATGCGCTCGGAAGAAGATAAAGACGCAGCAATGAGCTTCTTGAGAAAGCGTTACCCGGGTAACGACTTTATCAATGATAGTAGCGATAGCCTCGCTTTCTTCTCAAGCCTTAGCGACCTTAAATATAAAGAGTTGCGCGAATACGCTATCAAGCAAAACGAAACCATTATTCGTAACCGTATTAACCAACTGGGTGTTGCTGAACCAAATGTTCAACGTCAAGGTGGTGAGCGCATAATTGTTCAACTTCCAGGTGTTCAGGACACGGCTCGCGCGAAAGAGATCCTCGGTGCTACGGCGACACTTGAGTTCCGTGAAGTAGACGAAAATGCCGACGTGCGTGCAGCAGCACAAGGTCGCATTCCTCCTGGCACAGAAGTGATCCCACATAAAGATGGCTATCCTGTCGTGCTGAAAAAGCGCGTTATTCTTGAAGGTACGCATATCACAGGTGCGCAATCTGGTATGGATGAATATCAGCGCCCTCAGGTGAATATCAAGCTTGATAGTAAAGGTGGGGCAAAAATGAATGCCTTTACCAAACGTGCTATCGGCAAACGTATGGCGACGGTTTTCATCGAGTACAAACCATCTGGCAAGAAAGATGAAAACGGCAAAGCGTTACCACCAATCAAAGTGGAAGAAGTGATTAACGTTGCAACGATTCAAGCGCGTTTAAATAGCTCTTTCCGTATTACCGGTATTGATAGCCCAGCAGAAGCACATAACTTAAGCTTGCTACTACGTGCAGGTGCACTGGTTGCGCCAATTCAAATCGTTGAAGAACGTACTGTAGGTCCAAGCCTTGGTCAGGAAAACATCGAAGCTGGTATGACTGCGGTTGTCCTTGGTTTTGCGTTTGTTCTTGCCTTTATGTTGCTGTACTACAAAGGCTTCGGTCTGGTAGCAAACTTAGCACTTGCGGCTAACCTCATTATGATTGTGGGTGTGATGTCGATGATCCCAGGTGCGACGCTGACGTTGCCAGGTATTGCAGGCATTGTATTAACCGTCGGTATGGCCGTTGATGCCAACGTACTTATCTTTGAGCGTATTCGTGAAGAAATAGCGGAAGGCCGCAGTCCACAGCAAGCCGTTCACCATGGTTACGATAGTGCATTTAGTACGATTTTTGATGCCAACATCACCACTTTAATTGCTGCGGTGATCCTATTCTCTGTTGGTACAGGTCCAATTGCAGGCTTCGCGGTAACCTTAGCTATCGGTATCATTACCTCGATGTTTACAGCGATCGTTGGTACGCGTGCGGTTATTAATGCCATCATCGGTGGCAGACGTATCACTAAGCTATCAATCTAGGAGACGGACATGCAATTATTAAACTTAAAAGGCACTATCCGTTTTATGTCGGCAAGAAAGCTTTCAATGGCTTTCTCGGCATTGTTGATCTTGGCTTCAATCGGCTCGTTTATGGTGAAAGGACTAAACTTTGGTTTGGATTTTACCGGTGGTACGGCAGTTGAAGTTGGGTTTTCACAGCCTGCGGACTTAGCGAAGGTACGTAGTGTATTAGCTGAAAGCGGTTTTGCCGATGCCTCTGTGCAACTTTTTGGTTCAAGCCAAGAGGTATTAGTACGACTCGCCCCTCGTGGAGACGACGTGAAAGCTGAGGTACTAGGTAACCAGCTTATTGCAGCACTTAAACAAGCGGACGAAAGTGTGGTGATGCGCCGCATTGAATTCGTAGGTCCAAGTGTTGGTGAAGATCTCAAAGAGCAGGGTGGCTTAGCGATGCTAACCGCGCTTATCTGTATCTTGATTTACGTTGCTTTTCGTTTTGAATGGCGCTTTGCGGTAGGTGCTGTATTTGCACTCTTCCACGATGTTGTACTGACAATGGGTCTGTTCTCAATCTTAGGTCTGGAATTTGACTTAACGATTTTAGCGGCAATATTGGCGGTAATAGGTTATTCACTCAACGATACTATCGTTGTGTCTGACCGTATTCGTGAAAATTTCCGTAAAGTACGTATTGATGACACCTTAGAGATCATCAACATTTCACTGACACAAACGCTTAATCGTACATTAGTGACCTCAATCACGACTATCCTTGTATTGATCGCGCTATTTGTTTGGGGTGGTCAAACCATTCATGGTTTTGCGACGGCCTTACTGTTCGGTGTATTTATCGGTACCTATTCTTCTGTTTATGTAGCGAGTTCAGTTGCAGTAGCAATGGGCGTTAGCAAAGAAGATTTGATCCCGGTAGAAGTTGAAAAAGAAGGTGCAGACCTAGACGCTATGCCTTAATCACAGAAATTATTGTGATAATCGAAAGCGGCTTTTTGGCCGCTTTTTTGTTGCTTGTAAAACTTCATTTTATTGTTTCTAAAAAATGACAGTAGTATATAATGATAATCGTTATCAATAAAGGAGATACTTATGTACAAACTTGTGATGGCGGTTGGCGCATTAACATTAATGACCGCATGTTCTAAGCAACCTGAATTAGAACAACGCACAGAGTCAGCTCCCACGGAAGCAACCTCATCTTTGGCACAATATAAAGCACAAGCCGAGACTTTACTTGCGGATATTCGTATCGAGAAAGGTGCTGCAGCACTTGAAGCACAATCCGCCGATCTTGTGACGCTTTCTAGAACTTTGCTTAATGAGTTTGTGGCCAAGTATCCTCAGTGTCAGACTTATCTAGATGCCTTGGATAAGGCCGCTGATATCATTCCTACTTTACCACTTGAAGAAATCGAAACGGGCTATCACGCAGATGGTAAATTACCCAAGTTTGATGACCCAGTTTGCTACCATGCAAAAGATTTATTAGTGCATCCAGCAACTGTTCAAGCGATTGCGATGAAAGGGTTTAGTGGTGCTGAAGACTATAAGAGTGCAGAGATGGAAATTGTGGAAGTGATTGCACACTTTGATCAGGTAGAGCGAGCGCTGAAGTAAGCGGTTGAAAATCATTCAATTGCAAATTGGGTACATTTCACCCGATTGACATATATCTGTCATACACTGTTGCTACCGTGCGCGATTATACTTTTACAGTGAGTTTAATGCTGTGGATCCTTCGCGCACGTTAGTACTTAATACAATAATAAAAGAAAAAGCTGTATTTACTCTGTTTCAGCCTATCTACGATCTTGCGAAACGGCAAATCTTAGGGTTTGAAGCATTAAGTCGTGGCATGTCTGGCTCATTGTTGGAATCTCCAGACAAGCTTTTTGCGATTGCGAGTAAGCAGGAGCGTTTGTCAGAACTCGAGATTATCTGTCGTGAAGCTGCTATTAAGCAGTTCGTCTCACTCAACCTTCCTGGTAAGTTATTTTTAAACGTTAGTCCAAAAGCGTTACTTGATCCGAGCCACCCAAAGGGCGAAACCAGACATCTTACAGAAGTGTATGGGCTCGATCCCAAACGTGTCGTCATTGAAGTGACTGAGCAAGACAAAGTAGATGACGCAAATCTGCTACTAACTACAATTACCCATTATCGAGAACTTGGATTTCAAATTGCGATTGATGATTTGGGAGCGGGTTACTCTGGTCTCAAGAAGTGGTCGGAGTTATGCCCTGATTACGTCAAAGTCGACAGATATTTTATCGACCATTGTGACCAAAGTGTGGTGAAACGCGAGTTTTTAAAGTCCATTATCGAGCTTGCTAAAGCCACTAGCACTCAAGTAATTGCCGAGGGAATTGAGCGAATTGAAGAGCTGAAGCTTATTGAGCAGCTCGGTATAGTGATTGCGCAGGGCTTCTTACTTGCTAAGCCAACTCGAAAGCCTCCCACTGAACTTGCACTGTTTAAATCTTTGCACACGGAATCCAAAACGGCCTTCAATCAATTTGAGCAGTCGATGGCAATCGGTTGGCTTGCCAAAGAGGCCAATGCTATCCATGAATGTACGCAATGTATCGATGCTCATAGGCTGTTTGAACAAGATCGTAAGCTAACCAGCCTTGCAGTGGTTAATGATGCTAGAGAGCCTGTAGGGCTGCTACACCGAGATCAACTGACTGAGGTCTTTGCGGCACCATATGGTCATGCACTCTTCGATAAGAAATCAGTGATTAAGTTGATGGATAAACAGCCGTTAGTAGTGGATGAGCAGCAAGAGCTTGATACGGTGAGTAAGCAAATAACCGACCATGAATTTGATATTCGACGTCATATCATTATTACAAGAGATGGTCGTTATCTTGGCTTAGCGCCCTTGAGAGACATACTCAAGCATATTACAGAAGAAAAAATTCGTCATGCTCAACATGCCAATCCATTAACCATGTTGCCGGGCAATGTCGCGATAAATGAGGCAATAGAGCAAAGGTTACGTTCACATCATGACTTTTCTCTTGCATATATCGACCTTAATCATTTTAAGCAGTTTAATGATTTATATGGATATGCTAGTGGCGATAGCGTGATTAAGCTACTTGCCGAGGTGACAGTTGATGTATGTGCACAGAGCTCAAGTTTTGTTGGGCATATCGGGGGCGACGACTTTATGGTGGTGTTCGATAATAATGATGCAGAAGTGTTGTGCCATGAGATTATCACTCAGTTTGAGCTTAAATCAAAAGCCTTTTTTACTCCCGAACATGTCAGTGCAGGCGGTTACTGGGCAACAAATCGTGAAGGTCAAAAGCAATTCGTACCTTTACTCACTTTATCGATTGGCTTAGTGAGACCTGATTTACAACACTGTATTAATTCGCATCAAGTTGCAGCTTTAGCAACAGATGCTAAGAAAGAAGCAAAGCGCTATCGTAATAGCTATTTATTTGTCTGTAACCGTCGTAAGCCTACGGTATCGACTGTACGACTGGAAAATGCAGGTTGACTATATTTTTAATTACGCAATAGTAATAGCAATCCGTAAAAATACTTTTGATTGTAGTATTATTTCCCCTAAAGAGGGTTGTGCGATGAAGTTAAAGTTGAGTGTAACTATCTCTGCTCTGGTGTTTCAAAGTGCTTGTATTGCAGCGCAATCCCCCGAGTTAATCTATGTCGCGAAAGAAGCGCGAACCTTGTACGATCGCGATCTTTATCTTTATGAATTACTAGAAAAGGCACTGGCTGCTGCTAAGTACTCAGCTCAAATCGAACACATCAAGATCCATCCTCATCAACAGCGTACGTTAATGGCACTAAGCCGAGGTAAGGTCGATTTACACTGGTCTATGACCAGCCCCGCACGCGAGCAAATCGCTATTCCTATTAAAATCCCCTTGTATGATGGACTTATTGGTAAACGTGTGCTGATTGTTCATAAAGATATTTATCCAGCCATAAAAGCAGTTCGGTCACTTAACGAATTAAAGCGTTTTACCGCAGTTCAGGGGCACGATTGGCCTGATACCAAAATTCTAAGCTATAACGGCCTTAAGGTCAGGCCGATTTCTGATTATCAAACCATGTTTAATTTGATTGCGGATAAGAAAGCGGATTATTTTCCACGCTCGGTGATTGAGGCAAATTCAGAGTTAATCGCACAAAATAACGAGAACCTCATGATCGTACCTGACTTTCATCTATCGTATTCAACCGCCTTTTACTTCTTTGTAAATAAAGACAAGCAAGCGCTGGCAAAGGCTTTGGAAGAAGGGCTTGCCAAACTTCAAGCGTCTGGCGAGTTACAAACTTTAAAACAAACGTATGGTTTAGATAAACAGTTTACAAGCACAACTATAAACTTGGTGAATCCGTATTTTACAGAAGATTAACGCTTTTTGCGTAAGCTTGGCAGCGCATAGTCGTATTCCTCTTTATACGTTAAGGCAGTTAAAACAAGTAGGACGCCACAATTGGAAGCGTAAATAATGTAGCCACTAACGTCAAAACTGTAGAAGAAGATAGTACTGTTTACACCTTTAGCATGTCTTAAATAGTTTTCAACAAGTCCTGCAAAACTCATAAAGACCCCTAAAATTGCCAACCAAGGTAAGATGGAATCTGCGAAGGTAAATCTCACTTTTGCCTTAGGAAAAAGCTTTTTAGTTAATTCAACTCGATGCGTTAAAGGGAAGACAACTGATAAATTTATTAAGAAATGTACGCCAAAAATAATGCTATTTTGGAGTAAGCGACTGCTTTCGGTTGAAGATAAGCTAATTAAACCGGATGAAAAAACAATGACTTCGAGAGAAAAAGGAATTGCAACCAGAATAGCTAAAGTGGAAATGTTAATGTCTTTCAGCCGAATCCCCACCACCAAAATTGCAGAGATCGTCATAATGTAAATTAAAAAGAAGTGATACCTAATATCATATAGTACAAAAAGACCTACTCCGATAACAGCGTAAGGAAGAAGTAGATCTCTTATTGAAAAGTTCTTTTTCATTTTGACAATCTAAAACTCAGTCTTTCTTTTGAGACTCTTGGCTTTTTTGTTGTGGAAATTCAGGTTCAAAAATACCGCCACCAGAAACTTTTTTGCATTCTTTCAAATTTAGCTTTTGCATTATCATAGTCCTTATTGAACACACTTGAATACCAAGTGATCAAATTGTATTGGATTTATCTTTTATTGTGATTCTCACAACTTCAGGAGAGCCGTGCCAGACTACTCAACCGACACTCCCGACAGGTACAAACTTAACACCAAATAAACACAAGGTGAATGAAAAATTAAAGAAAATTTTAAAATAATAGTTTAGATATATTTACACTATTCTAATGGTATGAAAAGTAAAGATAAAATTAATTTTTCACACCTTGAATTTAGCCATCTCAAGCTCTAGATTTCCGGATAATGATTTAATCGTATCGGTTGCTTTATGTGCTTTTTCTGAGACGCTAGCCGTTTGCGAAGCGGTATCAGAAATAATAACGACGCGTTTGGCTGTATCTTCACCTGCATCCAACTGTTCTTTGGCTGCTTGAGCTATTTGATGACTCATTTGCGATATAGATTTTAAAGAATCGGCGACTTGCACAAGCGCTTGGGATGCTTTAGATGACATACTTACTGTCTTTTCACTTGTTGCAATACTCAAGCTTACCGAAGCCTTCGCATCTTGAGTCGCACTTTGCAGCTTAGTGATCATGGTACGGATCTCTTCTGTACTGGTTTGAGTGCGCTGAGCAAGCTGTCTGACCTCGTCCGCTACGACAGCAAAGCCTCGTCCTTGCTCTCCAGCTCGTGCTGCTTCTATCGCAGCATTGAGTGCCAGTAAGTTGGTTTGCTCGGCGATAGATTGGATAACGGTAAGTACATTGGCGATGTTAGATACTTCTTCATCTAGCACTTGAATGTTATTACCAGCGCTGTCAATTTGTTGCTCTAATAATGCAATTTCAGTCGCTGCCTGAGCGGTCAGTTTGTCGGCTGCATTACCTTGCTTTTCAGCCTCTTGAACTGAATCTGCAGCTTGCTCGGCATGTTCGACGACGGTTTGTGCTGATGCTGTGAGTTCGGTAATTGCTGAAGCCACCATCTGAGTTTCTGCATTTAAACTACGAGTTAGATTCTCAAGTTCTACTGAGCGTACCTCGCTGTCTGATGTTTGGTTTTGTAGCGCCTTGGTTGCTTCCTTAAGTCCTTCAACTACACCTCTTAGTCCGCCTTGCATATAGGCCATGGCTGCGAGAATACTATAATCTTGGCAGTCATCAGTATTGATTGGTGTAGTCAGGTTTCCTCTTGAAACATGTTTTACGATTTCGAGTACATCATTGATTTCAGCACCAAGTTTGTTATTCAAAGACAGTCCAAACCGGGCAAGTGCGGTGGTTAATGCAACGGCAACCACTAAAGAAAGTGCAACTAACCAGATTGCGGTGTCCCAATAGCGATCATTCACTTCTTTATAACTAATACCTGTGCCGACATACCAGCCAAACCCTGGGGTTTTTTGAACTACTGAGGTCAGGTCGACAATCTCTCCATCTCGTAATGAGGTCCAATTGTAGGTAATGATCCGATCAAATTGATTACCGACTAAGCGCTTAACCATGCTGCCGATGCTTTTGCCATCGGCATCTTTAAAGTCGTTAAAACTAGTATTGTGCAGTTGGGGATCATGTGGTGTTGCTACGAAATCCATTTTTTCATTCACGACGTACACATATTCAGAGTCATGGTACTTATTTTCTCTTAAAACCTGAATAGCCATGTCTTTTGCTTGTTGCTCAGTCAGTTTTCCTTGCTCTGCAAAGCGCTCAAACTGTTTAACAATATTAACGGTGCTTTTCATTAATTGGTTGATACGCGCAATATTATCGCTTTCACTGGCATGGCGTAGAGCCTGAAGACCTACAAAGGCAACGACAAGTAATGAAACGAATATTGCGGCGGCAAAGGAAATTATTTTTGCTTTTAATGTGAAACTAGAAAACACAGGATCGCCCCCTAAAAATACTCTCAATACATGATTTAGCATGTTTAGGGGGAGTTTGTAAGTAGGTTAATGCTCCAAGGAGGCGATTTTGAGATGATATTTACTCATACTACTTAAGGATGAAGATTAATTTGCATTGATTATGCTTATTTCTTCATCAGTTAACGGGCGATATTCACCTTCTGCAAGGGTTGGATCAAGCTCGATCCCTGCAATGTTTTCTCTATGAAGTTCAACTACTTGGTTGCCAACTGCGGCAAGCATACGTTTTACTTGATGATATTTTCCTTCGCAAATAGATAAGCGTAGTGCGAATTTATCAATAAGCTCCGCTTTTGCTGGCAGGGTTGCTTGTTTTTCACCATGTAGTTCAACGCCTTGTTCAAGCTGTGTTAGTGCGTCTTCAGTGAGTTCGTCACGACTTTCTAGTACATAAGTTTTAAACTTTTGTTTCTTCGGTGAGGTGATTTGATGAGACCAATCACCATCGTTAGTGAGCAGAACCAAACCCGTCGTATCTATGTCCAGCCTACCTGCAACATGAAAATCTTTTAAGTTAGGCTCTTCGATTAAATCGAATACTGTAGGGTGTAATTCATCACTATTTGCACACACATAACCTTGCGGTTTGTTTAGCATATAGTAGCGTAAACCCAAATACTCTAGGCGATTGCCATCGAAAGTAATGTGGTCTGCTGGGGTGACTTGGATATCACCTTTTTTGACGACATTGCCATTGACGGTAACTAGACCTTTTTTAATGTTAATTTTGACCTTGCTGCGCGGCATCTCTGCAACGTGGCTCAAAAATTTCTCCAATCTACATGGAAATTTCATAGCTAAATAACTCGAATAATAAATTAGTTTTTGCGGTAAATATCGGATAATAAATCATAGCAATGGACACTGAGAGCAAAATGCTCCCCGACCTTTGCGAGCAAAAGCTTTAGAGCACCTTCCGTGAGCATTTGTTTTTGCTCTAATGTTCTACCAGCCATCATATGGATCTGCAGGTGAATAAATCCTTGTTTGCCATCACCTAACTGAAAATGCTCAAAAGCAACAGCACGGGTTTTGACGGAAGTTGGATCAAACAAGCCACTTGCACAGGCAAATTGCTGCACCTGTGATACTAATGCCTCGGTTTCAATTGGCAAATTAGCTGAGTGTTCGAGAATAAAGTGTGGCATGTGAAACTCCATGTTTTTGCATTAGGCTCAGAGTTTATGCTATTTATCAGGGGTTATTCCAGAAAAGAGTGAATTATTAGCATGCTGTCCTTATTTAAAGCCTCACCTTTGCTTAGCGATGAAGAAACCCAATGGTTAATTGATACCTTTGTCTGGGCATTTGAGCATTTTGATGGCGAGTACTTTTTAAATGAAACACAGATCATTACTCCGACTCCCAGTTGTTTTCCTGAGCCGGTATCCAGTATTGAAGAAATGGCGGCAGTGGTTTTCTCCCGAGTAAAGTCCTACGCGGGGTTACAACGGTGGCCAATCACTTTGGTTGCGCCTGAACGTATGCTCGCGTCGACCAGCATGACTAAGTTAAACATTGCAGGGCGTTGGCGCGGTGAGCAAGCGGTTATCGCTGAAGCGGCTGCGCCTATTTTGATTTCTTATAATCCCAATCAAATAAATCAGCCTCAAGATCTGATCGCCAGTTATGCAGGTGTTATGGCAAAAGTTTTAATTTTACAGCGTGGCGTGTTACCTCCAGGTGGGGAAGCGCAATTAGACGCGGCTTGTGATGTGCTGGCGAGCTTTTTTGGCTTTGGGGTCATGATGTCTAATACCGTATATCACTTTAGGGGAGGATGTGGTTCTTGCTACAACCAATATGCCAACCGAAAAGCTGCACTGACGGAGCAGCAGAGTGTTTTTGTGCATGCTCTAGTATGTCATTTTAAAGGGGTGAAAGATGGTCATAAGCATCTTAAGTCACATCTTGTAAGTCAGTATAAAAAGGCGAAAAAGCAAATTAATACTCTAATGGATAACTCAGAGCGTGGTGATTTACTGGCCTTACAGGAGCATGTACATGCTCGTTTATCTTGATGAGTTTATTTTAATTGCGCTGGCACATTTTTTTGCTGTCGCAAGTCCCGGTCCTGATTTTGCGATAGTGCTTAAACAAAGTGTACAGCAGGGTAGAGCAAATGCCCTTTGGACAAGTTTTGGGGTTGGCCTTGGTATTTTAGTACATGTCAGTTATTGCTTATTGGGGGTTGCGTTACTGCTATCTCAATCTGAAACCTTGTTCACAGCAGTAAAATACTTAGCCGCGCTTTACCTCGCTTACCTTGGTGTTCAAGCGTTGCGGTATGCAAAACCCAATTCAGAGCAAGAAAATATCACTGAACACGCTGTTACTGAGTCTAATTGGACTGCGTTAAAACGAGGTTTTTTAGTCAACGCCTTAAATCCTAAAGCAACGCTGTTTTTCTTATCGCTTTTTACCTTAGTGATTGAGCCAACCACACCAAGCAGTGTGCAGTTGTTTTACGGTGTTTATATGGCGTTGGCTACCTGGGCTTGGTTTTCGTTTTTATCTTTAGTTTTATCAAAAACAAGGGTAAGACAATTTTTTCGTCGTGCAGGACATTGGTTTGATCGCGGGATCGGTGTGATCATGTTATTGCTTGCAGTAAGATTGGTGGTCTAATGTGTGACAAAAACATTATTAACTTTAGCTTTGGTTCAAATATGTCGACTGCACGTTTGCTTGCTCGCTTACCACAAGCGAAGCTACTTGGAGTGGGGAAATTGCATGGCTATCGGCTGACTTTTGATATGTTGAGCACCGATGGTTCAGCCAAGTGCAGTATTACGCCGAGCACTGAAGTAAATAGCCATGTTTATGGCGTTTTGTATGCGTTGGATGAGCAAGAAAAGGCGCGATTGGACGACATTGAAGGGGAGCGCTACAGCTGTCATTGCTTGCCAGTTGAAAGACAAGATGGCGGTATCGTGGACGCCTGGTGCTATATTGCTAACACTTTTGTGGAGCAACAATTACCTTTCGATTGGTACTTACATCATGTGTTCGCTGGGGCAAAGGAGCATCAGTTTCCAACCAGCTATTTACAGGCAATTTCGGCGCAACCACACGTTACAGATAATAATAGTGACAGACAACAACAAGAATTAGCCATCTACCACTGTGATGCTACAAAGTTAAACCTTAAGGCCTAACTCGTAACATCATGATTAGTTGTGGCAAAAATCCAAGGAAAAATAATGAAAATAAAACAATGGCTATTAACCTCCGGCCTAGTTGCAGCAAGTTTTCTTAGTGCGCAGGCAAGTGCGGCAGTAAACCAACAAGATGTTGAAACTGCAGTAAAAAGCGCAATGGCAAAATTTAATATTCCAGGTTTGGCAATCGGTATCGTAGAAGATGGCAAGGTTGTGATGACCAAGGGTTTTGGGGTGACGCATTTAAATAAGCCAGCCAAGGTCAATGCGGATACCTTGTTTGGTATTGCATCCAACACCAAAGCATTCACGGCAGCAGCGCTGGCGATGTTGATAGATCAAGGCAAACTGAATTGGGATGACAAAGTCACCAAACACATTCCAGAATTTAAGCTTTACGATAGTTATGTTACTCAAGAAATGACGATCCGAGATTTATTAAGTCATCGAAGTGGGTTGGGTCTTGGGGCGGGCGATCTTATGATCTGGCCTGATACTGATAAAACCATGACTGAATTGCTGGCAGGTATTTCACATCTCAAACCTGATTCAAGTTTCCGCAGCCATTACGCTTATAACAATTTGATGTTTGTGGTTGCAGGAGAAGTCGTAAGCCGAGTCAGTGGCAAAGATTGGCGCGATTTTGTTGAGCAGGAAATGTTTACCAAGCTAGATATGGATGACTCAAAGGCTGGATTCTCTCGGATCCCGGCTAACAATAGTAATTGGGCGACTGGCCATATTCCGATGGATGGCAAACTTACGCCGTTCTTTGTTAACTACCTAGAAGATTTCCGTGGTGCTGGCGCAATTGCGTCTAACGTGGATGACATGACCAAGTGGTTGCAAACTCAGCTTGAAGGTGGTCGCTTACCTTCTGGCGAGCAGCTATTTAGCCAAGAGCAACAAGTGCAAATGTGGCATCCACACATTACACGTATTCCCGCAGCAAAAGCCGCAGAAGTATACCACCAGCAGTTTAGAGGGTACGGTCTTGGCTGGGCGGTAGAGGACTATTTTGGTTTTAAGAAGGTGGGTCACGGCGGCGGGATTTTAGGTATGGTGTCGCAAGTTGCGATGATCCCAGAGAAAAAATTGGGCGTGGTGGTCTTATCAAACCAACAAAAATACCCCGCACTTTCCGCGATTATCAATGAAGTGTTTGAAGATGCGCTTGGTCTAGAAGATAAAGACTGGGTGCAGATCATCGCCGATGACTACTTTAAGGCGCAACAAGAAAAATATGCCAAAGCCGGGATAATCGAAGTTGCAAAACCACAGCCTGCTTTACCACTAAACAACTACACGGGAACACTAAATAGCGCTTGGTATGGCGATGTAGTGGTGGAAAAGCTCGGTAAGGAACTGCGCATTGATTTTACGCACACGAAGCGCCTCAAAGGGAAACTTGAGCACCTAACCGGTAACACTTTTGTGGTACGGTGGGATGAGCCATTACTTGAAGCAGATGCTTACATCAATTTTGTGATGGATAAATCTCAACGGGTTGAGTCTGCTGCGATGGAATTTGTTAATCCGGAAATAACCGACTTTAGTTTCGATTTCCATAATTTGGATTTAAAGGCGAAAGAAATCCAACATTAAGATATACCAAAGTATCAAAGCCACAATTATGTGGCTTTGATATAGTGAAAGGATAGCTACTTAAATCAACCACGTCGCAAACTAACATAGGATGTATATTCGTTATGCGTACTGCAATTATTACTCATCCATATTGCCGCAAGCATAAAATGACCGAGGAACATCCTGAGTGTCCTGCGAGGTTAGATGCGATATCAGACAGGTTGCTAGCGTCTGGACTTGATATCGCCATTGAGCACAAAACGGCGCTGAAAGCCGATACTTCACACTATGCATTGGTTCATGATCAAGCCATGATCAAAGAAGTAATGGATAAAATCCCTAATGAAGGGTTAACTGAGTTAGACGGCGACACTTGGCTTTGTCCTGATTCTATGAAAGCGATTGAGCGTGCTGTTGGCGCAGGAATACTCGCGGTGGACGAAGTCGTTGCTGGTAAACTTGATGCTGCATTTTGTTCTGTTAGACCTCCTGGGCATCATGCCAATCAAAGTACTTCATCGGGATTTTGTGTCTTTAATAATGTTGCCATTGCTGCCGCTTATGCCAAGACGAAGGGCGTAGAGCGGGTTGCTATATTGGACATCGATGTACATCATGGTAATGGCACACAAGATATTTTCAAAGACGATCATAGCGTGTTACTTTGCTCTTTGTTTCAACACCCTTTTTATCCAAATACCGCAATTGAGAATCATCAAACACTTATCAATTCTCCTTTGAGTGCGGGAGCGGATGGTACAGACTTAAAAGCCTTGGTGGAGCAGCAATGGTTGCCTAAGCTGGAATCATTTAAACCTCAGCTCATTTTTATCAGCGCAGGGTTTGATGGTCATTTAGAAGATGATATGGGCGGGCTCAAGTTTGTTGAACAAGATTACCAGTGGTTTACTGAGCAAGTGGTTGAGTTTGCAAACTCACCGGACTGTTTGGGGATTATTTCTTACTTAGAAGGGGGTTATGATCTTTCTTCTTTAGGCCGCAGCGCCGTGACACATATCAAAGCGCTGGTTGAAGCCGGTTAGCTTAGACTTAACAAATCAAAAGCTTGCTGAGTATTGCTCAGTTGGATTTTGCTTACGCAACACTGGCCTTCGTCAATGAGGTATTGTTGCACTAATTCGGTTAAATATTTCAAATCAATACACTGCACGGGCGCACCTTGTACGTTGCTGCAGCAATCGTTTGGGTATACTAGAATTAACCGTTTGAGTGACGCAACATCGAGCAGATGCGTTGCATCTCTAAGTGCTTTTTCATCTTCGATAAACTCTATACTTTGGTCTAATACCAGCAATAAAGGATAGGTTTTTATCGCCATAATTTGTTCTTGGTCAAGTTATCAAAAGTGTCGCCCAGTATACTTCAAATTGGAATAATATTGCGAGAGTGTGCTTATGGTTGGTGATTCACGTCAGTTACAGATCAAAGAAGTATTTACCAATAGCTTGTTATGTTGCGATGAGCAAACCAGTCTATATGATGCGGTTGCGCAAATGCGAGCGAGCAGAGTGAGCTCGATCTTTATTACCCGTGCCGATGACATTATTGGTATCTGGACTGAGTCGGATTGCGTTAAGCTCAACTTTAACGATCCTGACTTTGCCCAGGTGCCGATCCGAGAAGTGATGACTACACCGGTGCAAAAAATTCAAATTGATAAAACCTTGAGTGAGGCGACGGTCAAGTTTCACCAACTAGGGATCCGTCACTTACTCGTGGTGGACTCGGATAATCTGCCTTGTGGTGTGGTCTCTTTATCCGATATTGTGCGCAGCCAAGGGCTCGACCATTATTTGCATTTTAGACCAATTGAGCAGCATTTTGACTCGAGCATTGTGATTTTAGACAGTGAAGACTGCGTCTCTGATGTTATCAATAATATGCGTGAGCTTAAGCTTACCGCTGTGCTGGTGTATAACCGTGAATTAAATGAGTATGGCATTATTACTCAGCGTGATATTGCGTATATAATTCTCAACCCAGATTGGCGTCAGCCTTGCTGGCAATTAGCCAGCTATCCGATGCTCTCCATGACGCCAAAAGACAGCCTATTCGATGCTTACCGGCTGATGACGGTAAACTCCATTCGTCATTTGGTAGTGACTTCCCCAGACTCGCAACAAGTGATAGGGCTATTGGCGCTCAAAAATGTCCTGACTGAAATTGAAACTGCGTATTGTAGCGAGCTGGAAAAAGTCCTAGTACAACGTGATATTGCACTGCAAAAATCGGAGAAGAATCTTTATCTAGCAAACCGCATCATTGATGCTTCTCTCGATGGTATCATGATCACCAAAAGTTCAGGTGAAATAATCCAGATCAACCCAGCGTTTAGTGCGCTTACTGGCTACAAAGATTATGAAGTACTGGGGAAAAACCCCAGCATATTGAGCTCTGGGCTACATGATGAATGCTATTATCAGAGCATGTGGAAAACGCTCAGAGAAACAGGTGTGTGGCAGGGTGAGATCTGCAACCGCAAAAAGAGTGGTGAGATTTATGTTGAATGGCTCACGATTATTGAGATCAGAGAGCCGTACAGTGACGACATGCTCTACGCGGCCATTTTTAGTGACATTACGGAGCGCAAAAATGCTGAAGAAAAAATTGCTCGCTTAGCTTATTTTGATGAATTGACTGGGCTGCCTAATCGCCGCTTATTTTACGACAGACTCTCTATGGCATTGGCATCAGCGCACCGCTATAAACAAAAACTCAGTGTGATGTTTATAGATTTAGACCGCTTTAAGGAAGTGAATGACTCTCTTGGCCACAGCGCCGGAGATGAGTTATTGGTACAGGTTAGTGAGCGAATAAAGTCTATTCTAAACGAAGGTGACACGTTAGCGCGACTTGGTGGCGACGAATTTGTTGTGCTACTGAGCGAAGTAAATGGCATGTCGGAGGTCATTGAGTTTGCTGACCAAATGTTGATGGCACTATCGAGCCCCTTTCAGCTTGGTGATATGCAGGTGGCTGCGACGGCCTCTATGGGGGCAGCTATTTATCCCGAGGATGGTCATGACACGGAAACATTGCTTAAACACGCCGATGTTGCTATGTATCGCTCCAAAGAAGTAGGGCGCAACTCCTTCCAATTATTCGAAGCTTCGATGAATGCACGCTCATTTGAGCGCTTATCCATGCTAAGCCGTTTTCAGAATGCCTTAGAAAATGATGAATTTGAACTGCATTTTCAACCCTTGCAGTGCTTAACTAGCAGTCGTATTTCTAGTGTTGAGTGTTTGCTGCGATGGCGCGACCCAAATCTTGGGATGATCTCGCCAGCTCAATTTATTCCACTCGCAGAGGAGCTTGGGCTTATTATTCGTTTAGATCAGTGGGTAATAGATAAAGCCTGTCAGCACTTGGCTAAATGGCAACGCGCCGGTGTTGATATTAGGCGCTTGGCGATTAATATCTCGGCGTCTCATGTCACTCAAGGCGACCTTTATCAATGTGTTGCGCAGGCATTAAAGAAGCACAACGTCGACGGCAAGTATCTTGAGCTTGAGCTTACCGAAAATAGCTTTATCGGTAATCTGCTTGAGGCTAAGTACACCTTGAAAAAACTCAAGGAGCTGGGTGTAAAACTGGCGATTGATGACTTTGGTACAGGGTATTCTGCGCTCAGTTACTTGGCTAAACTGCCCATCGATATCCTAAAAATAGATGCTAGTTTTATTGCTAAAGTGCCCGATGAATATGGCAACAGCGAAATTGTTTCGGCAATTGTGGCGATGGCTAAGGCATTAAACCTGCAAGTTGTAGCTGAGGGCGTTGAAAAGCCTGTACAGAAACGTTACCTGCGCAAGCTAGGTTGTCATACAATCCAAGGTTACGTCTTCTGTAAGCCACTTACAGAAGACGATTGGCATGCATTTTATTCGTCAGAGAAGGTAATTTCGTAAGAAGTAAACTTACGAATATTGATCACGCCATTATCAAAAATAAGATATTGGCCTTTGATCCCCTCAAGCACGCCTGAAACTACAGGGTCTTTGTCAAAGTTGAACGAGCTGATTTTACTCGGGTGCTGCTCTACAGGGAAGGTGAGATCAACCACTTCCTCGTCCAGCACTTCAATGGCGGTTGCACCAAAGAGTTCAGCAAGTTCGTCGAGCTTTGTTTGGATCTCGGGAATAAGCTTAGCTGCTTCTGCTTTGAGGTCTATTTCAGGATTGATGCCTTTGAGCATATTGCGCCAGTTAGTCTTATCGGCAATAAACTGAGCCAGTGCCACTTCCACTAATCCTGACTGGTGACGGGTTTGCACCTTAAAAATCGGCAGTGCTTGCGTTGCGCCTTGATCTACCCAACGCGTTGGGATCTGTGTATGACGAGTGATCCCAACTTTAAGACCTGAGGTATTGGCCAAATACACATAGTGCGGGATCATACAGTTCTCTTCGCCCCATTGGGGTTCACGACAGGTGCCTTGATCATAGTGGCAGGTCTCTGGCTTCATAATGCACATGTCGCAGCTAGCGAGTTTTCTCATACACACGAAACAGTGGCCTTGCGAATAGCTCTTTTTGGTTTTCTTACCACAGCTACTGCAAAATATATTGCCGGTGAAGGTCAGGGTAACTGGTTTACCAAAGTAGTCATTGAGTGATACTAAGTTATCACCCACAGGTAATTGATATTGGATAGGTTCAACAAGCGCTGACTTTAACTTGCTGAGTGTACCTTGTACTTGCATCTTTGCCCCTAAAAATGCTCATAAAAGGGTAGGATACCATTACAAACTTAGAAACGCAGTGTGTAAAAATGAAAAAGGCCAGCGCCGGGCTGGCCTTGCAAAGCTTAACGTGAATTAGCTTTCGCGTGCGATTGCGCGATATGCGATATCTGTACGGTATTCTACGCCATCCCAGTGAATGTCTTTCACTAGAGAGTAGGCGCGTTTTTGCGCTTCCGTTACTGTGTGGCCAAGGGCCGTCGCACACAATACTCGACCACCAGCAGTGACTACATGCTCGCCATCTTGCTTAGTACCAGCATGGAACACTTTTTCACCTTCAGGATAGTTCACTTGAAGACCTGAAATAGCGTCACCCTTAGGGTAGTTCCCTGGGTAGCCACTAGCTGCAAGCACAACACCAACAGCCGCTCGCGGATCAAATTCAATCGATGTTTGATCAAGCTCTTCACGGTTTGCCGCTTCAATCAGCTCAACTAAATCAGATTGGAGGCGTAACATGATAGGTTGTGTTTCTGGGTCACCAAAGCGGCAGTTATACTCGATAACTTTTGGTGTGCCGTCTGCTGTGATCATCAAACCAGCGTATAGGAAACCTGTATAAGGGTGACCTTCTTTCGCCATACCGTCAACCGTTGGATTGATCACTTCGGCCATGATGCGATCATGAATGTCTGGCGTGACTACAGGAGCTGGAGAGTATGCACCCATACCACCTGTATTTGGGCCTTTATCACCATCGTATGCACGTTTGTGATCTTGGCTGGTGGCAAAAGGAAGTACATTTTTGCCGTCAACCATGACGATGAAAGAGGCTTCTTCACCCTCTAAAAACTCTTCGATAACCACACGGCTGCCCGCTTCGCCAAAAGCATTACCTGCAAGCATATCGCGGATAGCTTCTTCCGCTTCCGCTTCGGTCATTGCCACAATTACCCCTTTACCAGCAGCAAGACCATCAGCCTTAACGACGATAGGTGCTCCTTGCGCTTTCAAGTAGGCAAGCGCAGGTTCAATCTCTTCAAACGTTTGATAAGCCGCTGTTGGAATATCGTGACGTGCTAAAAAGTCTTTAGTAAACGACTTTGAACCTTCCAACTGCGCTGCTGCTTGAGTAGGTCCAAAAATAGCTAAGCCTTCGTCACGGAAACGGTCAACTACACCGATAACCAGTGGCGCTTCAGGGCCAACAATGGTTAATTGCACATTGTTTTCTTTAGCGAAGACGACTAAGGCATCGATATCTTCAACGCCGATAGCCACGTTTTCGAGTTTAGGCTCAAGCGCAGTACCAGCGTTACCAGGTGCTACAAAAACTGTTTTTACAGATGGGTTTTGTGCGGCTTTGAACGCAAGCGCATGCTCACGTCCACCGCTGCCAATGACTAGTACATTCATGGCGAAATTTTCCTATTAAAGCTTTTTGAATTTTAAGGTCATGCGGTCGCTTTCCCCAATCGCTTTATATTGCGCTGCTTTTTCATCACCCAGCGCTAAGCGAGGTGGCAGAGTCCAGACGCCTTTTGGATGATTGGCGCTGTCTAGCGGGTTGGCGTTAATGTCGCTGCTTGCAACTAATTCAAACCCAGCTTGCTTGGCGATATCAACAACATAACTTTGCTTCATATAACCTGACGACTTTTGATCTTCAAGTTGGCGGTGCTCAGGCAGACGGTGTTCAACCACACCTAAAATGCCACCAGGTTTCAGTGCCTTATTAAACGCGTTGAACGCGCTAAGTACACCTTCATCCCCTTTACCCATGTACCAGTTATGCACGTTACGGAAGGTAAGTACCACGTCTGCACTGCCTTGTGGCGCAATATTACTGTGTGTTACTGGTGCAAATTCGGTGATCTTTACTTCACTATAGTTTGGGTTGGTTGCTACTTTGTCTTTGTAGCCTTTTAATGAGCGTTGATAGTAGCCAACATCTGAATCAGCAGGGAAGTGCGCTGCATAATAGGTGCCTTGACCTTTAACCAGCGGCGCTAAAATCTCGCTATACCAACCACCACCAGGTGCAATTTCTACCACGGTCATTGATGGCTCAATGCCAAAAAAAGCAAGCGTTTCACTTGGGTGGCGATATTGGTCTCGGGCTCTGTTTTTCTCAGCTCGATTATCGCTAGCAACGGCTTTTGCAATCGCGCTTGGTACAGCTTGGCTGGAGTTGGATTCTGTCGCGTTACAGCCCACTAAAGTGGTAAATACTGCCGCAGCGATAAGAGATTTCATACCTAGATTCATCGTTAGCTTCCTTCATTCTGTTATGATTATGCTGTAGCCAGAATACTGGAAATTAGCTGAAACAAAAAGCGCGAAACTCATAAGTTTCGCGCTTTATTGATTAATGGCGGAAGTGGCGCATGCCGGTAAACACCATTGCCATTCCCGCTTCATCAGCGGCGGCAATCACCTCTTCATCACGCATTGAGCCACCCGGCTGGATAACCGCGGTGATACCCGCAGCTGCAGCGGCGTCAATACCATCACGGAACGGGAAGAACGCATCAGATGCCATCACAGAACCCGGAACTTCTAGGTTCTCGTCTGCGGCTTTGATCCCTGCGATTTTTGCAGAGTACACGCGGCTCATTTGGCCTGCGCCCACACCAATAGTCATCCCATCACGGGCGTAAACAATCGCGTTGGACTTAACAAATTTAGCGACTTTCCAGCAGAACAGTAGATCTTTTAGTTCTTGTTCTGTAGGTTGACGTTTCGAAACCACCTTAAGGTCGTCCAAACCAACCATACCTTGGTCACGATCTTGTACTAAGATACCGCCATTAACACGCTTAATATCAGTACCTGTGGTTTTGTTTGACCACTGGCCACATTCTAGTAAACGTACATTTTGCTTCGCAGCAACGATTTGTGCGGCTTCTTCTGATACGCTCGGTGCGATGATAACTTCAACAAACTGACGTGCTACGATGGCTTCCGCCGTGTCGCCGTCTAGCTCTCGGTTAAAGGCGATGATACCACCGAAGGCAGAAGTTGGGTCGGTCTTAAATGCGCGGTCATAGGCGGCAAGAATGTTTTCATCTACCGCAACACCACAAGGGTTTGCGTGTTTTACGATAACACAAGCCGGCTTATCAAATTCTTTAACACACTCAAGTGCTGCATCGGTATCAGCGATATTGTTATAAGACAGCGCTTTACCTTGAAGTTGTTTAGCCGTCGCGACGGATGCTTCTTCAATGTTGTTTTCAACATAGAAAGCAGCGTCTTGATGCGAGTTTTCACCGTAGCGCATATCTTGCTTCTTAGTGAATTGCATATTGATAGTGCGAGGAAATTTGGTTTCCTCTGCTGCTTCTTCCGTATAATCCGGAACCATTTTACCGAAGTAGTTGGCAATCATGCCGTCATACTGTGCGGTATGCTCGTAGGCCGCAATAGCTAGGTCGAAACGTGTCTTGTATGTTGTAGAGCCAGAGTTCGCCTTCATTTCTTCAATAACACGGCTGTAGTCACTCGCATTTACAATAATGGTCACGTCTTTGTGGTTCTTAGCCGCAGCACGAACCATTGTTGGACCACCAATATCGATATTTTCGATTGCATCTTCTAGGCTACAGTCAGCTTTCGCAACAGTTTGTGCGAAGGGGTATAAGTTGACTACTACCATATCGATTGCTGAAATATTGTTTTCAGTCATGACGTCTTCGTCTTGACCGCGACGTCCTAAGATACCGCCGTGCACTTTTGGGTGAAGCGTTTTAACGCGACCATCCATGATTTCTGGGTGGCCAGTGTAATCAGATACTTCTGTTACTTTAATGCCGTTGTCTGCAAGTAGTTTGCAAGTACCGCCAGTTGATAAAATTTCTACGCCTTGAGCTGCAAGTGCTGTGGCGAATTCAACGATACCGGTTTTATCTGACACGCTTAGTAGGGCGCGACGAATTGGACGATGTATATCCATGATGGTTCAGGTTTCCTCAATGATTAGTTAAGGGCTAGCTTAGAAAGCCGGTATTTTAGCGCATTATTGTTAAGATGACGATGTTAAAAGGCGAGATAAACATGAGAAAAGTGCGATATGAAAAGGATAAATGTCCGCTAGATACTGAATTTTAAACAATAAAAAAGCACCTGAAGGTGCTTTTTTATCAACTAAATTTTACTAGCAGTGCTTAGTTCATGCCGTATTTTTTTAGCTTCTTGCGAAGTGTGCCACGGTTAATGCCTAAAAGGATCGCTGCACGAGTCTGGTTACCACGAGTATAAGTCATAACCTCTTCAAGTAGAGGCGCTTCAAGCTCAGAAAGAACTAACTCATAAACGTCTTGTACGTCTTGACCATTAAGCTGCTTTAGATAGTGATGTACAGCTTTTTTAACTGCATCGCGCAAAGGTTGCGGTTTCTCTTGTGACTGAACATGAGCGTTAGTAATAAATGGAGAAGTCACATTTTGTTCGAACATCGTTATGTCTCTTTCTTAGTTAGCCTGAAGGATGAATAAATTCATTCACCCTAATGTTTCAAAATAGTCTTCTAATGCCTCGATTTGCGCTTCTGGCGTCTCCAAGGCATTGAATACTCGCCTAAATTGACCTTCTTGGTCATGGGCTTGCAAATACCAAGATACATGCTTGCGTGCGATGCGCGCTCCCATTGGCTCACCATAGAATTGATGAAGATTTACTAAGTGCTCCATCAATATTGCTCGAACCTCTGCTATTTCAGGTTCTGGCAAATGTTCACCGGTTTGCAAATAGTGGTCTATTTCTCGGAAAATCCAAGGACGACCTTGGGCGGCTCGACCAATCATAATGGCATCTGCGCCCGTGTATTCCAGCACCTGCTTCGCTTTTTCAGGAGACGTAATGTCACCGTTTGCTACCACAGGAATAGATACTGAACGTTTAATTTCTCTGATCGTGGCATATTCAGCTTCGCCTTTATACATACATGCTCTTGTACGGCCATGCACGGCTAGCGAAGCGATGCCTCGACGTTCAGCTATGCGAGCAATCTCAACACCGTTACGATTGTCTGTGTCCCATCCTGTACGGATTTTTAACGACACAGGTACGTCAACGGCAGCAACCACAGCGGTTACGATTTCGTCAACCAACTCTGGATATTGCAACAATGCTGAGCCTGCAAGCTTCTTGTTCACTTTCTTAGCGGGGCAGCCCATATTGATATCTATGATCTGCGCACCGTTTGCGACATTAAATTGTGCTGCTTGCGCCATCAACTCAGGATCTGCTCCTGCGATTTGTACCGAGCGAATGCCCGATTCACCGCTGTGATCCATGCGATTTTGCGACTTATCGGTTTTCCACACTTTTGGATTTGAAGACAACATTTCTGATACCGCAAGCCCAGCACCTAGACGTCGACACAGTTGTCGAAACGGTCTGTCGGTGATCCCAGCCATTGGTGCTACGATAAGATTGTTTTCAAGTTGGTATGGACCAATACGCACTACAGTTTAATCCGCCTTACCTCAAGGGGCGCTAAGTTTACGGTTTTTTTCGCAAAAATCAAAGGTTATAAATTGAACATAATTGCTTTTTTTTTGAACTTTATGGGTTGACATTTGATAACAACCTGAGAGCCCAGATAATTTGCACGAAATTTATGCAAAAACAATTTTAAAGGTACAATTTGAGCCGAAAATTTAAGCTGTGAAAAATGCGTAAAGCCTGTTAATTACAGGCTTTACCAGTTAAAACTTACTAACTTTCATTGACTCGCTGATACTTTTGTCAGCGTTACGTTAGCAGCCTTATTTTTTCACACCGCTGACGCGCGTCCATTCACCCTGTTGGGCAATGTTGTCTAGCTTTAAAAATGGTGCGTAAACATCCGCAACGGATTGCGCTTGCTCTTCTAAAATACCAGACATAGCGATGGCGCCTTTGTCGCCCAAGAAGCCGAGAATGATTTCGTGTAGCTCTCTCAGCGGCTGTGCAAGAATATTAGCAACAACGATATCAGCACTGAATTGCGGCTGGTTTTCAGGTAAATACACTTCTAGTTTATCTGCGACGCCATTACGTTCGGCATTATCGCGGCTTGCGATCAGCGCTTGTGGATCGATATCAATACCAATCACACGCTCAGCGCCTAATTTGATTGCTGCAATGCCTAAAATCCCAGAGCCACAGCCAAAATCAACGACCGTTTTGCCACTGAGGTCTTGTTGTTCTAGCCATTGCAGGCAAAGTGCGGTTGTGGCATGAGTACCAGTACCAAATGCAAGGCCTGGATCTAGTAACACATTGACGGCATTGGGATCTGGCACATCACGCCAGCTTGGGCAGATCCATAATCTCTCGCCAAACTTAATTGGGTGGAAATTATCCATCCACTCGCGTTCCCAGTCTTTGTCTTCTAGCTGTTCAAGCTTGTAGTTTAACGGCTTGTCATATTGTGACTGGACAAAGTCAACGACTGCTTGCATATCATGGTTCGCTTCAAATAAACCGATCACCGTTGTCTCAGGCCATAAGATGACTTCGCCAGGTTTTGGTTCGTAAACGGGATTGTTTTTACTATCCATGAATGTGATAGACGGACAACCGACATCCATAAGCATATCGCTTAAAGTATCGGCATCGGCTTTATCTGAATAAATTCGGATTTGGATCCAAGCCATGTGTGTATACCTATTTAATCCAATTAATATAAAAAAGGCCGCTGAATAGCGGCCTTAATCTTATTTGCTACTTTTTAGCCCTTAACGTCTAAAAAGCTCTTTAATAGATCTGAGCGAGAAGGGTGGCGCAGCTTACGAAGCGCTTTAGCTTCAATCTGACGAATACGCTCACGTGTTACATCAAACTGTTTACCCACTTCTTCTAACGTGTGGTCTGTATTCATATCGATACCGAAACGCATGCGTAGTACTTTAGCTTCACGAGCGGTAAGACCTGCAAGTACCTCGTTGGTCGCGCCACGAAGACTTTCCATCGTTGCTGAATCAATCGGCGACTCGATAGTAGTGTCTTCGATAAAGTCACCAAGATGTGAATCTTCATCATCACCAATAGGCGTCTCCATTGAGATCGGCTCTTTGGCGATTTTTAACACTTTGCGGATCTTGTCTTCAGGCATCATCATACGTTCTGCCAATTCTTCAGGACTTGGCTCACGGCCCATTTCCTGCAGCATTTGACGAGAAATACGATTCAGCTTGTTGATTGTTTCAATCATATGCACTGGAATACGGATAGTTCTTGCCTGATCCGCAATCGAGCGAGTAATCGCCTGACGGATCCACCAAGTTGCGTATGTTGAAAACTTATAACCACGACGGTATTCAAATTTATCAACCGCTTTCATCAGACCGATGTTACCTTCTTGGATCAGATCCAAGAACTGCAGACCACGGTTGGTATACTTTTTAGCGATTGAAATTACAAGACGTAAGTTCGCTTCAACCATTTCTTTCTTCGCACGGCGAGCTTTTGCTTCACCAATACTCATGCGACGGTTGATGTCTTTAATACGCTCAATGCTAAGACCTGTGCTATCTTCAAACGCTTTAAGCTTGTTAACACAACGCTCGATTTCAGGTTTTACTTCAGCAAGTTTTGCTGAGTGTTTTTCACCTGATGCAATTTCAGCATCGATCCATGCGGTATCGGTTTCATTGTTAGCAAAGTGCTTAACGAAAACCTTTTTCGGTACCTTAGCAATCTGAACTGCTTGTTTCATGATGATGCGTTCTTGAACACGCACTTTATCCATCATGTCGCGCATGTTATTTACCATGCGGTCGAATTGCTTAGGAACTAACTTGAAAGTACGGAAGTGATCGCCGATTTCCTGAATTGCAGCTTTCGCATCTGGGTGCGAGCGACCTTTACTTTCAAAAATTTCTCGCGCTTTATTGTACAGCGTACGAAGTTGTTCAAAATGCTCACGAGCTTCTTCAGGATCTGGACCTGAATCGCCTTCTTCTGAGTCATCATCGTCATCATCTTCATCATCATCTTCGTCATCTAAGTCTTCATCACTTAGCTCAGAACCGATGTGTGTTGCTGAAATTGGCGCTTCGTCTTCCTCGATAGCATTAGGATCAAAGAAACCAGAAACAATGTCGCTTAGGCGCATTTCTTCCGCTTCGTACTTGTCCCATTGCTCTAGCAGGTAAGTAATAGCTTCAGGGTATTCTGCAACAGAAATCTGTACTTGGTTGATCCCTTCTTCAATACGCTTAGCGATTTGGATTTCGCCTTCACGAGTTAGAAGTTCAACCGTACCCATTTCACGCATATACATACGAACAGGGTCAGTTGTGCGGCCAATTTCTTTTTCTACTGTTGCTAAAGCCGCAGCCGCTGCTTCCGCAGCATCCTCATCTGTTGTTGTTTCTTGCATCATCAACTCATCAGCATCAGGCGCATTTTCAGAGACCTGAATACCCATATCGTTGATCATGCTGATGATATCTTCTACCTGATCTGAGTCTATGATGTCTTGTGGAAGATGATCGTTAACTTCTGCAAAAGTTAAATAACCTTGCTCTTTACCTTTCTGAATCAGAAGTTTGAGTTGTGACTGAGGAGATTGATCCATAGAGAAATTTGCTTCCACTCTGAAAAGTTGATACAACAGGCGCCAGCTATTTAACAGCTAAATTTTGATGACGCAGTGAATAGAACATTATAGCACCGAAAATTGCTATTGACTAGAACTTCTACTGTTTAAGCGCTTGGGTAAGGAGTGCGCATTCTAGCCGCTCATCATTTGTTAGGCCTTCGGTTTTCTCCTTTATTAATAGGGTCTCTAGGCGATAATTTAAACACTGATCTTCAATAAATTGAAAAGTATTTTTAAATTCGTCTTCTAGCCTATCTTCAGCAACGCCATGTTGCCACACCGCAAGCTTTTTCAAGGCATCGAATTCAGCTTGGTCGCGATAATGTTCAAGTAACTGCGCTGTATTTATTTGCGGGTTATCGTGACATAACATTTGTAAGCTCAGCAGCAGTTGAATACCAGGGATCGCCATTTCACCGAGTTCAGGCATATACTCAACCGTTTGCGCAAGCTGTGGATGTTGGAGCAGTAAGCCAATCGCTCGACGCATCGGCGTGACTTTAAATTGGCGCTCAATTTTATTTTGCTGTTTGTTACTTGCTAATTTAGCACTAAGTTGCTCACGAGTACGACCAATTAACCTAGCTAAGGTCGTTAATAAACTCTCTTGGTAGTAGTCACTGGGTATTTTGCTGATCAGTGGAATGGCATCGGTAAGCAGCTTGGATTTGCCTGCATCATTTGTAAGGTCGCATTGCTCACGTAATTTGGTAAACAATACTTGCGTGTAATCGCTTGCTGTTTCCAGCCGAGCTTCAAAGGCATCTTTGCCTTCTTGCTGTACCAATGAGTCTGGATCTTCACCATCAGGTAAAAAGACAAACTGTAGAGACTTACCGTCTTTTAAGTTAGGTAAAGCATGGTCAAGTGCACGCCAAGCTGCATCGCGGCCAGCTCTATCACCGTCGTAGCAGCAGATCACTCTGTCGGTATTACGAAACAAAGTTTGCATGTGTTCAGCGGTGGTTGCAGTGCCTAATGCGGCAACGGCGTAATCAATGCCTTTTTCTGCTAAGGCAACGACGTCCATATAGCCTTCCACAATCAAGACTTTATCTAATTGCTTATGGGCCTGTTTAGCTTCATAAAAACCATAAAGTTCGAAACTTTTATGGAAAATGCGTGTTTCGGGCGAGTTTAGATATTTTGGACCTTGATCTGCACCCATTATCCTTCCGCCAAATGCGATGACACGACCGCGTTTATCACGAATAGGGAACATCAAGCGATCGCGGAAGAAGTCAAATTGGCGGCCAGCTGACTTTTCTGAAGCTAATTTTAAATCAAGCAGCTGTTGTTTGTGCTCAGGCTTACGGGCTATTTGATTACACAATGACTCCCACTCAGGTGGTGCATAACCAATCATAAACTTTTGTACAGTTTCGCCACTCAGTCCGCGCCCTTTTACGTAGTCAATTACTTGAGTGGCATTGCTATGGTGTTTTAACTGGTGCTGATAAAACTTAGCGGCTTGGAGCATTAAGTCATAGTCAGACTTTTTTTCTTCCATTGAACGCTGCGGCCCTTGTGGGGCGTTTTCGCGTGGTACTTCTAAGTTTAATAGGGCGGCTAGTTCCTCAATAGCATCAACAAACTCAAGCTTGTCGTATTCCATTAAAAAGGAAATTGCGTTGCCATTAGCACCACATCCGAAGCAATGATAAAACTGTTTATCACGTGACACGGTAAATGAAGGCGTTTTTTCATTGTGAAATGGACAGCAGGCTTGATAGTCTTTTCCTGCTTTTTTTAATCCCACACGACCGTCTATGAGCTCGACAATGTCCGCTCTTGCGAGCAAGTCATCAATAAACTGTCTAGGGATTTTGCCTTTCATTTATGTTCCGAAGTTGTATTAGTGAGTGAGCGCATTATATCAAGTCGCAACGAGAAAAAATCAACTTAATTCAATTAAGGTATCTTATTAGCGCTGCATTGATGCGCATGACGCCTAAAACGAAGAAACCGAGCACTAGGCTCGGTTCACTTATCAATCATACAATTGTATGTGGGCTTAAGCGGTAAGTCTTTGCTTAATTAAACCAGAGACTTTACCCATATCAGCACGACCTTCAGCTTCTGCTTTAATCGCACCCATTACTTTGCCCATGTCTTGCATGCCTGACGCACCAGTTTGTGCAATCACGGCATCAATTAGCTCGACAATTTCATCTTCGCTAAGTGGCTTAGGAAGGAATGTCTCAAGTACGCTAATTTCGTTAGCTTCGATATCAGCTAAGTCTTCACGCCCTGCATCTTTATACTGGGTATAAGAATCGCGACGCTGCTTAACCAACTTAACTAAAACCGCAGTAATGCCTGCGTCGTCTAGTGTAGTTTGGTTGTCGATTTCTCGCTGTTTAATTTCAGCAAGTACCGCACGAATCGCGCCAAGACGAAGTTTCTCTTTGGCTTTCATCGCTTCTTTTTGCGCGTCTTTTAGCGTAACTAATAAGCTCATTGATACAAGACCAATACTGATTAGTATAATTTAACGCGACGTGCGTTTTCGCGAGAAAGCTTCTTCATGTGACGCTTAACCGCTGCAGCTTTTTTGCGCTTACGCTCAGCAGTTGGCTTCTCGTAGTGCTCGCGACGACGAACTTCAGAAAGGATACCTGCTTTTTCACATGAACGTTTGAAACGACGTAGTGCAACGTCAAACGGCTCGTTTTCTCTTACTTTAATTACTGGCATTAAAAATTCACCTACCTAATTAATGAGCTTAGCTCTATCTGGCTAAAAACTAGCCAATTGGTTCAAAAATGGTGCGGTATTGTAATCTGAAGCAAGACCGCATGTAAAGCCTAAATTATAGCTAAAAACACGAGCCCTGTCATGTCATACGCTAACGGCTGTTTTTTCATTCTTTATGAGGGAATTTCAGCGTTGATAAAGGCGGCAGATCACTTGTCCTGCACGCTTTTCTTTAATCACTTGCCAATTTTCTGGTGTGTCAGGTTGTGCCTCTTGTTCAAATTCAACATAGATGAGTGCGTCTTCGCTGAGCCAAGATTGTGACTCAAGTAAGTCACAACAAAGAGTCACAAGCCCTTTGCGAAAGGGTGGGTCAATAAAAACCAAGTCATATTGTTGTTGCTTTAGGTTATTTGCCAGCATGGTTAACGCGTCGGTATTAATGATTTCAACGTTATCCAGTTTGAGTAAAGTTGCATTATTGATAAGCTGTGTCGCCGCGGTTTTATCCAGTTCGATAAAAGTTCCGCTTGCTGCAAAGCGTGAAATCGCCTCAAATCCTAGACTGCCAGCACCAGCAAAGCAATCGAGTACTTTTGCGTCTCTTACGTCCTGCATGAGCCAATTAAAAACGGTTTCTTTCATTCTATCTGTTGTTGGTCTTAATCCCACAACATCATGAACTGGTAACTTGCGACCTTTATGCTTACCACTGATCAGGCGGATGAAACCAGACTGTTTGGTATTTGACTTAGGCTTAGATTTTCTCATAGCGACGTAATTTGCTTCTTTATTAAAGGTTCTTGGTGTCAGGATTTTTCATCCTTACGGAACATGGTACACTTGCACGCAATTTTGTCTAAGCACTAAGGTTGCCATCCTCGGCTTGCCTTTCGAGCCCAAAATTAAGTGTGATATCAATCCAAGTAAAAGCAATAAGCTGATGCGGATTGGCGTTTTCGAGTATGGTAGCAAGATCATCAACATTTTGCTTTGGGTTTATGCAATTTATCTAACACGGTCATAAGTGAATATGGGAAAGAAAAACAAATTTTTATCTTGGTTGGGCTTTGGTAAATCCGATAAAGAGCAACAAGAAGCTGAACGCCAAGAACAGTTAGCAAAAGAACAAGCTGAGCGTGAGGAAGCAGAACGCCAAGCAAAATTAGCTCAAGAGCAAGCAGAGCGTGAGGAAGCAGAACGCCAAGAAAAATTAGCTCAAGAACAAGCTGAGCGTGAAGAAGCGGAACGTCAGGCACAATTAGCGAAAGAGCAAGCTGAGCGTGAGGAGGCAGAGCGTCAGGCACAATTAGCGAAAGAACAAGCCGAGCGTGAAGAGGCAGAACGTCAGGAACAATTAGCAAAAGAACAAGCTGAGCGTGAGGAAGCAGAACGTCAGGCGCAACTTGCAAAAGAACAAGCTGAGCGTGAAGAAGCGGAACGTCAGGCACAATTAGCGAAAGAGCAAGCTGAGCGTGAGGAGGCAGAGCGTCAGGCACAATTAGCGAAAGAACAAGCCGAGCGTGAAGAGGCAGAACGTCAGGAACAATTAGCAAAAGAACAAGCTGAGCGTGAGGAAGCAGAACGTCAGGCGCAACTTGCAAAAGAACAAGCTGAGCGTAAAGAAGCAGAACGTCAGGCACAGTTAGCGAAAGAACAGGCTGAGCGTGAGGAAGCAGAACGTCAGGCACAACTTGCGAAAGAACAAGCTGAGCGTGAGGAAGCAGCACGCCAAGAACAGTTAGCGAAAGAGCAAGCTAAGCGTGAAGAAGCAGAACACCAAGAACAGTTAGCCAAAGAGCAAGCCGAGCGTGAAGAAGTGGAACGTCAGGCGCAGTTGGCTAAAGAACAAGCTGAGCGTGAAGAGGCAGAACGTCAGGCGCAGTTGGCTAAAGAACAAGCTGAGCGTGAAGAGGCAGAACGTCAGGCGCAATTAGCAAAAGAACAAGATGAGCGTGAAGAGGCAGAACGCCAGGCGCAATTAGCTAAAGAACAAGCTGAGCGTGAAGAAGCAGAACGTCAGGCACAATTAGTAAAAGAACAAGCTGAGCGTGAGGAAGCAGAACGCCAAGCACAATTAGCAAAAGAGCAAGCTGAGCGTGAAGAAGCGGAACGTCAGGCACAGTTAGCAAAAGAGCAAGCCGAGCGTGAGGAAGCAGAACGTCAGGCGCAGTTGGCTAAAGAACAAGCTGAGCGTGAAGAGGCAGAGCGTCAGGCACAATTAGCGAAAGAACAAGCTGAGCGTGAAAAAGCCGAACGTCAGGCACAGTTAGCTCAAGAACAAGCTGAACGTGAGGAAGTAGAGCGTCAGGCACAATTAGCAAAAGAGCAAGCCGAGCGTGAGGAAGCAGAACGTCAGGCTCAATTAGCAAAAGAGCAAGCCGAGCGTGAGGAAGCAGAACGTCAGGCGCAATTAGCGAAAGAACAAGCTGAGCGTGAGGAAGCAGAACGTCAAGCACAATTAGCTCAAGAACAAGAAAAGCCGAAAAAAGAAGGTTTCTTCTCCCGTCTTAAAAAAGGCTTGTTGAAAACCAAAGCCAATATCGGCTCAGGCTTTGCGTCGGTATTCAAAGGCAAGAAAATCGATGATGAGTTGTTCGAAGATCTAGAAACGCAATTGCTAACGGCTGATATTGGTGTTGAAACCACAATGAAGCTGATAGATAACCTGACTGATGCTGCTGATAGAAAGCAGTTAAAAGACGGTGAAGCTTTATATGACCTAATGAAAAAAGAAATGTCAGAGATCTTAAAAACGGCAGAGCAACCGCTTGAGATCCCTGCCGACAAGAAACCTTTCGTTATCTTAATGGTCGGCGTAAATGGCGTTGGTAAAACGACGACAATCGGTAAGCTTGCCAAACAGTTTCAAAGCGAAGGTAAATCCGTCATGTTGGCGGCTGGCGATACTTTCCGCGCGGCTGCGGTAGAGCAGTTGCAGGTATGGGGTGAAAGAAATAGTATCCCTGTTGTTGCCCAGCACACAGGTGCTGATTCTGCGTCGGTGGTATTTGATGCCTTCCAAGCCGCTAAAGCGAGAAATATCGATGTATTAATAGCGGATACAGCGGGTCGATTACAAAATAAAGATAACTTAATGCAAGAGCTTGAGAAGATTGCTCGAGTAATGAAAAAGTTAGACCCAGACGCGCCACATGAAGTGATGTTGACGATTGATGCCGGAACTGGTCAGAATGCGATTAGTCAGGTAAAACTGTTTAATCAAGCGGTTGGCTTAACTGGTATTACGTTAACTAAGCTTGATGGTACAGCCAAAGGTGGGGTTATCTTTGCTGTGGCGGATCAGTTTAAGGTGCCAATTCGATATATAGGTGTAGGTGAAGGCATTGATGACTTACGCACCTTTAAGAGTGATGATTTTATCGAGGCATTATTCAGTCAAGAATAAATAGAGACATCAGTTGCAATAAAGCGGGCAAATTTGCCCGCTTTATTCGATTGCCGAATTGCTACAATGCCACGGACTGAGTGTCATGGTTAAAATAAGTATAAGAGGCCAACATGATTAAATTTGAGCAAGTGAGCAAAACTTATCCTGGTGGGCACAAAGCACTGGAAAAAGTGAGCTTTGAACTTGCAAATGGAGAACTCGCATTTTTAACCGGCCACAGTGGCGCTGGTAAAAGTACATTATTAAAGTTGGTTAGCGTGATGGAAAGGCCATCAGCAGGCCGTGTCTACATTAATGGTGTCGATCTCAATACGGTATCTAACCGGCAAGTTCCTTTCGTTCGCCGAGATATTGGGATTATTTTTCAAAACCACCGCCTACTCGAACGTTACAGCGTATTTGATAACGTCGCACTACCTTTAGTTATTGAAGGTACTCACCATAAACAGATCACCAAAAGAGTACATGCCGCTCTGGACAAGGTGGGTTTGCTCGATAAAGCAAAGTGCCATCCGAGTGTGTTATCTGGAGGTGAACAGCAACGTGTTGGCATAGCAAGAGCGATTGTTAACTCGCCGCCTTTGCTGCTTGCAGACGAACCTACGGGGAACTTAGACCCAGAACTATCGATGGAAATTCTGAACTTATTTGAAGAATTTAATCGCCGTGGTACATCCGTTCTTATCGCTACTCATGATTTGGGGTTAATAGCACGTATGAAATACCGTAGCTTCACGCTTAATCAAGGACGCATGCTACAAGATCCGCTGGCGGAGGACACGCTATGAGTTTGCTGTTTAAAGGACGAGGAAATCAGGCTGAACAGAGTAAAAAGTCGATATTTCATCATTTTTACTTTTTTTGTTTGATGATTATTCGTCAAGGTGTACAGAGCCTTGGGGAAATGTGGCGTACGCCAATGGCCTCTTTAATGACTATTTTAGTTTTGGGGCTCAGCCTGACATTACCTGCGACGCTTTATGTGGTAGTGAAAAATGTACAGCAGGTAAGTAGCGGGTTTAAAGAGGCATCTGAAATATCATTGTTCGTTAAAGATGAAATGACTGAGGCACAGACACAAACTCTGGTGAAGCGACTTGCACTCTATCCAGAAATAGAAAAAGTAGTACTGATAAGTAAAAGCCAAGCTTTGGATGAATTTAAGTCAATGTCAGGCTTTGGTCAGGCGCTTAACTATTTAGAAGAAAACCCACTGCCTAATGTTGTGCTGGTAACGCCTGTTAGTCGTTTTAGAAAACCACAAGCTGCAACAGAGCTTCTCACTAAACTTGAAAAAGAGCGCGAGGTCGAGTTTGGTAAGCTGGATATTGAATGGCTAGAGCGCCTAAATGCACTACTGGGGTTACTAAAAGAAAGTGTGATCACCGTGGGATTTCTATTGCTTAGCGCCGTTATCTTGATTATTGGAAATACCATACGCTTATCCATCATGGACAAGAAAGAAGAAATCCAAGTGCTAAAACTGGTGGGAGCGACCAATACCTTTATTCAGGCTCCGTTTCTTTGGACTGGTGTATGGTATGGCATAGTCGGTGGTTTGGTTGCCTTTATCTGTGTAGCTCTTATGTTGTGGTGGCTGGAGTCAGCCGTATCTACGGTTGTTGGGGTATATCAAAGCAACTTTGTGCTTCAGGGAATGGCAGGGAATGAACTTTTAGTGCTACTTGGCACTGCGATTACCTTAGGGTTTGTAGGCTCTTTTCTTTCTGTACACCGTTATATCAAAGAGATTGAACCTGAAAAGGTATGATTTAACGCTACAAACACCAATCGACTGCTAAAGTGTAGCAGTCGATTGCCAATTACTATCAGATTTTAGCACTCAAACAATCAGAACTAATTAAATTTAGCACTGTCATAAAAAAATAATATCGTAAAAAGAAGCCTAGTTAATTCAATATTTTCAATATTATTCAGTAGGTTACATTTTATTTTTGAAGTTCTTCTAAAAAGGTTGATTTTAAAAATCAGATAAAGTAGATTGCATTTAGCACTCTAGATGTTAGAGTGCTAAATATACACGAAACGGTTTATCACTGAGGTGAAACATGACTAAAGATTTATACGCATTAGCACTAACTGGGCAGCAAAGCGCAAGTGTTGAAGGTTACCTTCAATCTGTAAGCACAATACCTATGCTTGGCGCTGAGGAAGAGAAAAAACTTGCGACACGTCTTCAGGAAGAAGGGGATCTTAACGCGGCTAAGCAACTCATTATGTCTCATTTGAGATTCGTTGCTCACATTGCAAAAAGTTATTCGGGCTATGGCCTACCTCAGGCTGACTTGATCCAAGAGGGTAATATTGGATTGATGAAAGCAGTAAAGCGTTTTGACCCAAGCGTGGGTGTGCGTCTTGTTTCTTTTGCGGTACATTGGATCAAAGCAGAAATCCATGAATATGTATTAAAAAACTGGCGTATTGTTAAAGTTGCGACGACAAAAGCGCAGCGTAAATTATTCTTCAATCTGCGCAAAAATAAAAAGCGTTTAGGTTGGTTTAACCAAGACGAAGTGACAACGGTTGCAAACGAGCTTGGTGTAAGTGAGAAAGAAGTTCGCGAGATGGAGTCTCGTATGGCAGGCCAAGATATGGGCTTCGACCTATCCGCTGATGATGACGAAAGCCAAGCGGGTAACTTCTCTCCAGTACAGTATTTAACAGACACAAGTAGTGACCTTGCCGAAGAAGTTGAGCAAGAGCAGTGGCAAGAGCAGTCACATAATCGCCTATTTGCAGCACTGAAAACGCTTGATGAGCGTTCTCAAGATATCGTAAGTGCACGCTGGCTTGCTGACGAAAAGGCAACGCTACAAGATTTAGCTGAGAAATACAGCGTGTCGGCTGAGCGTGTACGCCAGCTAGAAAAGTCAGCAATGAAAAAGCTGCAAAACGCAATGAGCTAAATTTTGCAAAAATGATAAATCGTGTGTCAAATGCCGCTACTCAGCGGCATTTTTATTTTCTATAAACAGATCAGCACCTTAACTCTCATACCTAGAGACTCCTCTGGCAATCTCAAAACTATCATCATTTTGAGCTTACAAGTGTTCGCTTATTTTACTATAATGCGCGAGATTTTAATTCTGGAGTGGTTAAATTGATTGCCATTATACGAATTCTCTTATTAGCAGTGTTTATCATTGTTAGTGGTATTTGCGGATTGTTATTGTGTATTGTGCGCCCTTTTCATGCTAACAATGTGCACACGATAGCCAAATGGTATGGCTATATGTCAAAGTTGATAGGCGTTGAGTTGGTTATTACGCAGCATGAAAATGCCAAGCATGTTGTCCCCGCGATGTATGTTGCAAATCACCAAAATAATTATGATCTCTTTACGCTGCCGGCCGTGGTGCCAAAAAACACCGTCAGCATGGGGAAAAAAAGCTTAAAGTGGATCCCGTTCTTTGGGCAAATGTATTGGCTATCTGGCAACATTTTGATTGATAGAGCTAATCGTTCTAAAGCCTTAGGTACACTGACCAAATCAGCAAAAAAAATCACCGAGTCAAAACTATCGGTTTGGATGTTCCCTGAAGGAACCAGAAGCTATGGCCGCGGTTTGTTACCATTTAAAACTGGGGCATTTCACACTGCGATGAGTGCCAATGTGCCTATCATCCCAGTATGTATGAGTTCAACACATGAGCAGATAAAGCTAAATCGTTGGAATAATGGTAAGGTCTATATCGACATACTAGAACCAGAATATTTAGACCCGGAAGTGCCAGCAAGGGATCACGCTGCTCAGATCCATGCTAAAATGGCTCAAAGAATAGCTGAACTAGATGCAAAAGCGAGATTAAAATAATGGAAAACTGGCGTGAGATAAGTGAAGACATCGTTTCTTCATTGCTAGAAGACGGCTCAAACCCTGAAACGCTTTATGAAGTAGAACATCACTTTGTAAGTGAGGATTTTGACAAGCTGGAAGCAGCAGCATTAGCGGCATTTAAATTGGGCTATGATGTTGAAGAGCCAGCAGAGCTTGAACTCGAAGACGGCGGCAAAATTTGGGGCTTCGATGTTGTTGTAGAAGCCGAATTGGATACCGACGTTATCATGGAAGACGTAGACAAGTTAGAAAAGGTTGCATTAGACGCTGGCGTTGAATACGACGGCTGGGGAACTTATTTCCAAGAATAGCAATCGTATAAAACCCAGCATGTATACGGTGTTGGGTTTCCCCTCCTGGAACATTTCACAAATACCTAAAAATAGATCACTTAATTCAGCAAATTGGTATAACAAACGTTTTTTAGTGGTTGTAATTTCACCATACCTTTGTGTGAATTTAATCTGAATAGATGGTGTTTCACCTCATTCAATGGTATTAATATTCATTGGCTAACTACGTAGTGTAAGCGATTCATGCAGATTGTCCTCCCCATCGAAGATCTTAGACCAGGAATGTTTGTAGATAATGTTCACAAGCATAAGTCTGACGCGGGCATTAAGATCAAATCTCGGGGAATGGTCAGAGATGAAGCCATCATTCAAAAGCTGATTGATAAAGGGGTACTGGAGCTCACCATAGACTTTACGCAGAGTGATATTCCTGTACCACAGAAATATCAGCCGTCAGCAGAACCGGTCACTGAAGCGCCACAAGCCCCTGAAGAACCTGTCGCCAAAAATGGCATGGATGGTAGCCTTTCCACCGCTCGCAGCAAGCCAAAACCCAAAACCAAAACGGTGAGTAAAGAACAAACTTTGCAGCAAGAATTTGCGGTTGCGATGCAAAAGTTTGAAAAAAATAACCGTCAGATCCAAAGCCTCTATGGAGATGTTACATCGGGTTTGAAGGTCGATATGAGCCTCATCAATGAGGTAAGTAAAGACATCGTAGATTCGGTATTGCGTAATTCAAATGCGATGGCGATTTTAACTCGGATCAAAGACAAAGATGCCTACAATTGGCGTCATATGACCAACTGCGCAATTCTGATCACCGTATTTGCCAAGCACCTTGGTTTGCAACATCACATTATTGAACAGTTAGCCATGGGGGCGATGTTACATGACATTGGTCACGCTAAGTTACCGCAGGGGCTGATCAATAAGCCGGGTAATTTTACCGATCTTGAGTATCGTGCGGTCAAAAAACATGTGGCACAGTCGTTGGGGTTGAGTAAAGGTGAGTCTGGGATCACGCCTATTATGCTGGATATGATCATCAACCATCATGAGCGCTTAGATGGTACAGGCTATCCCAGAGGGATTAAAGAAGATGCACTCAGCACCGCGGCAAGAATGATGGCGATTGTGGATGTATACGACGCCATAACCTCAGATCAGCACCATAAAGAGGCTGATGAGCCTATTAATGCGTTACGCTTTTTATTGTCGAGTAAAAAGCAATTTGACCCTATTTTAGTGCAACGTTTTATTAAGTGTATGGGGGTTCACCCCGTAGGAACTATTGTTAAACTGACCAACGAGCGATTAGGATTGGTACTCGAAGGCAATAAACATGCACCCACCGCGCCTCTTGTACGAGTGTTTTACAATACCAAACATCTCCACCATGTTACGGCAAAAGATTTGGATTTAAGCGAGTCAGAGATCAAAGTGATCGCAAGTGTCAGGCCGCTTGATTATCAAATTAACCTCTCACGATTGCTAAGAGATCAATTATTGATTTAAGGTTTGGATTGCGCGACTGGGAAGAAAGCGTTTTTACAGCGTCTTTTGAGATTTTGCCATCTAGCAGAGAGCATTGCGCCAGTCATACAGCTTGCCATCATTAATATCCACAGTAATGTTCCCTTTTCCGAATGTAACGCCGCACAGCTTAGCAGCAGTGATAGCAGCGCTGCGACAATTGCACCTAGCCAGTATTGACTGACCGGATTATCACACTCTCCCGCGTGGCGACAGGCACAGTAGTTTGCTTTGCACAGGCAATATACGCTGAGACCGCAAAATACCAATGCGCAAACGATTAATGCTATCGACATGTTGTTCTCCTTGGCACGATTAGCACACAGAATGACTCATACTCAGATTGAAGAGTGTATATAAGGGATGAAGGTACGTCAATGATATTGGTAATTATTATCATTTGATAATTCATCTCATCAGATGAGTTTATAAAGTGCGTAATTTGTTCGTTATATGTTCACTTAATCAACGAAAAGTCGCAAAAAAGGAGATTTCTACTCCACTTTTAGGTAGGGTGTCATGAATTTATTATTCTGCCAATTTGGTGGGTGTGTGGCATAGCTGGATATTGGCTAGGTGAGCAAGGTCAAAGTGAGGCTACGCAGTGTTACTCGAATTGGTTTTTTTAACCATTACTCAGGAAATGGTTAGTTCACAGGGGATTAGAGTATGAACAAAGTATTATTAGGTCTTATCGCATCAGGTGCGATTTTATCGTCATCACAAGCACTAGCTGCCGCCTTCCAACTTGCGGAACAAAACGTATCTGGCCTTGGTCGTGCTTATGCGGGTGAAGCATCTGCAGCCGACGATGCGTCAGTGGTTGCACGCAATCCAGCATTGATGGGTAAGCTATCAGGCACGCAATTATCAGTAGCAGCTATGTATGTTCAACCGGACGTAAGCCTGACGGGAACAGGTACTAGCAATGGCATCCCTGCATCAGCGTTAAATGACAACAGTATCGCGCCAAGTGCTATTATTCCTGCTATTTATGCAACACACAGATATAATGACCAATGGTCGATTGGTGCAGGTATCTATTCACAGTTTGGCCTATCTACAGAATTCGATAAGGATTATGTTGCAGGTCAAATCGCGGGTGAAACTGAAATAAAGACTGTTAACTTAGGTATTTCTGCTGCTTACCAAATTGATGAGCAATGGAGCGTAGCGTTTGGTATTAATGAAGTTTATGCCGATGCTAAAATCGTCCGTAACCTTGGCGCGACAACGACAGGTTTGCCAGCAAGTACTCAAGCGGTACACTTAGAAGGTGACGATTATGGCTTTGGTTGGAACTTAGGCGTTGCTTATCAAATTGATGAAAACAACCTAATCGGCTTCCATTACCGTAGTGAAACAGATATCACATTTGATGGCCACTTTAGCAACGACTTACCAGCAGCGATTGGCGGCTTGAATGGCGCGTCACTACCAGGTTCAGTGGATGTAACGTTACCTGCGATTGCTGAGATCTCAGGTTCTCATAAACTAAACCAAGAAACCTCACTACACTACAGCGTACTTTGGACCGGCTGGAATAGTTTTGATGAACTTGAAGCTGTAGTTGGTAACGCAGGTTCAGTATTCACTAAAGAAGAGAATTTCTCTAATTCATTACGTTTTGCAGTTGGTGCTGACTATCAGCTTAGTAATGCGGTGAAACTACGTGCAGGTATGGCGTATGATGAATCACCAGCGGATGAAAACCATCTGTCTATCTCAATTCCTGATACAGACCGTACTTGGTACTCATTTGGTGCGGAGTATACACTTGCTAACCAAGCAACTGTAGATTTTGGGATCAGTGTTTTAAGAGGTAAAACACAAACTTTCACTGAAGCTGACAGATTCAGTGAGTGGGGCTATCGCTCTAAAGGCCATGCGATGATCTTTGGTCTTCAGTATAACCACAAGTTCTAATTGTGAGAGAACATTAAAAAAGCGGCATTTAGCCGCTTTTTACTTTTTATAGCATAACTTTCTATAGCATAGACTTAAGTTGATATAGCAAAGCATGAGCTTGCTTTGGTGTCATATCATCGGGATCCATATCAGCAAGTAGCGCTTCAACTTCTGAAGGCTCATTGGCAAGCATTAAGCTCTGCTGTACAGGTGCAGCTACATGAGTAGGCTTATCGCCAACGACACTCTGATGTTGCTCTAACAAAGCGAGTTTCTGTTTCGCCAACTTAATCACCGCTTTTGGCACGCCGGCAAGACTTGCTACCTGTAAACCAAAACTCTTACTTGCAGCTCCTTCCATTACTGTGTGTTTGAAGGCAATGGTATCGTTATGTTCAACGGCATCCAAGTGCACATTAACAAGGCCTGCTTGTTGCTCAGCCAATTCGGTTAACTCAAAATAATGAGTAGCAAACAGTGTTTTTGCTGCAATTTTGCTGGCGAGATAATCCGCTGTCGCATAAGCGAGTGATAAACCGTCATAGGTGCTAGTACCACGACCAATTTCGTCCATTAGCACCAATGATTGGGCGGTTGCATTGTTTAAAATGGTTGCAGTTTCGGTCATTTCAACCATAAAGGTTGAGCGCCCAGAGGCAAGGTCATCACTGGCACCAATGCGAGTAAAAATACGATCGACAATTCCGATGGTAGCTGCGCTTGCTGGTACATAGCTGCCGATATGCGCCATCAACACAATTAACGCGGTTTGACGCATATAGGTCGATTTACCACCCATATTTGGCCCAGTGATAATGAGCATTTTACGTTCATCGTTGAGTTTTACCGGGTTGGCAATGAATGGTTCTTTACTTACTTGTTCTACGACTGGATGGCGACCATCCACTAAATCAATTTCAGTGCCCTCGGTAAGCGTGGGCTTGCAATAGTCTAATGTTTGAGCACGTTCAGCTAAAGTGTTTAACACGTCCAAATCCGCAAGCGCTGCTGCCATGACTTGCAATTGTTCAATATAAGGAGCGATGAGTTCAAATAGCTCTTCATATAGGCGTTTTTCAAGTGCTAGTGCTTTCGATTGGCTTCCAAGCACTTTGTCTTCATGCTCTTTTAGCTCAGGAATAATATAGCGTTCGTTATTTTTCAGTGTTTGTCTGCGAATGTATTCCGCAGGCACTAAGTGCGAATTGGCGCGGCTGATCTCAATATAAAATCCGTGAACGCGGTTATACCCAATTTTTAATGTCGAGATCCCCGTGCGTTCGCGCTCTCTTTCTTCAAGTTTTTCTAAAACATCCGTGGCACCTGCGCTTAATGCGCGTAGCTCGTCAAGCTCTGCATTGTAGCCCTGTGCTATTACTCCACCATCACGAATGAGAACAGGGGGATTGTCGATAACCGCTCGTTCTAACAAATCTTGTAACTTAGGTAATGCCGGTGAGTGGCTAATGATAGACTTAAGTCTCGCATCCGTCGCATCTTGTAAAATATCATGCAATGGCGGTAACGCTTGTAATGCACTTCTTAAACGCGTTAGATCACGCGGACGAGCGGTAAACAACGCTAACCGTGCAACAACTCGTTCAATATCGCCAATGTGTTTTAGTGCATCGTAAACTTCCATGCATAGTTGTTGTTCGATAAGGCTCGCAATCGCATTGAGTCGAGCATTGAGTTCTTTGCGTTCGCGCACGGGCGTATGAATGCGGCGTTTTAGTAAGCGCGAACCCATGGCCGTTGAAGACTTATCTAAAATCTGCGCTAAGGTGTTTTCAACACCGCCAGAGAGGTTCAGTGTCAGCTCTAAGTTTTTGCGCGTCGCGGCATCTAAGATAACTGCGTGCTCATTCTTTTCGAGCGTGATCGCACGAATATGAGGTAATGCAGTGCGTTGCGTGTCTTTCACGTATTGCATGACACAACCCGCAGCAATTAAACCCATATTGGCATTGTCGACACCAAAACCGACTAAGTCGCGGGTTGCAAACTGCTGACAAAGTAAATGCTTTGCAGTGTCTAAATCGAACTCCCAATCTGGGCGGCGACGACTGCCCTTTATGCTTTCTAGCACTAAAAGGTTCTGAAATGATTCTGGATATAACAATTCTGCGGGCTGCAAGCGCTGTAACGTGGAATTAAGTGCTTCGTCAGTCTGTAGTTCTACGATATTAAATCGGCCCGAGTTAATATCAAGATAGGCAACGCCATAACCTAAGTTTTTTGGATGTTGGTAGACTGCCGCAAGTAAATTATCTTGGCGTTCTTGTAATAGTGCTTCGTCGGTGACGGTACCTGGAGTAACAATGCGCACAACTTTACGTTCTACAGGACCTTTACTGGTCGCAGGGTCGCCAACTTGCTCACAAATAGCAACAGATTCACCCAGTTGTACTAAGCGAGCTAGGTAGTTTTCAACTGCATGGTAGGGAACACCCGCCATTGGGATCGGATTGCCACCGGCTTTGCCGCGATAGGTTTGAGAAATATCGAGAAGCTGCGCCGCTCTGATGGCATCGTCAAAGAAGAGTTCATAAAAGTCGCCCATGCGATAGAACAGCAAGATTTCTTGATGCTGAGCTTTAATTCGCAGGTATTGCTGCATCATTGGGGTTTGTTGGTTTATAGTGTGTTCTGAATATAGATCTGACGACATTGTTGATACCTAAAAGGTTTTCCTATGGAGCACTACAAAGAGATAGCCGAATATGCGGCACAATTGGGCGCTATTCTAACGAATAACGGCGTAACAATCACTACCGCAGAGTCATGTACAGGCGGTGGGGTGAGTTATGCGTTAACAGATACGCCGGGAAGCTCTGCATATATAGAACGTTGTTTTGTGACATACAGTAATCAAGCTAAGCACGAATTATTGGGAGTATCGCAACAAACCCTAACGCAATTTGGTGCCGTGAGCGAGCAAACGGTTTTGGAAATGGTCAAAGGCGCTCAGCAGGCAGCTCATGCTGAAGTTGCCATTGCTGTGTCTGGTATCGCAGGACCGACTGGGGGCAGTGCTGATAAGCCAGTAGGTACTGTATGGTTTGCTATTGCAAATAGTGACAAAGTTCAGGCATTTCACCAAGTATTTACTGGAAATAGGGCTAAAATAAGAGTTCAAGCTATTGAATTTGCATTAAAAAACACTATAGCGATGGTGAAATCATAAAATTCTACTTGATACTGTAATTTCATACAGTATACTAGGTGTCATTACGCTGAATTGGAGAAGCAAATGAACGATAACAAGCAAAAGGCATTAGACGCAGCACTATCACAAATTGAGCGTCAGTTTGGTAAAGGCTCAATCATGAAACTGGGTGAGAACAAGGCGCTAGATATTGAAGCCATCTCAACTGGTTCACTAGGCCTGGATATTGCACTTGGTATCGGCGGCTTACCAACTGGTCGTATTGTTGAAATCTATGGTCCAGAATCATCAGGTAAAACAACGCTAACATTACAAGCAATTGCAGAAGCGCAGAAGCTTGGTAAAACATGTGCGTTCGTTGATGCTGAACACGCACTCGATCCAATCTATGCTGAAAAGCTAGGCGTTAATGTTGATGAGCTATTAGTATCACAGCCCGACACCGGTGAACAAGCGCTTGAAATTTGTGACATGTTAGTTCGTTCTGGTGCGGTTGATTTGGTTGTTATTGACTCGGTAGCGGCACTTACCCCTAAAGCTGAAATCGAAGGCGATATGGGTGACTCACACGTTGGTTTGCAGGCTCGACTCATGTCACAAGCATTGCGTAAGCTTACTGCTAATATCAAACGCTCGAACACATTATGTATTTTCATCAACCAAATTCGTATGAAGATTGGTGTGATGTTTGGTAACCCTGAAACCACAACTGGTGGTAACGCGCTTAAATTTTATGCATCTGTACGTCTTGATATTCGTCGTATCGGTTCAGTGAAAGAAGGTGATGAGGTTGTTGGTAACGAAACTCGTGTTAAGGTTGTGAAAAACAAAGTAGCACCACCATTTAAGCAAGCTGAGTTCATCATCATGTACGGTGAAGGTACGTCGAAACAAGGTGAGTTGATAGACTTAGGTGTGAAACACAAACTGGTTGATAAAGCGGGTGCTTGGTTTAGCTACAACGGCAATAAAATTGGCCAGGGTAAAGCAAACTCAATTAAGTTCTTGAAAGAAAATGTTGAGATTGCCAACGAAATTGAAGGCAAGTTGAGAGAAATGCTCCTAGCGCAAGCGGTTATTATGCCTGAAGAGGGAGAAGATAAAGGTCTTGCTGAAGTTGAAGACGATTTAGAGCTATAGGCTAGTCACTCAAGCTTAACTGCTCGCGAGCAAGCTTGAGCTATATTTTAAAAAGCCCAAAGGTTAACCTTTGGGCTTTTTACGTTTTATAAAAGTTTACTTTTGATAACAAAGAGATAGTTATCGATTAATCCGAACAATACAGCTATTTTGATATAAAAATAAAATACGTTGTTTGATTTTCAGCTATTAATCCACCTTTTCAACAAGTTATGTAACTTGCCTTGATGCTTTACATCATCAATCTTATTGAAAGCAGAAAAATTAGGCAAATTGGGGTGATTTCGACTATGGTTTTCTGGTAAAATCTGCGCCTAATTTTTTCTAAGTGAATTTGCAATGGGTAAAAACGTCGTTGTATTAGGCACCCAATGGGGTGACGAAGGTAAAGGTAAAGTAGTTGACCTACTTACAGATAAGGCTTCTTTAGTTGTTCGCTACCAAGGCGGACACAATGCTGGCCATACACTAGTAATTAACGGTGAGAAAACGGTACTACACTTGATCCCATCAGGTGTACTACGCGAAGACGTTAAATGTGTAATTGGTAATGGTGTAGTACTTGCACCAGATGCACTAATGAAAGAAATCCACATGCTTGAAGCGCGTGGCGTTCCTGTACGTGAGCGTCTATTGATCAGCGAAGCATGTCCTTTGATCTTGCCTTACCACGTTGCACTAGACCAAGCGCGTGAACTAGCGCGTGGTGAAAAAGCCATTGGTACAACTGGCCGTGGTATCGGTCCTGCGTACGAAGATAAGGTTGCACGTCGTGGTTTACGTGTTGGCGATCTTTTCAACCCAGAGCAATTTGCTGCGAAGCTTAAAGAAGTACTAGAGTTCCACAACTTCGCCTTGGTTAACTACTACAAAGTAGACCCAGTAGACTTCCAGAAGACATACGATGATGCAATGGAAGTAGCAAAAGTACTTAAGTCAATGATTGTTGACGTTACTGAACTACTTGATCAAGCGCGTAATGCTGGCGACCATATTCTATTTGAAGGTGCGCAAGGTACACTACTTGATATCGACCATGGTACTTATCCGTACGTAACCTCATCAAACACGACGGCTGGTGGTGTTGCGACAGGTGCAGGTTTTGGTCCGCTACACTTAGATTACGTTTTAGGTATTGTTAAAGCTTACACAACTCGTGTTGGTTCAGGTCCTTTCCCTACAGAGCTTTACGATGGTCAAGACAAGCAAGACCCAGTTGGCAGACACTTAGGCGAGAAAGGCAACGAGTTTGGCGCAACAACTGGTCGTTTACGTCGTACCGGTTGGTTTGATGCAGTGGCAATGCGCCGTGCAGTTCAAATCAACAGCATCAGTGGTTTCTGCTTAACTAAACTAGACGTACTTGATGGTTTAGAAAAAGTGAAAATCTGTACTGGTTACCAATTAGAAGACGGCACTGTGACTAATGTGACTCCTCTTGCTGCTGAAGGCTATGAGAAAGTGACTCCAGTATATGAAGAAATGCCTGGTTGGAGCGAAAACACCTTTGGTGCAACTTCTGTTGAGCAACTTCCAGAAGCCGCTATCAACTATATCAAGCGCCTAGAAGAAATCACTGGTGTGCCAATTGATATCATCTCAACAGGCCCAGACCGCGTTGAGACAATGATTGTTCGCAACCCTTTTGCTGAATAATCCTGCTGTCGATTGATAAAGAAAAAAGCTGCTACGGCAGCTTTTTTTGTGTCTATTACCCTACAAGTTTTTGTCTTTCTGCCGATAACTAAGTGAATGTTTGCTCAGATGATGAAATTAGACTTCGCTTTGGCGTAAATAATGCTTAATCAAATTTGAGTGTCGATGTTGCTGCAGAGCAAGTAATTTGCCTTTGCAGCCTGCTATAGTTAAACAATCAGCTTTACTTTGATGGGTCTTCGATGAATTACTTACTTCGTTATTTTGCAGCTTCAGCATTGAGTGTTTCCTTAAGTCTCAGTATACAGAGCAAAGTATCTGCCGAAGAGGCTATCGAAGCTGTGCCTTTGTATACGCAACAAGAGCTACTAGCGCTCATTGAAAAAAATCAACACCTTGCTCGGGTTAAAGCGGATGAGTGCCAGCTGGTTAAAGATATTGAAGCGCGTGCTGAGATCATGGCGCTGCCTTCGTATCAGTTTCTTTATGGTGACATGTTAGCTTATGCCGTGTGTGTAGACAGAGATGTTGAGCTCGGCCTTTATTATATGAAAAGGGCAGCAGAGCAGGGCCTTGCGGCGGCGCTTGAACAATTAGGTCGCTACTATGATGTTGGTCAGTTGGTGCAAGAAGATAAAGCGATGGCGGTAATCTATCTGAGAGAAGCCGCAGCACTTGGCAACTTAAACGCTCAGTTAAGACTCGTAGATGTATTTAATCAAGGTCATGGTAGTCCAAGAGATTATGAAGATGCCTATCGATGGTTGTTCCATTCCGCCGTTGCAGATAAAAAGCTACATAAGCGGATCCAGGTAGCACTAGGGCAATTGGCAAACAAAATGCCTGATAGCGTGGTCAAGCGCGCGAGATTGCCTATATAACCTGAAGCTCAGGTTAACTCCGTGGGATAAATAGGTATTACTTTCAGCAGGTTTTGAGTAGAAAGTAAAAGCGGCGTAAGTTACGCCGCCTTTGCTTGTTTCTATATAAAGCCGGTAAAGCTAGCTTATTTCTTATCCAAATCTCAGGTTAAGTAATTTGTTGGCTGCTAAGCTTTGCACCAATTTGGCCTTCTTTATTCGTATTTGGATCTTTAAGCACCGTTAATTTAGGCGGTTGCAACGCCAATACGCGGTCGCCTTCTTCTGGAAGCTTTTTCATATCAGAGGTAAACGGGCGGATCAAGATGGGTTCCTCATCTTTGTTCTGCTCTGTGAGTACAAACAGTGGGATTGCTTCACTGTTAACCTCTTTATACTGTTCCCATTTAAACTCTTCTGAGATCCGCGTTACGCTCACTTTACCGCCCTTAGCCATCATGCTACTTAGCTTGGCGTAATTACCTTCGTCGCCAAATAAGATTTGGCGAGAAAGGAAAGTGGCGCTATCTTTGTTCGCCTTAGCGTGGTTAGTGGATGATTTGAGCGAATAAACACATTGATCGCCAAGTAAGTGAGAAAAGTACTGTACACCCAAAGCGTTGTGGTGACGGTTAGGTGAAAGCGCTAGCACTGACTTTAAGCTGGTCAACGGGAGGTAACGCTCGGCATGTTCCGACTGTGGGTTACCATAGTAACAAGGCAGTCCGTCCATTCTTGCCATTTTGCAGTTTTCCCATGCGGGATCGGAGAGATAAACATCAATATTTTGGTCTTTTAAGCCTTTAGCCACCGCTCTAGCTACATGGTTTGCACCAATGATAAGTAAGGTATTGGGCTTTGGTTGACGTACTCCTAAAAGACGTGCGAAAGGCGTTGCCGTTAGGCTTTGTAGTACCACGGTGACAATGATGACGGTGAAAATAAGCGGCACCATTTTATCCGCATCTGCTATCTGTGATTTGGTCATACTTAACGCAAAAACTGAGCCTACAGCTGCAGCAACAATGCCTCGAGGAGCTATCCAGCTTAACAGAATACGAGACTTTATCGGTAAGTCAGTATTGAACGTCGATAAGAATATCGACAGTGGTCGAGCAATAAATAATACTACAGCAAGAAAGATAAAGACGTCGGTGTCTAACAGCATTAAATCTTCTAATTTGAGTCGTGCCGCGAGTAAGATAAATAAGCTCGAAATCAGGATCATTGAGAGATCTTCTTTAAACTCTAATACTGAGTCTATTTCCAAGTCATCTTGGTTAGCGAGCCAAATACCAAAGATGGTCACGGCAAGTAGGCCTGACTCATGACTCAGATGATTCGATAGCGTAAAGCTAAACAACACGAGCGCTAAAATGGCGAATTTGTGAAGCTCGAAAGGAAGCCACTCTTTTCTTATTAGGTAAGTGGTGAGATAACCTGATGCGACTCCGATACTTATCCCCACACCGAGTGTTGATACAAGCGCCCATAGGGTGTGACTGAAGATACCTTCGCCACCAACTAAAGAGACGGCTTCAAATACGAGTACCGCAAAGAGTGCACCAATAGGGTCTATGACTATACCTTCCCAACGTAAAATACGGTCTATGTCTTTGTCTGGGCGCATCGCGTTCAGCATCGGGGCAATAACCGTTGGACCGGTCACGACAAGTACTGCGCCCAATACGGCGGCAACTTGCCAGTTAAGCTCCAGCACGAAAATTGCGGTTGTTGCTATCACCGCAAAGGTTGCTAACATCCCGATAGAACAGAGATTTCGTACGACCTTACCAATTCCTTTGAGTTCTTTAAAATGCAGGGTTAGTGAACCTTCAAAAAGGATAACGGCAACGGAAAGTGAGACGACGGGAAAGAGTAAATCCCCGAGTAAGGCATCTGGATCCAGCGTGCCACTAAATGGCCCCAAAGCAAGACCAATAAGAAGTAAAAACAAAATTGCAGGAACCTTAAAGGCCCAAGCAAGCCATTGTGCTATTACAGAACATACTGCAATACCTGCAATGTAGATTGCTGACATAGATTCTCCCCGGTTGGATTATCCCAACATTTTTATCAGTATAGCTAGCATCCAGTTATAACACAGCGCGAATGAGGGTAAAGTGAATAAATTACTGAAAATAAGGTATTATAAAATTGATTTATGGTGGTCATAAATAATTAACATGGGATAGGGTTGCAATCTTACCCGAGCTTACGTTAAGGTAATAAGCGTTCAAGGCGTGGGGTAAATCGCGCCGTCATTCACAATCTACTCATTACGCAATTATTCATTGCGGTACAGCCTTTCCGGCCGCACCAAACCATGGTGGCCCTGTTGGAAACGGCTCGACGTCAAGGGTTAAGTACTTGATGTCACAATCAATCTTCTATTAGTGAAATGTCAGCCAGTTAACGATTGTTGCTGTGTCTGGGTTTAGCATGTGTGGCGACATGATGGGAATGAAGTCTTCGCCGTCGCACGTCTGTTTGTTTTATCTATTTGCCGACTTTTAGGTCGATGCATTGCGCTTTCTGTTGTCTTCTAATAGGAGATATTTGGAGTACCAACTCGTGAGTGGGTGGTTAATTTAATGCAGGAATTTATGTCGATGAAACAGTCAAAACGTATAGTAATCAAGATCGGGAGTGCGTTGATCGCGCCAGAGCAAGATGGGTGTCGATCCCGCTATTTACTCAGCATCGCGCAATTCATCGTGCGTTGTCGAGCCAGAGGTATCGAAGTAATCCTCGTCTCTTCAGGTTCAGTCGCAGCAGGGTCGCACTTATTTCCTAATTCAGAGCAGCCGAGCATTGCGGTGAAAAAAGCGATGGCGGCAGCTGGCCAAACCGAGATGATGGCTACGTGGGACCGTTTCTTTGACTTCCCATCGGCGCAGATATTGCTGACTCACGGCGACCTGCGTGACAGGGAAAGATATACCAGTATTCGTGAAACAATATTCACTTTACTCGATCATGGAATACTGCCTATTATCAATGAAAATGACACCGTAACCACGGACGATCTGAAGGTGGGTGATAACGATAATTTATCTGCCATGGTAGCGGGCGCTGCAGATGCCGACGGGCTAATTATTTGCTCCGACGTCAGTGGTTTATATAACAAAAACCCTAATTTACATGCTGATGCAGAGCTGATCTCTGAAGTGACAGAGATCACTGAAGAAATCTACGATATGGCAGGCTGTCCAACGAGTAAGGTTGGCACCGGTGGTATGAAGACTAAAATTGAAGCTGCTGAAAAGGCGACGTCTCACGGTATAGATACCTATATTGTTAACGGCTTCGAAGAGACAACCTTTGAATTGTTGTTGGCGGGAAAAAATCCAGGCACGGTATTTACAGCCTATGATAAACCGATGCAAGAAGCGGTGCATTGGATGACTCACACAGCATCAGAGCAAGGTGAGCTAGTCGTAGATAGCGATTATGGCTCAGGCGAAAACCAAGTGGTGGGTCAGTTAAGTGGTGATGAAATCACTGAAGTAAAAGGTGAGTTTTCTGTTGGAGATACCGTACTCGTGAGGAGCAAAGATGGTAAGCGCTTAGCCAAAGCAACCACCAATTACAGTAGCTGCCTATTAAACTTTTTAACTGAACATGAAGAGAATCCGATCAGCGAAAGAATTCAAGATAGTATCGGACCCGTTATTTCAGAACAAGATATTGCATTATTGGAGAAGTCATAAGACATGAGTTTAATCACAGATATTTCATCACAGGCTGCAAAAGCAGCGAAACAGTTAGCACTATTATCTACAGAGCAAAAAAATGCAGTGTTAGCAGATATGGCAAAAGGGATCCGTGAAAACAGCGATGCCATTATTAAAGCCAATGAAGCTGATTTAGCTGCTGCTCGTGATAACCAGCTTAGCGACGCCATGATAGATAGATTAACGCTTAACCAAGCGCGGATTGAAAGCATGGCTGAAGGTATCGAAACCATCATTCGACTGGACGATCCAGTGGGTGCACGTAGAGACATGGGTGTAAGACCAAATGGCATTAAAATCAGCAAAATGCGAGTGCCACTTGGTGTTGTTTGCATGATTTATGAGGCGCGCCCCAATGTCACCGCTGACGCAGGTGCGCTGTGTTTTAAATCAGGTAATGGTGTTATTTTACGTGGTGGTAAAGAGGCGTTAGCGAGTTCTTTAGAGATCGCAAAAGCGATGCATAAGGCGCTTGAAAAACATAACCTACCTGCCGCGTTGGTTTCTGTTATTCCGGATCCAGATCGCGCATTGCTAATGGAGCTGATGCAGCAAAAAGAATATATCGACCTTATCATCCCACGCGGCGGTGAGGGTCTAATCAATTTCGTTACTGAGAATAGTACGGTGCCAGTGATACAGCATTTTAAAGGCGTGTGTCACTTGTATATAGATAAAGCGGCCGATCTCGATAAAGCAATGGCGCTTCTGTTAAACGGTAAAACGCAGCGTACTGGTGTATGTAATGCGCTTGAAGGGTTAATCGTTCATCAAGATATCGCTCCGACTTTTTTACCGAAAGTTGCTGCAGCACTGGCAGAAAGGGGTGTGAAAATTAATGCGTGTAAGCAAACCGTAGCTTATTTTGATAATGCAGTTGAGTTAAGCGATGACGAATTTGGTGAAGAATACTTGAGCCTTGAAATAGCGGTTCGTCAGGTTGCTGATTTTAATGCAGCGCTTGCACATATTGATCGCTTTGGTAGTCACCATACCGAAGTTATCTGTACGGAAGACAAAGCAGCTGCTGATTTGTTCCAACGCGGTGTAGATGCGTCGGTTGTGATGGTTAACGCCTCTTCACGCTTTAGTGATGGTTCAGCGTTAGGTTTAGGTGCCGAGATTGGTATTGCTACCACCAAATTGCACGCTTACGGACCTATGGGCTTGGAGTCGCTAACAACCGAAAAGTTTTTAGTGAATGGTGAAGGCCAAATCAGAGAATAATGAACAGATGCTGCTTGAGTAGATGGAAGAATCATACTCAGTAGTATACACAGAATGACATAAGTAACTGCAAAGCTCGGGTCGAAAGACTTGGGCTTTTTTCTTTTCGATTTAGGGTGTTAATTTTGTAAGAAGTAAGAAGTAAGAAGTAAGAAGTAAGAAGTAAGAAGTAAGAAGTAAGAAGTAAGAAGTAAGAAGTAAGAAGTAAGAAGTAAGAAGTAAGAAGTAAGAAGTAAGAAGTAAGAAGTAAGAAGTAAGAAGTAAGAAGTAAGAAGTAAGAAGTAAGAAGTAAGAAGTAAGAAGTAAGAAGTAAGAAGTAAGAAGTAAGAAGTAAGAAGTAAGAAGTAAGAAGTAAGAAGTAAGAAGTAAGAAGTAAGAAGTAAGAAGTAAGAAGTAAGAAGTAAGAAGTAAGAAGTAAGAAGTAAGAAGTAAGAAGTAAGAAGTAAGAAGTAAGAAGTAAGAAGTAAGAAGTAAGAAGTAAGAAGTAAGAAGTAAGAAGTAAGAAGTAAGAAGTAAGAAGTAAGAAGTAAGAAGTAAGAAGTAAGAAGTAAGAAGTAAGAAGTAAGAAGTAAGAAGTAAGAAGTAAGAAGTAAGAAGTAAGAAGTAAGAAGTAAGAAGTAAGAAGTAAGAAGTAAGAAGTAAGAAGTAAGAAGTAAGAAGTAAGAAGTAAGAAGTAAGAAGTAAGAAGTAAGAAGTAAGAAGAGCGGAAAGTGGTGGAGCTAAGCAGGATCGAACTGCTGACCTCCTGCGTGCAAGGCAGGCGCTCTCCCAGCTGAGCTATAGCCCCACATTCCGTCAGTAGACGAAGCGAAATTTAATCATTTTTTATATTCCCGTCAACCCCAGACAAAAAATTTCGCTATTTTTTTATAGTCTTTGTTACACTGAACTGAAAATAAAACGAATTAAGCGAATTATGGTTCTGCGTCATATCTTTTCTATTCTCATTATTGGGCTGCTAGCGAGTTGTGCATCACAGCCTGATGAGCCTGAACTTATTATCGAAAAACAATCTCTTCATAAGCGTCTTTCGCCAACTGGTGATAAAGAATTTGCTTTCATTGTCACGGTACAAGCAACACCTCGAATGGAGCTGGATGCAAGTAAGCCAATATCAAGGAGAGAACTAAAACGCTTTGCCGAGTTTGAGCGTATTGAAGATTCCCCCTCTCTAAAACTCAAGCTAGAAGAGCAAGCCGTCGCCTTGTTAAAACCGGCTTTGATTGAGGCGGACTACTGTAATTCAGGTCATAAAATTACCGATGTATACTGGCGACAGCGTAGCGTTCAGTTACGAGGTAAGTGTTTGTGATCAGAAACAATCCAAGTGCACTTGCAGAGCGGCTCGCTCAGCTAGATATCAACTATCTCAATTATGAGCATCCACCGTTACATACTTGTCTAGATGCTGACAACTTGAAGTTAGAGAGAAAAGGGACGCGACTGAAAAACCTCTTTCTTCGAGATAATTATGGAAAGCGACACTTTCTTTTTATTATTCCTGCAGATAAGCAAGTTGATCTAAAAGCGCTGTCTAAATCTCAAGGGGTGTCGCGTTTAGGTTTTGCATCGACGGACAGACTAGCAAAGTATTTAGGAGTGGAACAAGGCTGTGTGTCAGCACTCTCACTGCATAACGACAGTGAGCAACGAGTCGAATTATGGCTTGATAGTGAACTGCAATCTGCGCACTTATGGCAGTGTCATCCCCTAGTGAATACTAAAACTTGGGTGTTAACGCTCGAAGATTTAAAGCGCTTTTGGCAAGTCACTGGACACTCACCTCACTGGGTTGACTGTGTTTCTCAAGCTCAGAACTAAGCCGACCGTACAAACGATAAAAAGTGACGCACAAAACCAAGCGATACCAGCTTGCTCATAAATCAAACCCGGAAGATAAGACCCCAGCACGCCTCCGGAATAATAAAACGAAACATAAGCGCCATTGGTGACGGTTGCTGGAGCCTGACTAATACTGTTGGCTAATGGTGCAGCGGTTGAATGGATCACAAACATACAGGCGCAGAATAGCGTAAATAAGACCACAAAAAAGAATACAGACGTCACGGGTAATAGCGCAATGGTTGTAGCATAGATGAAGAACATCGCAGCTAAAAATCGCCAGGTAGAATGAAATTTACTTTGTAGCCAAGGTGTAACGATAGATCCTAAAGCACCAACCAAATAGCCTGTATAGACCCAGCCCACTTTACTGGGATCGGTTAAATTAAAGTCGTACTTGAGTATAAAAGGTAAAAAGTTGAGTAGCCCCGCGAAGCAAAAAAACATACAAAATACAGAGCTATATAATCTCACTAGGCGCGATTGCTTGAGTGGTGCCAGGTAGTCCCTGATCCTTGTCGCGTGAATTATTGGTGGTTTGTTCTCGCTGGCTCGAATGCTAAATGACAGCACAATCAATAACAATGCGTTTAGGTAATAGAAACTTTGCCACTCAAACCAGACTGCAAAGTTGGCCGCAAGTGTACGGCCAAAATAACCTCCGGCTATGGTACTTCCGATGTACAAGCTCATGTTTCTTTTCAACTGCGAGCCGCTAAACTGTTGGCCGATATAACCTGTCATCGCAGTGAGTGCAGCAGGTAATAATAGTCCTTGAATTAACCGGGTAAACAAGAGCCCTGAAAACGAAGTCATTGAAGCAAATGCTACACTGCTGAGTGCCAATAGCAGCATGGTCCATTTTAAAATGCGCAGCGGATTAGACTTTGCCAGCAATAATCCGTAGCAGATTGGCGCGATAGCCAGAGGTAGCATAGTTGCTGACATCAGCATGCCTGCATCTGACGCTGACACACTAAATTGCTCCGCAAACTCAGCCAGCAGCGGCTGCGGTGCGTAAAGCACAAAAAAAATGGTAACAGAGCAAAGCAATAGGTGTATGACGGGCATTAAGCGATAAGGCTTTTTATTTCGATGAGTTAGCTTAAATTAAAGCAAACTAGATGACAATTTTTTGCGCTAAATCACGGTGTGCAACAATAATTTTGGTAGTTTTACATTAGATTGAACGATTCCTCTCTGGTCAATCGAAATTGCTGAGTTAAAATAGTGAAAAGTCTATTTTACGGAGTTGCATGATGGGTTCACTGCAAGATCAGTTGCTAAAAGCAGGTCTAACAACTGAGCACAAAGCGAAAGTTGCAAAAACACAAAAGCGTAAACAGCAGAAGAAAAAGAAAAAGGGCGCAACGAGCGACCAAACAGACCTCCAAAAACATATTGAGCAAACAAAGCTTGAGCAGCAAAAGCGTGCCGAAGAGCTAAATAAAGCGAAGCAAGAAACGCTAAAAGATAAAGAGCAAATTGCTCGCGTGAAGCAGATCTTAGAACATCATAACCAAGATGAGATCCGCGGCAATGTGACCTTTAACTTCACATACCAAAATAAGGTGAAGGAGTTAGAAGTTAATTCCGAAACACAAAAAGCGCTATCGAAGGGGCGTTTAGCGATTTGTGTGTTAGAAGAGCAGTTCTACGTACTACAAGATGAACCTGCTAGAAAGATTGCAGAGGTAGACGAGAAGTATATCGTTTTCCATGTTGAGGACAATCAGCAAGGTGATGAGGATGACCCTTACGCTGACTTTGAAGTCCCAGATGATTTGATGTGGTAGTGATTAGGCTTTAGGTCAAACTTTAGTCTACACTGACTTACAACGTTAACCGTCAATAAAAAGAGTAATGATATGAGCAAGATGAAAAAACTACTAGTAGGGACTACGGTGGCAATTTGCGCACTAGGTTCAGCAAGTTCAATGGCTGCAGATGGTAAAGCATTGTATACAGCAAAGATGTGCCAAACCTGTCATGGTGCAGAAGGTAAAGCACCGATCATGCCTCTGTATCCAAAGCTAAATGGTCAAAACAAAGAGTATTTGGCTGCGCAGATGAAAGATATCAAATCAGGTAAACGTAACAATGGTATGTCAGCGGCGATGAAAGCGATGGTTGCTAATGTCACTGACGCTGAAATCGATGCGATTGCAGAGTATCTATCTAAAGTTGAATAACATCAAAGTTAGATATCAAAGATAATAAAAAACCACCGTTCGCGGTGGTTTTTAGTTGAAGATATAATTAAGCTAATTTAGACTTCTATACATCCATATGTGGAGTCAATAAGGGATCCCCATGTTCGAATTACCTCAGTTAAATTTAAAAGACAAAGTAAGCGCAGAAGAATGGCAACTGCGTGTTGACCTTGCCGCTTGCTATCGACTGGTTGAGCACTTTCGTTGGGGAGATCTAATTTATACGCATATGTCGGCGCGTTTGCCGGGGACGGATCATTATTTAGTAAACGCCTTTGGCCTGACCTTTGATGAAGTCACCGCTTCCAATTTGGTGAAGGTCGATCTCGAAGGAAATATTCTTGATGATACGCCATTTAAGATTAATCCGGCGGGCTTTACCATTCACAGTGCAATCCATGAGGTGCGAGAAGATGCGCATTGCGTTATTCACCTCCATACCAAAGAAACGATTGCAGTCGCGAGTGTAGAATGTGGTTTATTGCCTTTGAGTCAGCATAGCATGTTCTCTTTACCATCACTGTCATATCATGGCTATGAAGGCTTAGCAGTGAATATGGATGAGAAAAAGCGCCTGCAGGATGACTTAGGTACAACTAATCATATGCTGCTGGTGAACCACGGTGGTTTAACTGTTGGACCATCGGTAGGCGATGCCTTTATGCGTTTTTATGACTTACAGCGTGCATGCGAGATTCAAGTTGCGATTCAAGCAACGGGACAACAAGCGGTACCTGTACCACAACCCATTATTGATAACATTTATAACCAAGCGAATGTCGTGCATAGCGGTAGCACCGGTGGTCAATTAGCATGGCCTGCAATGCTTCGTAAAGCTTACCGCTTAGACCCAAGCTTTGCTCAATAGGAGTCAACATGAAAGTTAATCGCGTCGAAGTTTTCGATATTCATTGTCCAGATAGACCTGCTTGGACCCCCGTTTTTGTTCGTATTCACACCGATGAAGGTATCTCAGGGGTTGGTGAAGCAGGGCTTGCATACGACCTAGGTCACAGCGCTGCGGCCAGTATGATCAAAGAAATGGCTGAAGCTTTTTTGATTGGTCATGACCCCTTTCAAACTGAGCTGCTTTGGTCGCGTATGCTGAGAGAAAGCTTTTGGGGTTTAGGCGGCGGACCTGTGGTATATGCGGCGATGTCGGCAATAGATACCGCGCTTTGGGATATTAAAGGTAAAGCCTTAAATCTACCTGTTTATCAATTGCTTGGTGGTAAAGTGAACCCTGAACTTCGCACCTATGCCTCGCAATTACAGTTTGATTGGGATAGCGAGTTTAAAGCACTAGTTCAACCACACGAATATGCTGAAGCGGCTCACAAAGCCATTGCTGAAGGGTACGATGCGGTTAAAGTTGACCCAATTCAGTACGATAAAGATGGCAACACCTACTACGATAGAACTAAGCTTATCTCGCGCGCGGAAATGAAATTATACCGTGCAAGAATGAAAGCAATACGTGAAGCGGTAGGTGATGAAGTCGACATTATTTTTGAATGCCACAGCTTACCGGGCGCGACATCTGCCATTCAAATTGCAGATATCGCTGAAGAATTTGATTGTATGTATTATGAAGAGCCAGTGAATTATCTTAACCACTCTTTACATGCGAAGGTAGCAAACAAGACCTCTGTACCAATCGCAGGTGGTGAGCGTTTGTATAATCGCTGGGGTGTTCGCCCTTATTTTGAAGATCAAAGTATTGATGTACTGCAGCCAGATATTGGCCTATGTGGTGGCTTTACGGAAACCAAGAAAGTATGTGATTACGCCGATATCTTTGATATCCGTATTCAGGCGCACGTCTGTGGTGGCCCGGTTGCAACCGCAGCTTCATTACACTTGGAAACCGCGATCCCAAACTTCCTGATCCATGAGCACCATACTTACGCAATTAAAAAGTGGAACAGGGAGCTATGCTTGCAAGACCCGCAGCCTAAGAATGGTATCTTTAGAGTGTCAGAAGAGCCGGGGCTTGGTATTGAGCTAAACGATGAAGTCGTGATGCGCTCAGCCCGTGTGGAAATTAAGTAGACATCCGACGCTCAGCTTAAATACCTGATTTTGGAGTAACAGTTAGCTCTTGCTATTGTTATTCTTAGACTCAATCAGATACAAAAAAACCCAAGCAGTGCTTGGGTTTTTCATCTAAGCCAGAGTTATTATTTTAACAATGACTCAGTTAATACAGGGCGAATTTCTTTTACAATCGCTTGGCAAAGCTTAGGTGCGCCACAGATGATATTGCCGCTACGGTTAAAGTTAGCACCGCCTGCAAAATCAGTGACCATACCGCCTGCTTCTTTTACTAGCAGCTCACCGGCTGCTGTATCCCAAGGCTTAAGGCCAATTTCAAAGAAGCCATCCATACGACCTGCTGCAACATATGCCATGTCTAAAGCTGCAGAGCCCGCACGGCGGATATCAGCTGTATGAATGAATAATGCTTTGAATGCTTCTAGGTAGGCATCCATGTGGTGCTTTTGCTTGAAAGGGAAACCAGTTGCAAGCACAGTGCCTTGTAATTCAATAGACTTAGATACACGAATACGTTTGTTATTTAGCTGTGCGCCTTGGCCACGGGAAGCGGTAAATAATTCGTCGCGGATTGGGTCGTATACAACAGCTTGCTCTACGCGACCTTTAACTCTTAGCGCGATAGAAACAGCATAATGAGGGATACCTTTAACGAAGTTAGTGGTACCGTCTAGAGGATCGATAACCCAAAGGTAGTCTGCATCTTTGCCTTCGTGATGACCAAATTCTTCACCAACAATAGAGTGATCAGGGTAAGATTTTAAAATTGTGTCACGAACGATTGATTCCGCATCTTTATCGATGTTTGTTACTAAATCATTTGTGCCTTTTTGAGCAGCTTCAACGCGCGATAAATCTTCACTTGCACGTAGGATAATCTTACCTGCGTTACGCGCAGCGCGTACCGCAATGTTCAACATTGGATGCATAGCATTACCTTTAGGTTGTAAAAGAACAGGATCATTTTGAGCCGGCGTATTCTAGCGGTTTTTTCTCTAAAGTAAATAACCAATTGTGAATTTTCCTGGTTGTTTTTTGTACTTCGTTGCTACATAAAGATTTTTAATTTCTGGTTGTGGAGCTTGGAAAAACGCAAATTAGATATGCTACACTGCGCCATTATTTTTGTTTGAGACTCGTGTAAATGGCTTTAGAAGATATTCGAATTGTATTAGTGAACACCTCACACTCTGGCAATATTGGCTCTGTAGCGAGAGCAATGAAGACGATGGGGTTATCTAAGCTTTATTTAGTTGACCCTGCATGTGAAGTGGACAGCCATGCAAGTGCATTGGCGGCTGGCGCAACCGACGTGTTGGGTGCAGCGACTAAAGTCGATACGCTTCAAGAGGCGATTGCTGATTGCGCTTTAACTATTGGCACCAGCGCGCGCTCGCGTACTTTGTCGTGGCCAATGGTAGATCCGCGTGAGTGTGCACAAAAATTGGTCGCTGAGTCGGTGAATGGTCCTGTCGCCCTTGTATTCGGTCGTGAGAATAGCGGGCTCACAAATGAAGAGTTGCAATTGTGCAACTATCATGTGTGTATTCCAGCTAATCCTGAGTATAGCTCGCTTAATCTTGCGATGGCAGTGCAAACTTTGGCCTACGAAACGCGTATGACATATCTAGACACGCAAGAAAAGCAGCCAGAAGAAGTGGATGAAACGATTTACCCATCATCAAAGCAGATGGAGTTATTCTACGAGCATCTTGAAAATACCTTGAATGACACCGGCTTTATCATCAAGCAGCATCCAGGCATGGTAATGACTAAGCTAAAGCGTTTGTTCAACCGTGCTAGACCGGAAGATCAAGAACTTAATATTCTACGTGGGATCCTAAGTTCGATAGATAAATCTACGAGCAAGTAAACCAAACACGATGACAGTATTGGCCAAGTCAGCGCGCCAATACTGTTACATTTCTATTGTCTAAATATCAACCATTTCCTTTGTGAAATCTTGCATAAATCTTCATCACAAATACTTGACTAAAATACTCAGGTAATTACAATATCCATAATACCTGATTAAATTACTCGGGTATTTCGGGTAGGCATACGAGGGTTGCAGATTTAAAGCCGTTATTATGCTTGGTTAATACTTGACTATCTTAGTCAAGTAATTAAAATTTGCGGCTTGGTAAATTAGCGGGGGTTATGCATGAAACTAACATCAAAAGGCAGATACGCCGTGACAGCAATGTTAGATGTTGCGTTACACGCAAGTATTGGCCCTGTTCCACTAGCCGATATCTCTGAACGACAAGAGATTTCGCTATCTTACCTTGAACAATTATTTGCCCGTCTACGTAAACATGGCTTAGTTAGCTCTGTACGTGGTCCAGGCGGCGGCTACTTATTAGGCCGTGATGCACACACGATTTCCGTTGGTGATGTGATTAATGCAGTTGACGAGTCCGTTGACGCAACACGTTGTCACGGCGAAGGCGGCGGTTGCCAAAGCGGTATGCGCTGTCTGACTCATTCATTGTGGTCTGATTTAAGTGTGCGAATTGAAGAGTTTTTAAACAGTATTTCCCTAGCCGAGTTAGTCGCCGACGCGGATGTTCAATCCGTAGCAACGCGGCAAGATAAGCACGTTAAACGTGTTATCGAGCAATTAGACAATATTCAAGTGAGCTGTCAACTCTAGGTTGACGTCAAGCGGAGAGATAAATGAAATTACCGATATATCTAGATTATGCAGCAACCGCTCCGGTTGATCAGCGTGTTGCAGACGAGATGATGCAGTGCCTGACAATGGATGGTAACTTTGGTAATCCAGCTTCTCGTTCACACCGTTTCGGTTGGCAAGCAGAAGAACTGGTTGATCAGGCGCGTAATGATATCGCTGATTTAATCAACGCTGATCCGCGTGAAATCGTTTTCACATCTGGTGCAACTGAGTCAAACAACCTTGCAATCAAAGGTGCTGCACAGTTCTATAAAAAGAAAGGTAAGCACATCATCACCGTTCGTACTGAACATAAAGCAGTACTAGACACCTGTCGTGAGCTTGAGCGTCAAGGCTTTGAAGTGACGTATATGGATGTTGAAGACAACGGCTTACTTGACTTGAAAAAGCTTGAAGCAACGATGCGCGAAGACACTGTTTTAGTGAGCGTAATGCACGTTAATAACGAGCTAGGTGTTATTCAAGATATCGCGACTATCGGTGAGATGTGTCGTGAGCGCAAGATCATGTTCCATGTTGATGCGGCGCAAAGTGCTGGCAAGGTACTAATCGACCTACAAACATTGAAAGTAGACTTTATGTCATTTTCGGGCCACAAAGTTTATGGCCCGAAGGGTATCGGTGCGTTGTACGTACGCCGTAAGCCACGTGCGCGTTTAGAAGCACAAATGCACGGTGGTGGTCATGAGCGCGGTATGCGTTCTGGTACTCTTGCTACTCATCAAATCGTGGGTATGGGCACAGCATTTAGAATTGCTAAGCAAGACTTTGAAAAAGACCATGCACACATCAGTGCGCTTCGTCAGCGTCTATTGGACGGCCTAATGGATATGGACGAAGTTTATTTTAATGGTGCTATCGACCAATCAGTACCTGGCATTGTAAACATTAGCTTCAACTTTGTTGAAGGTGAAAGTTTACTAATGGCAGTTAAAGACATTGCGGTTTCTTCAGGTTCTGCATGTACATCGGCGAGCTTAGAGCCATCTTATGTACTGCGTGCTCTAGGTCGTAATGACGAATTAGCACACAGCTCAATCCGTTTCAGTATTGGTCGTTTTACGACAGAAGAAGAGATCGATTACACCGTCAATCTTCTTAAGAATTCTATTGGTCGCTTACGTGAGATGTCACCGCTTTGGGAAATGCACCAAGATGGCATCGACTTAGATAGCGTTGAATGGGCACACCATTAAGCAAGTTTTAGCCGCTGGCTGGATACTATCCAGCCGCAAGCAGGTAGTGAGGAAATAGTTATGGCTTACAGTGATAAAGTTATCGACCACGTTGAGAATCCACGTAACGTAGGTTCTTTAGACAAGAACGATCCAAGCGTAGCAACGGGCATGGTGGGGGCACCTGCATGTGGCGACGTAATGAAGCTACAAATTAAAGTGTCAAAAGAAGGCATCATCGAAGATGCGAAATTCAAGACATATGGTTGTGGTAGCGCGATTGCATCGTCATCCCTTGTGACTGAGTGGGTGAAAGGTAAATCGTTAGAAGAAGCTGCGACTATCAAAAACACTGATATCAGTGCTGAGCTTGAGTTGCCACCAGTGAAAATCCACTGCTCAATTTTGGCAGAAGATGCGATTCAAGCTGCGATTGCAGATTATAAGAGTAAACAAGCGAAGTAAGAGACTATTATGGCAGTGACGTTAACAGATGCAGCCGCTAATCGCGTATTAGCCTTTTTGAGTAACCGTGGAAAAGGCATAGGGCTGCGCGTTGGTATTAAAACCACGGGCTGTTCAGGTCTTGCTTATGTTCTCGAATTTGTCGACGATTTAGATGAAGGCGATGAAGTATTTGAAGACAAAGATGTCAAAATCATCGTTGATGCAAAAAGTTTAGTTTATATCGACGGCACAGAGCTTGATTATACAAAAGAAGGTCTGAATGAAGGGTTTAAGTTTAATAACCCAAATCAGAAAGACGAATGTGGCTGTGGCGAAAGCTTCACCGTATAGTTTGCAACAGTGAATAGCTTAAAGCCCTGCCTTGGTGGGGCTTTGCTGTATTAGGTGCGTATGCGTTATTTTGAATTATTTGATTTACCTGTTGATTATCACGTTGATTTAAACAAACTAAATCAAGGTTATTTAGAGCTACAGCGTGCAGTTCACCCAGATAGATTTGCTGGTAAAAGTGAGCGTGAGAAGTTGCTCGCGGTACAGAAAACCGCAGAGATCAATGACGCGCTAGCGGTGCTCAAACACCCAGTTAAACGCGCCGAGTATATGCTAAGCGAAAAGGGTGTAGACATACGTGCAGAGCAACAAACGTTGCAAGATCCGATGTTTTTAATGCAACAGATGGAGCTGCGCGAAGCATTAGAAGAATTACCTGATGCGGCGGATCCTGACGGCGCGATTGCAGAGTTCGAAACACAGATTAAAGCGTTAGATACAGAGTTTAGCGCCTCCCTTGCCGAGCAGCTTCAAAGCGATGACATGAGCACATTAGAAGCCGCAGCAGACAATATTCGTAAGCTAAAGTTTGTCTACAAGTTACGCGACGAATTAGCACGTATCGAAGATGAATTATTCGATTGATGATGTATAGCATCAACAAACGTTAAAGTGAAAAGAGCATTATGGCATTATTGCAAATTGCTGAGCCGGGGCAGAGCGCGGCACCTCATGAGCATAAATTAGCGATTGGTATTGACTTAGGTACCACGAACTCTCTTGTGGCAACAGTACAAAGTGGCGAAACGAAGACCCTTAGCGATTTAATGGGTAAACCTATGCTGCCGTCGGTAGTAAGGTACACTGACTCAGAGGTTATCGTTGGTGAACAAGCCCAAGCTGCTTCTGCTGAAGACCCGACTAATACGCTTATTTCTGTAAAACGTTTTTTAGGTAAAACGCAATCTGAAATAGAACAAAGCTATGGTCAACTGCCTTATAACTTTGTCGATAATAACGGTTCGCTTGCTATTGAAACCGTAGCTGGCGCTGTAAGCCCAGTGCAAGCCTCCGCTGAAATTTTAAAAACATTACACCAACGTGCTATTGATAGCTTTGCTGGTGAAGATGTAATGGGCGCAGTGATCACCGTACCTGCGTATTTTGATGATGCACAAAGACAAAGTACAAAAGACGCAGCCGAGCTTGCTGGTCTAAAAGTATTAAGACTTCTCAATGAGCCGACTGCAGCTGCAGTAGCTTACGGCCTAGACTCTGGTCAAGAAGGCGTGATCGCGGTTTATGACCTTGGTGGTGGTACGTTTGATATTTCTATCTTACGCTTAAACCAAGGCGTGTTTGAGGTATTATCAACCGGTGGTGATTCAAGCCTCGGTGGTGATGACTTTGATTCATTGTTGGTCGATTTCTTTAAACAGCAAACGCAGCTATTTGATTTAAACCCAAAAGAGCTACGCTTGTTTATCAATAAGGCAAGAGCCTGTAAAGAAGCGCTTTCAAGCTATGAAACGGTAAACGTAGAGCTACCAGTTCGCGAGCAAAAATTTGTAGTTACGATCACGCGTCAAGCATTTGCTGAAATGGCAATGCCATTGGTTAAAAAGACTTTACGCTCTTGTCGCCGTGCGTTAAAAGATGCCGGTGTCACAGCAGAAGAAGTCTTGCAGGTTGTGATGGTCGGTGGGTCGACTCGTATGCCGGTGGTGCGTGAAGAAGTCGGGAGTTTCTTTGCCAAAGAGCCACTAACATCAATCGATCCAGATCGTGTGGTGGCATTAGGTGCTGCTATCCAAGCTGATATTTTAGTGGGTAACAAGCCTGACTCTGACATGTTACTGCTTGATGTATTGCCATTGTCTTTAGGCCTAGAAACTATGGGTGGACTGGTTGAAAAAATCATTCCGCGCAATACCACTATTCCTGTTGCACGCGCACAAGAGTTTACCACCTTTAAAGATGGTCAAACTGCTATGTCATTGCATGTATTGCAAGGTGAGCGAGAGCTCGTTGATGATTGTCGTAGCTTGGCTAAATTTAGTCTAAAAGGCATTCCACCAATGGCGGCAGGCGCTGCGCATATTCGAGTCACTTTTAGAGTTGACGCTGATGGTCTATTGAGTGTTTCGGCTGAAGAAAAGTCGACAGGCGTACAGGCTGAGATCCAAGTTAAACCATCGTTTGGTTTGAGCGATGACCAAGTAGCACAAATGCTAAAAGATTCGATGAGCAATGCCAAAGAAGACATGAGCGCTCGTATGCTTAAAGAGCAGCAGGTTGAAGCGCTGCGTGTATTGGAAGCGTTAGAGGCATCGCTTGCAACGGATGGTCATCTGTTGGCAGAAGATGAGCTCAATACACTGCGCGGTGCAATGACTGAACTTGCACAAATTCGCGAAAGTGCAGACAATCCAGAGCAGATTAAAAAGGCGATCGAAGAAGTCGATCAGGCGAGTAGTGATTTTGCTTCACGCCGTATGGATGAATCAATTAAAAAGGCACTGCAAGGGCAGTCGGTAGATGAGGTGTAATATGCCACAAATTATCTTTTTACCCCATGAAGAGTTATGTCCGGAAGGTGCTGCAATCGAAGCGAAAACGGGTGAAACTGTACTCGATGTGGCGTTGAAAAACGGAATTAGTATTCCACATGCCTGTGAAAAATCATGTGCATGTACCACGTGCCATATCGTTGTTCGTGAAGGTTTTGACTCGCTGGAAGAAAGTGATGAGTTAGAAGATGACATGCTAGATAAAGCATGGGGTCTTGAAGCTGAGTCTCGTTTAGGTTGCCAAGCGATAATTAGTGATGAAGACTTAGTGGTTGAAATTCCAAAGTACAATCTCAATATCGTTAATGAAGACCATTAAGTGCTGCTAACAACCTAGGTTGTTACTGACAAATTTAATAAAAGCCGTAGTCTTATACTACGGCTTTTTGCTTTTCTAGGAGGAACGCTATGTCACTCATCAGTAATCCCGAATTTTCACTTATCAATGGCCAAGCACATCATAGTAAAACGCAAGTCGATGTGGTTAATCCTGCAACTGGAGAGCACCTTGCTCAGGTTTCTGAGGCGGATAACCAGGCTGCCGATAAAGCGCTGCAAGCAGCGGCTGAAACCTTTGAAAGACTTGCTAGCACGACAGCACATGCCCGTAGTCAAGTACTTAGAAAATGGTACGAATTGGTAATAGAGCATCGACAGGCCTTGGCTGAAATCGTCACTAAGGAACAAGGCAAACCGCTCAAGGAGGCACTTGCCGAGGCGGATTATGCAGCAGGATTTATTGAATGGTATAGCGAAGAAGCCAAGCGCGCCTATGGTCAGGTTATTCCCAGTCATTCTCAATCACATGAGCTAACTACAATCAGGCAAGGGGTTGGTGTTGTACTTGGGATCACACCGTGGAATTTTCCACTGGCGATGATCACCAGAAAAGTAGCACCAGCTTATGCCGCAGGCTGTAGTTTTATTTTAAAGCCTTCTGAGAAAACCCCTCTAGCGGCCATCGCACTGGCTAAGCTAGCTATCCAGGCTGGAATGGAAGTTGGTGCTTTTCAGGTGTTAGTGACTAACGATTCTAAAGGGTTAGTAGCACATCTTACTGAGTCATCACAAGTGCGAAAACTTACGTTTACGGGGTCAACACAAGTGGGGAGTGCGTTGTTGAAGCAATGTGCCGACACAGTGAAAAGAACGTCAATGGAGCTTGGTGGTAATGCACCATTTATTGTTTTCGACAGCGCTGATGTTGAGCAAGCGGTAAGTGGTTTGATGGCAGCGAAGTTTAGAAATGCAGGACAAACTTGTGTGGCCGCAAATCGCGTGTTTGTTGCGAAAAGTATCTCGGCAGAGCTACTCAATACACTCACTCAGCAGGTTAGCACACTCACCTTGGGAAATGGTTTAGAGCAAGGTGTTGATATTGGTCCACTCATTTCACTTGAAGCCAAACAAAAAGCACAGCAGTTGTTAGAAGATGCGTTAGCTAAAGGTGCGAGCATCGCTTATCAAGGTGATAAACAAAGCGGCCAATTTATGGCACCGGTAGTTATCACGGGTGTAAATAGCACCATGCGGATCTTCCATGAAGAAATTTTTGCACCGATTGTCAGCATTATTGATTTTGAGAGTGAAGATGATGTGGTAAGAATGGCAAACTCTGTGCCAGAAGGGCTTGCTGCTTATTTTTATTCGAATGATGGCAATCAAATAAGGCGAGTAAGTCAAGCGCTTGAGTATGGCATGGTTGGGATTAATGAAGGGATCATATCCAATCCTGTAGCGCCTTTCGGTGGTGTGAAGTTTTCAGGTCTTGGCCGAGAAGGGGCACAGGAAGGACTGCTTGAATACCAAGAAATAAAGTACTTATGCCAAAAGTTTAGCTAGTTCACACTGGTGTAAGGCTAATTGCGAGGACGCCTTTCCTCGCAATTGCTTTTATTCTGCGCAAAAGCTCAGTACACTTACCCGCTTATTTGAGTTTTGATATTTTTTCAATGATAGGAATCGAACAACCCCCTAAGCTGATCATTTTGGCTGGTGGATTAGGAAGCCGCTTTGGTGGTAATAAGCAGGTTGCTGAGCTGCCAAGTATCGATAAAAGCATTATGGAATTGAGCATAATTGACGCGCATCATGCTGGTGTGCGCGATGTTATTTTGATCATCAATGACAAAGTGCGAAGCCTAATCGAAAATGTGATATTGCCACGATTGCCAAAGGCGCTGAACATTACTTTAGTGCAGCAGCGGCTTAGCGATATTCCGAATGAATCTATCGACTGCTTGGCAGGACGAGAAAAACCATGGGGCACAGGACATGCGCTGTTGTGTGCAAAACCATACGTTGATAAGCCTGCGATAGTTATTACGGCGGATGATTATTACGGGCCTGATGCATTTGAGCAGCTTGTTGAACATTTTCAGCATCATAGCAATATGGCGATGGTCGCATACCCCATTATAAACACCTTATCAGAGCAAGGTGGAGTAAACCGTGGCGTTTGTCAGGTACAAGCGCAACAACTACACTCGGTTGAAGAGGCATTAGATATTCGCTTTGAAAACGGCGAGTTGTCAGGTGATATTGCAGGTAAGCGGTGTAAGATAGCAAGCTCTGCGCTTGCTTCGATGACCTGCTGGGGGGTGACGCCGTCACTTTTTGATTCATTAGAAGCCGGGTTTACTGCGTTTTTAAGGAATTATGACAACGGTGTCAAAAAAGAGTATTATCTGCCGGATTGTATCCAACACAGTATCAATAAGGGCCTGCAAACCGTGTCGGTCTACCAAGCTAAATCACATTGGTACGGTATAACTTATAAGAGCGAACTAGACATTGTCGCGAGAAAGATTTATGAAGCACGTCAGGGAAGATAATCATCTCCACACAATTACATCCGACTTAACTCCTTTTGAGGTGAATATGGAGTATCAAGCCGTTGCGCAACAACTTGCTGATGAATACGGTCTCATCAGTGAAGAAGCTAAAATGAAGCCGATTGGTAGTGGTCATATCAACACAACTATGCTGTTGCAGGACAACCACAAAACCATGGTGGTACAAAAGCTAAATACCACGGTATTTCCAAACCCTTTGCATCTTGTTGAAAATGCGCGAGCGATTGAACAGCACTTAACAGCAAAAGCCTTAAATGGAGAATATAGCCTCGCTATCATAAAGCACTTAGCGACGAGTTCAGGCCAATATTTAGTCGATATTAATGACGAAGTTTGGCGTGCGCTTGCATTTATTGGCCGCAGTTATAGCGAAGACGTAGTGGCAAACGAACAACAAGCATTAACGGCTGCAAATGCCTTCGGGCAGTTTGCACATGCGCTAAATGACTTTGATGCGGCGCAGTTACATCATGTCATTCCAAACTTTCATAACTTGGCGATGCGTATTGATGCATTTAACCAAGTGCTAGCGAAAGACGAGCATGGTCGCGCGGAAAAGTGCAGTGATGTTATCGCTGCTTTTCAGCAGCAATTTGCACTTGCAGAAGAGCTGCAGCAGGCACAAAAACAAGTACCACTTAGAGCTTGCCACAACGATACCAAAATCAACAACATGCTGTTTTCAACACAGAGTGATGCAGCACGAGCCGTTATCGACTTAGATACTTGTATGCCGGGTAACTGGTTGTTTGATTTTGGCGATATGGTGCGCACCTTCTGTTCCCCAGAAGCTGAAGACTCTACGAACTTGAGTAATGTGCAGGTAAGAGAAAATATCTTTGCTGCGCTGGCGCAAGGGTATATTGAACCGTTACAAGACAGTGTAACTGAAGCAGAAAAAGATAGTTTTATTCTTGGCGCGAAAGTGATGCCATTCATGATAGGTCTGAGATTTTTAACAGATCACTTAGATGGAGATAATTATTTTGCAACCCACAGAGCCAATCATAATCTCGACCGCGCGAAGAACCAGCTTGCGCTGTATTCCAGTGTGCTAGAAAAAGAGGATTGTCTGAATAATATAATCAGAGCAATTTAACAGTTAATATATTTTAAGAAAAAGCGCTTCAAGCGCTTTTTTTTGCGGCTTTATCGCAATGTTTTGAACCTAAGATTGGGATAGGTTAGCTTGATAGCGAGCAGTATTAGTGCTGTTAAGAAGTATCGTTTAGGAGTAAGAATGAAAAATATAAACCGCCGCGACTTTTTAAAAGCCGCAGGAGCGGCAGCGGCTGCGAGTGTAGTAGCTGGGTGCGCAAGCTCTAATCAAAATAATAGCATTGTACCCAAGCAACAAGGCCGCTCTGTCATTGGACTCGTAGCACCAAAAATGGACGTGGTTCGGGTAGGTTTTATTGGGGTTGGCCAACGTGGCTATGGTCATGTAAAGCGTATGAGTCACATCGATGGCGCACGTATTGTCGCGATTTGTGATACCCATGATGAAGTGCTTGAAAAATCGGCTGACTACCTTGTGCGCGAGCGAGGTTTGCCGAAACCTGCGCTGTATCGTGGTGGTGACTTAGCTTATCAAGAAATGCTAAATCGGGATGATATTGACATCGTTATCATTTCGACACCTTGGAAATGGCACGCACCGATGGCAATAGATACCATGAACAGTGGTAAGCATGCGTTTGTTGAAGTGCCTTTAGCGTTGACCGTTGAAGAGATGTGGCAGATAGTCGACACCGCAGAGCGCACGCAAAAGAACTGTATGATGATGGAAAATGTCAATTACGGTCGCGATGAGTTGATGGTACTGAATATGGTTCGCCAAGGTGTATTCGGTGAGTTATTGCATGGTGAAGCTGCATATATTCATGAGCTACGTTGGCAAATGAAGGAAATTGAGCACAAGACCGGCTCATGGCGTACACACTGGCATACTAAGCGAGATGGTAACCTATATCCAACTCATGGTTTAGGGCCAGTATCTCAGTACATGAATATTAACCGCGGTGACCGTTTTGATTACTTAACCTCTATGAGTTCTCCCGCCCTGGGCCGTGCTGCCTATGCAAAACGCGAATTTCCGGCAGATCATGAACGCAATCAACTACAGTATATTGCGGGTGATATGAATACCACGATGATTAAGACTATCAAAGGACGCAGTATCATGGTACAACACGATACGACCACGCCTAGGCCTTATTCTCGTCACAATCTTATTCAAGGAACTAATGGGGTCTTTGCTGGTTTCCCTAATCGTATCGCGTTAGAGCAAGGTGGTGCTAAGAGCTTCCATGAATGGGATTACGAAATGGATCCATGGTATAAACAATACGACCATCCGCTTTGGACTAAAATGGGTGAAGAAGCGCAGCGCAATGGTGGTCACGGTGGTATGGACTTTTTAATGTTCTGGCGCATGATCTATTGTCTTCGCAATGGTGAAGCGCTAGATCAAGACGTATACGACGGTGCGGCTTGGTCGGTAATTTCTCCGTTATCGGCTCAGTCAGTGGCTAATCGTAGTGAATCACTGAGTATTCCAGACTTTACCCGTGGAGCGTGGAAAACCGCTAAACCATTGGGTATAGTAACAGTATAAAAATACACATTTTATCATTGTCGAATTAAGCGCTATAGGCGCTTTTTTTATACACAATTAATACGGCTTTTGGAGTGGCTATGATGCGCTATGGGTTCTTGTTATTTTCTATATCAATACTGAGTGGTTGCAGTAATTCGGTTAATATCAGTAACAAAAATACATTCATCAGCCATGCCGATGCTTACTTTAATACCTATGCTCAGCGGCAGAACTTTACCCAGTTTATCGAGTTCTATGCCGAAGATGCCGTGCTGGAAGATATGGTTTTTGGCCATAAGGCACAAGGTAAAGATCAGATTACGGCTTTTTTTAACTGGTCTGCTGGAAACTTTGCTGTGCTGGATGAACAACCCGCCTTAGTGGTTGAAGATAAAATAGTCGATAGCACGACTCGAACCGTGGTTGCTAGAGGCGTGTTTAATCGCTTTAATTATACGTCACGCGAGTTAGGGCCTTGGCGATTTCTGATAGTGCTAAAGTTTGACGAAAAAGGTAAAATTATCTATCAGCAAGACTGGATTAACTATACCCCAAAATCGGATTTTACCGGTGGGGAAAATCTAAACCAGCAATATTAATAATCGGCTGCCATTTGTAAGGAGCGCCCATGCAAGTTTCTGTTGAAATAAGCAAGTACCCACTGCACCAAGACTATATCCCTTTTATTAAAGGTTTTATTGATAGGCTGAATGAGCATGAAGGGATCAAGGTGATCACAAATACGATGTCAACTCAGGTCTTTGGTGAATTTGATTTAGTGACCTCAGTATTGAATCAAGAAATGAAACACTCATTTGAAGCTTACGGAAAATGTATTTTTGTTTGTAAGTTTATCTCAGGCGATTTATCTCCAGCTGATAGTGCCTGTGATTAATGGACTGGTTTACTGAAACCTTTGCAGGGTTCACTGCGATGTCGAGTTGGGAGTATATCGCTGTGGTGCTGGCTGTTGCCTATTTATTGCTGGCAATTCGAGAGAATATATGGTGTTGGCCTGTGGCCTTTATTAACACCTTTATCTATACCGTGCTGTACTGGAACGGTGCACTAGTGATGGAATCACTGCTGCACTTTTACTATATGGTCATGGCCGTCGTCGGTTGGTGGATGTGGCGTCAGGGTGATAAAAACAAGCCCAGTGATATTGTTTCTTGGTCGCTATCAAAACATCTTTCAATCATTGTTATCACTTCAGTGGTTTCCGTTTTACTCGGTTATTTCACCAAGCATTATATGGCAGCAGATCTCGCTTATTTAGATAGCTTTACCACATGCTTTGCGGTGGTGACGACTTATTTAGTGGCTAAGAAAATTCTTGAAAACTGGTTATATTGGGTCGTGATTGATGCAGCCTCTATCTACCTTTATTACCTTAAAGGCTTCTATCCTACGCTGGTGCTATTTATTTTCTACACCTTGATGGCGTGTTGGGGCTACAAGCGTTGGTACGAAGAATATGAAGCTAAGCAAGGAAAGACGCTTGCAGCCCTCTGAGCTTGAAAAATTAAAAGTAAAGGTGAATACCGTATTCAAGGTTTCAGCTGAGCGATTAGAAAAGCTGACTAAAGGTGTGAGTAACAATAATTACCTGATGGTGAGTAAAGGCGAAAGCTACTTATTAAAATGCTATAGCCATGGTATTCCTACTGAGGCCTTAAAGGCGCAAAACAAGTTAGCGCAACAAGACATTACTTCTAACGTACTGCAGTATGACCTACGCACTCGTATGGCACTATTTACTTTTATGCCAGAAGTGTGTGCTGAGCCAAAGTTAAATACTGCGTTGTTAGCACAAGTTATTCAGGTGCATAACTTAGAGCTTGAAATATATGAGATGCTGGACTTAGTCGGTTATGTTCAGGCTATTGATGAGAAACTGCGTCACTTAGTCGACATCGAACGGCTTATCGAAAGCTTAGCTTCCTTACCTGTGGATCAGGCGTTTTGCCACAATGACTTAGTCATGAGCAATATTATTCAAAGTCCAGAGGGGGTTCGGTTAATCGACTTTGAGTATGCTTGTCATAGTGACATATTTTTTGATTTAGCAGCGCTGGTGTGTAGTTTTAGCTGTGATGTTGAAGCAGCACTTACGGTAGTTGAGTCTTACTTTTCTCTAAAGCGGCAAGCCATGCCTTCATACGCTCAAGCTAAGCTGACGGTATTTTGCCAAACTTATTTGATTGTTAGCATTCAATGGTACGAGCAGCGGGGCGTAATGATAGAGGCCGAAAAGCTTAGACAGTTACTGAAGCAGTGGGTAACGTAACAAAAAGCTGAGCCAGTAGCGTGTGACATTCCCTAAACACAATACTGGCTATCGTTACTGAAAGGGTTAGATCCCACCCAGTCGCTGTGCTAGCTCTTTGTATTTTTCAACATCGGCTTTGTCAAAGATAGGTTCGCCACTGGCATCAGTGTCTTTGGCGACTAGCAAGTTTTCTCGTGCGAGGCGTCTTACGCGCTCAACCTTTACGTCAAGAAACTCTGCAACTTGCTCTGTTGTCATCGGTGTCATATTTGGGATCCTCAATGATGTATCGCGATATTTCTGAACTGGCAGCAATATCAGTCTATTTTATTATTTTCAAAGCATAGTTGAATAACTGGTTTTTTGCCCAAAGTACAGCTTTTTTTAAAAAATAGGTTACTAATTAGTCATATAGCAAACATTGTCTGGCAATTGCCTGCACTTAGCATTATTATGTTGCCGACGCTCTCGTGGTGAAATGGATATCACGTAGCCCTCCGGAGGCTGAGTTCTAGGTTCGATCCCTAGCGAGAGCGCCAATGATTACTCCTACTTACAACCAGCCTTTGCGTTTAAAGTACACCCCAATACCACCAGTTAGTACCACCAACATAATAACAAAAAAGGCAAATGCGCCACCCCATTCAGTGCCAGGAATACCGCCAATATTCACCCCCAACAAGCCTGTTAGAAACCCAAGTGGTAAGAATAGCGCTGCAACGACAGACATCACGTACATTCTTTGGTTTAACTGTTCATTTTGATGGTTGGTGATCGCATTTTGGATCACTTGTGCACGCTCAATCGCAGCTTCTAATTCTTCTATATATCGACTTAAGGCATTGCTCGCCTCTTCAATCATGTGTCGATGATCTTCATCTAGCCAAGCAATCTTTGCCAATAGTAGTTCGCTAATAGCAAGCTTTTGTGGCTTAAGATAGCGTTTTAAACCAATGGTTTGTCTTCTTAATGTTGAAAGTTGCTGATAGTTAGGCAGCTGCTCACTACTTTCCATCGCGTCTTCAAACTCGTCAAGCTGTTCTTCTATTTGCCAGATGATGTCTTGCATTCGCACAGAAAGTCGCATCACCAATGTAGACAGTAACTCACCGATACTTTTTGCGCCTTGACCCTTTTTAAGCGATGCCAGCATATCTTGGGCAGACATAATATGACGCTTACGACAGGTAATAAGTAGTTTATCGTTTGCAAAACAGCGAATAGAAACCATGTCTTCAGGGCTTTGCTTGGGGTTAAGGTTCACGCCACGCAAGAACACTAGCAAACCTTCATCGCCATTCGCCGTTCTCGGACGGGTTTCATCTGCGGTTAGCGCTTCTCTTTCCCAGTCATCCAAAAACGTTTGTTGCTTCAGCCATTCGGTCGTTTCGTCGAAGCTGTAGTCAAAATGAAGCCAAAGTGGCTCATTGTGAATTACGGATTTTACTTCACTCAGATCGCAAAGTAGCCTACCGCCACCTTGACCGTCGAGCACAAACGCATGGAGTAATCCAGTCATAGCTAATTCCTATTAAAAAGTTCGTCCCAAGACTGACATAGATAATTTAATTTTCAAATTCATTTAGGACCTGTTGTTCTTTGCTGTTTGATTTTTGTTCTCCTGAGTGTGTTTTGATCGCGACGCTCGATTTGCCGCCTAGTAATCTAGGCAAAAGTTGAGCAACAATGAACAAAGCGCACTCAGGTTAACCCAAAGGGCAGCGCTTGATTGGCATTTCTACTGTGTTATCGCCAGACTTACATAGAATGACTATGCTACGCAGGCTCTGCTTAGTATAAATGGCAATCAAACTGCTGCAAAAACAAACTTGAAAGGTCAATAGGTCCTAAAATCTTGGCGATGAAATAAATTGTTTGAATACTCTATTTTACTTTCGCTCAGTATAGGGCTTTACCTTGAAAAATGTGTAAGTGGTGTTACTGTAAGTTAAGGTGCTTGGCTTAACAGAGCGTTTTTATCTTTAGGATAAATTTATTTTGTTTTTCAAGTGACTTGAATCAGCGTATAAGTCCGAACTCATTTTGTACGAGAGCATAATATGATCACAGTTGGTTGGAGAGAGTGGCTTTCCTTACCCGATTTAGGTATCGAAAAAATCAAAGCGAAAGTAGATACTGGAGCAAGAACATCATGTCTGCACGCCTTTAAGGTTGAGCCTTTCAAAACAGAACAAGATGAACTTTGGGTAAGGTTTTGGATCCATCCCAAACAAGACAATACTGACTATGAAGTCTGTAGTGAAGCAAAAGTAGTGGATGAGCGCGTTGTTACCGATTCGGGCGGTCATAAAGAACTACGTTATGTAATAGAAACAAATTTAACTATCGGCAATCAGGCTTGGCTAATTGAAATCACGCTAAGCAATAGAGAAACCATGAAATTTAGAATGTTACTGGGCCGCACGGCGATGCGAGGCCGCATCCTTGTTGATCCAGAACAGTCATACTTAAGTAATAAAACGGATAAATCATGAAAATTGGCATTCTTTCAAGGAATCAATCTTTATATTCAACACGTCGTTTAATTGAGGCGGCAGAGCAACGTGGGCATGAAGTTGAGGTTATTGACGCGCTACGTTGTTATATGAATATCAATAGTAGTGAGCCTGAAATTCACTTTAAGGGTCAGCAGTTGAGCGGCTTTGATGCGATTGTTCCGCGAATTGGTGCCTCTGTGACGTTTTATGGTTGTGCGGTACTCAGACAGTTTGAAATGATGGGGGTGTACCCATTGAATGAGTCTGTTGCAATCACTCGCTCAAGAGATAAGTTGCGTTCATTACAGTTACTGTCAAGAAAAGGCGTAGGCATGCCAATCACAGGATTTGCCAGTAAGCCTGATGACGTTAAAGACTTACTGGAAATGGTTGGCGGCACACCGGTTGTGATCAAGCTACTAGAAGGCACACAAGGTATTGGTGTGGTGTTAGCTGAGACACGTAAAGCGGCGGAAAGCGTTATCGAAGCATTTATGGGCTTAAAAGCCAACATCATGGTGCAAGAGTATATTAAAGAAGCTGGTGGTGCGGACATTCGCTGTTTCGTTATTGGCGACCGTGTCATTGCCGCGATGAAGCGTCAAGCGCAAGAGGGCGAATTCCGTTCAAATCTGCATCGTGGCGGTTCTGCGACATTGGTAAAAATCACTCCGGAAGAGCGCCGCACAGCAATTGCTGCAGCAAAAGCCATGGGCCTAAATGTTGCCGGTGTAGATTTATTGCGTTCAGAGCGTGGTCCTTTGGTGATGGAAGTGAACTCATCTCCGGGCCTTGAGGGCATTGAAAAGGCAACAGGTAAAGACATAGCTAGCTTGATCATCTCCTTTATCGAGAAGAATGCAGCGGCGAAAAGGACTGCTACACGTGGCAAAGGTTAAAATCAACCAACCCTTTACGTTATTAGATACACGAGTGGGTGTTGCTGAAAGGCAGACTGTCCAGTTGGAAGTGGCCAAGCTCTACACTCACACACCAATGACCATTCCGATTGAAGTCGTTAATGGCGCAGAGGCCGGACCGGTACTTTTGGTCTGTGCCGCAATTCATGGTGATGAATTAAATGGCGTTGAGGTCGTGCGCCAACTATTAAGTAAAGTCGATGCGGCAACGCTACGTGGCACCTTGATAGCGGTGCCTATCGTAAATATCTTTGGCTTTATTCATAAGTCTCGCTATTTACCTGATAGACGAGACCTAAACCGCTGTTTTCCAGGTTCTGAGCAAGGTTCGTTAGGGGCTCGAATGGCATCTATGTTTTTCGACTTGGTGGTAAAAAAATGCACCCATATTATCGATTTACATACCGGCGCGATTCATCGTTCTAATTTACCGCAGATCCGTGGTGACTTGTCCTGCGAAATGACCAAAGAAATGGCCATGGCGTTTGGTACACCAGTTGCGATAGATGCGCGACTGCGCAATGGCTCGTTGCGAAGTGAAGCGGCAGGATTGGACATTCCGGTTATCACTTATGAAGCGGGAGAAGCGTTGCGGTTTGACTCATTGGCCATTGCAGCTGGATTGCAAGGGGTTGAAAATGTTATGCGTAAACTCAGAATGCTGCGTGGGCGTCGTAGGAAACAACGTCATGACGCAGTTATCGCGGCGGCGACAAGTTGGGTGCGGGCGGACGTTGATGGCATTGTTCGAGCTCAAGTTAACTTGGGGGAACGTGTATCAAAAGGTCAAATTTTGGCTTATATAGACAGTCCATTAGGTCAAAGCGAAGAAGCGATTATCGCGCCTCGTAGTGGGATAGTGGTTGGCCAACAAATGCTACCTTTGGTGAATGAAGGAGATGCGGTTTTTCACTTAGCTTACTTTGCACATGCAAATAGCATTGTTGAACAACAGCTAGAAACCTTTATTGACGATATAGGCCCTATTTCTTAGGGCCTAATGTTCTTCTTGGTGTTGGAACCTGTTTAGGTTTAGCTGGTTCCTGACTAAGCACCATAACGGGGCGAGTAACAAACAAGTTGTTAGGATATACCACCTTATGGCCATCAACATGGCGCAGCACTACACTCATCAATCCCATCTCCACAATACAGCCTTCAACAAAGTTTGCACCGTCAACAATTCTTACCCAATTCCCAACGCGATAATCGTTTTGAATAAACATCAGTAAGAATGAGGTCAGATTGGAAAGCAGTGACCAAGCCGCAAACATGGCAACACCAAGCATCGCAAATAACGATGAACCAAGCACCAGTAAACCACGAAGTTCTATACCCCAGAATACGAGCATAAAACAGACGAATACAAAGGCAACGAGTACACGAACGAGTAAATCGGCACGTTGTTTACGATGAGAGTCTATTTTTCCGCGTGTTACTTTTTCTAATAGTTTGCAACATGCTTTCATCAATAGTGGGAAGGATAATAGCGCCACCAAAGTTACAATTAGCTTGTATTGACTGAGTGCGAAATCTAACAAATGCAAAGTCGTATCCTAAGAAATTTTTTCTGCTTTATATCATGTTTATTGGAGCGCGACACCGTTAAAAACGATTTTTTACCGTTAATAGCCACTGTACGCTATCGACGTTATCCGGGCCATTAATTGGCGCGGCTAAATCAATATGAACCATGATATCTGAATTGGCTCGGCTAGGTGCTAAACGCAAGCCAATACCGACATTTTTTAGGACAGATTCATCTGCTTCAATCGGCAGATGAGAGTGGTACGCGCGCCCTACATCAAAAAAAGCCGCACCGCCAATTTTGAATAAGCGCAGTAAGTCATATTCCCAGTAATAGCGTTTTTCGATATTGAGTAGCATACTGCGACTACCTTGTTGATATTTTATTGGGTATCCGCGAAGCCCGGTTTCGCCCCCTAATGTAATTTGATTATCAAAGGTCAGGTTGTTTCCATAGGTATAGCTTGCATTGATAAACCAAGATTCATACAAACTGGTATTTAAATAGTATTGAAAGGTCGTTTTCGCTATCAGATTTTCAGTTTTATCTGTGTCTTTGTTCCAGTTGCCACTAACGTCAAAATAAAAACGCCATAAGCTGTGATCTGAGGTGTAGTGTGCCGTATTGGCAGAAAATGAATAGACAAGACGCTCAGTATCGTCACTCCAAGATTCGGCTGAATAGCCAAATAAGGCATTAATATTCCAACCTAAATTAAGATCCTCTGTACGATAAATCGAGTCAAAGTTGCGTACTTTTACATAGGAATCTTCAAACCACTGAGCTTGAACATAAGGGTAGGTGAGCGTTCTATCCTGTGCAATGGGTAAAGTGGTATCAGCTATCTCACGGAAGGTATGTTGCTCATGTCTAACGCCTGCGATGAGACGACGAGTCCAACTGCCCGATAGCGCTTTTGAGTGTCCGAAATACACTTGCGTGACATCCGTGGATTGACTGAACTCTGAGATTGTTTCCCCTTCAGAATATATGGGTTCTTCACGTTTGTCTGAATAACTCGTAAAACCGTAACTATATGGGGTGTCGGTTGCAAAAAATGGATAGCTCACATCGATATAGTGGCGTTCACCATCGTCATTATCTGAATATTCTATGCGACCACGATATCTTGAGTTTAAAATATTTGGGTCGTCATAGACAAATTGATAACCAGAGCGGTCGACCTCTTGTATATGAGTAAAAGAAAGGCGTTTCCCCCAGCCAAATAAATTACTTTCTCTAAACCCAATTCGAGAAGTATTTTCCCCTCCACTACGACTAAAACTTAAATCGGGCAATAGTGTCCAAAGATCCCGCGTTACAACCGTAACTAAAATATCACCATCACAGTTTTCCACGGCATAGATACGAGCATCATATAGGTATGACTGATTGCGAAGGAGTCGCTCGGATTCACTGAGTTTTCTTGGATTGTAAGTATCCCCTTCCTGAAATAGGAGCACGCTTTTTAATACTTCGGGTTTGGTTTGAATGTGATAACGGTTAGCAAATCGGAATAGGGCATTGTCTTCTTCAGGTTTGTCGGTATCGAAAACATTAAGTTGTTTTAGCGTGATAGCGACGACCTTTTTACCCTCTGCGGGCTCTGGGTAGGCTTGTTTGCTGTCTAGCTGGCGTGAAAGATTTTGGTCGCTTTGTGCTTCAACCCGGTTATTACCGCAGCTATTAGAAAAATCAACAGCAGGCACTTTTTCAGCTTGCGCAGCTGCATTTAAGCTACACATTAGCACAATACTATTACACGAAATCCTCTTTACATTCATCACAGAGCCTTTAAGTCTAATATTCCTTTAGTATGGATTATATTGTTGCAGCTTGCTTTAGTTCTGCAACAAAAGTAATAATATTTATAGACTTAAAGAGCTTTATGTGGACTTAACGAGAAAGTTGTTGGCGTAGGAAAGGTAGGAGTTCTAAGGCATCAACGCCATCAGGAGCTATCCACACACTCTCACTGTAATGTTCAAAATTTAAATTAAAATTACAGTTTTTATATGAAAAGCGCCACTGATGTCTATCTGCTCCTGCAGCGAATTCGATTAATTGAATCTCATCTTGATGTAAGAATATTTGCCCCCAAAGTTCAAATTCATCGTCTTGAGGTGTAATTTCACAGCTGACGATAATCACCTCGTGTGAATTATCCAAAGTGAGTGTAGTCATTATTCTCTTTCCAAATAATTGCGAATGAGCTGCATGAAAGGGGCACCGTACTTGCTGAGCTTAGTAAAACCGACACCAGACACTTGCAAAAACTCACTATCAGTTGTTGGCGTTCTTTGTGCCATTTCAGCCAATGTTCGGTCGTTAAATACAACATACGGCGGTACATCATCTTCATCTGCGAGCTGCTTTCTGAGTGCACGAAGCTTAGCAAATAGCTTCTTATCGTAATTAAACTGAGCCAGTTTATCTTGATAGACATGCTTTGCTACAAGTCTTGGTTCTGCGAGTTGTAGCACATATTCGCCGCGCAGTACGGCGCGTGCGGCTTCTGTTAGTCTAAGCGTTGCGCCTTGAGTAATATCTTGACTCAATAAACCATGATGGATCAATTGACGTAAGATACTCAGCCAAAATTCATTACTGTGCTCTTTCCCGATCCCATAGGTTGAGAGGGTATGGTGGTTTTGCTCTCTGATCCTTGCGGTATTTGCCCCACGCAAAATATCCACAATGTAACCAATGCCAAAGCGTTGCTCTGCGCGGTATACGCACGATAACGCTTGTTGGGCAACTAATGTGCCATCAAATTGTTTCGGAGGGTTAAGGCAAATATCACAGTTACCGCATGCTTCACGTTGATATTCGCTGAAGTAATTGAGCAAAATTTGACGACGACAGGTTTGTGCTTCAGCAAAACTCGACATTGCCTGAAACCTTTGCTCTTCAACCTTACGACGTTGCTCGTCTGGAATATCTTCAAAAAAGCGTCTAACACGGGGAATATCCGCAGGATCAAAGTACATAACGGCTTCAGCTGCTAAGCTATCTCGCCCTGCACGGCCCGTTTCTTGATAATACGCTTCTACACTTTTTGGAATATCATAGTGAACCACAAATCGCACGTTCGGTTTATTGATCCCCATACCAAAAGCAACGGTTGCAACTACGATTTGAATGTCATCTCGGGCGAAGCGGTTTTGAACAAACTGGCGCTGATCATTATCTAGACCTGCGTGATAACCTGCAGCATTGAACCCAGCATCAATCAGCTTTTCGGCAATATCATCAACACGTTTACGGCTACCACAGTAGATTATGCCACTTTGCCCTTTTTGCTCTTTTAAATAGCGGATCAATTGCGACAGGGGTTTGAACTTTTCTTCGATGGTGTAACGAATATTGGGTCTGTCAAAGCTACCGGTATAGATAAATGGTGCTTGCATACCCAATTGCTGGACAATATCTTTTCGTGTTGCTAAATCAGCTGTTGCGGTTAATGCCATCATCGGAACAGACGGAAAATGTTGACGCAATTCTTTTAAACGAAAATAGTGCGGTCTAAAGTCATGTCCCCAATGAGATACACAATGGGCTTCATCAATGGCAAATAAACTGATGTTACAGTTGGATATGCGATCAATAAAGTCGCGTTGTAAGGCTTTCTCTGGAGCAACGTACAACAGCTTTAAACGACCTTGGAAAAGCGCGTCATAGGTATCTTTTTGCTGCTCCCAAGCGACGCTGTTGTTGATATATTCAGCGGCTATGCCTTGTGCTTTTAACTGCGCGACCTGATCTTGCATTAATGAGATAAGTGGCGATATAACAATTGTCACGCCTGCAAATAATACTGCTGGGACTTGGTAACAGAGTGATTTACCGCCGCCGGTAGGCAGTAGTACAAGCGTATCCTGACCAGCTAAGCTAGACTGAATAATATCGAGCTGACCATCTCTAAACGTACTGTAGCCAAACACATCTTTCAGTACTGAATGAGGATCGTTAATTGGGGTGCTTACGAGGGTATCCATCGGCGTCATTTTAGAGCTTTTTTTGAACCTTGTCTTTGCTTTTTATCTAATCTGAAGAGACTTGAATAAGTTTTGAGCACTTGTAGGCTTTAAACTTTGCGATTGTGAATTCATCGAACTTTCATCGCCGAGATTAATAAAAATGAGTATAATGATTGACCTCTTAGTTGATCCCTCCAAAGGTTAAACGCCCGTGATTGAAGAACAAAAGAAAGGCCACTTACTCGCTGTACTCGCCTTTTTTATGTGGGGACTTGCACCCATCTATTTTAAGCAACTCGTCCATGTCGACGCGATTGAGATACTCATTCATCGCGTTGTGTGGTCTGTATTTTTCATTGCACTAATTGTGCTGGCAAAGCAGCAATGGCCCAAAATTAAGGCCATATTGGCTAATCCTAAGTTGCTGACGATGTTGACACTCACCGCGTTGCTGTTGGGTTTTAACTGGGGTTTATTTATTTGGTCTGTGAATAACGGCTTTATGTTAGACGCGAGTTTGGGTTATTACATCAACCCATTACTTAACGTGCTATTGGGAATGTTATTCTTATCGGAAAGGTTGAGAACGGCGCAAAAGTTTGCTGTGCTATTAGCGATAGTGGGTGTGGTATTACAGTTAATTAGTTTTGGCTCATTCCCAGTCATTGCGTTTTCACTGGCTGGATCGTTTGCGATATATGGATTGTTACGTAAGACCTTAGCGGTTGAATCGCTTCCAGGATTGCTGGTGGAGGCACTTATTCTCACCCCAATTGCACTGGCTTATTGGTGGTGGGTTGAGCCCAGTGCTACGAGCAACCTTTGGAATAATGATTGGTATACCAACACGCTATTGATAAGTGCAGGAGTGGTGACTACTTTGCCTTTGTTATGCTTTACCGCAGCGGCAAAACGGATACCTTACACGACACTTGGCTTTTTTCAATATATCGGACCGAGCTTAATGTTTATATTGGCGGTACTCTTTTATGGGGAAGCCTTTGATGCAGAACGAGCAATAACGTTTGCCTTTATTTGGGGAGCGCTGGTGATGTTTAGCTTTGATTCTTATCGAGATAAAAGAAAGCGCTTAGTGAACTAAGCGGTTTCTTCCTGAAGCTTTCGCCTGATATAAACGCTCATCTGCTTGTTTTATCAGGCTCTCTATGTCTGTAGTCACCTGAGCGGCAAGCCCCATTGAAACAGTAAACGAGATCTGTTGTGACGTCAGTTCGTTACTGCTTTGCTCTAAATATTCCCTGAAGCACTCCAGCCTTTCTTTACAATGATCAGCCATCGTATCTTTAAAATATATCGCAAACTCTTCGCCGCCTAATCGAGCGACTAAATCATTGGGAAAGTATTGAGCAAACGCTTGGCCAATTGACTCAAGCACCGCATCGCCGCCTTCATGGCCATATTTGTCATTTACTTGCTTAAAATGATCTATATCTATCATAGCAATTAGCCCGTAAAGCTCCTTTTTATGTCTCGCTTTTAGGCTTTTCTTTACGGTATCGAAAAAGTAGCGTCGATTTGGCAAACTGGTTAGATAGTCCGTATTTGCTTGTCGGCGTATCGTTTGAATATGTTCTAGCATATCGACGTTCTGGCTAAGACGGCAGTAAAACTCTTCAGCGTTAAAGGGCTTTCTGAGGTAGTCATTAGCGCCATTTTTCAAAAATCGTGTAGATAAATTTTCGGTTTCAACGCCAGATATACCAATTATCGCTTTATCATCATCAGTGTAGAGTCGCCTAATTTCGATACATAACTCTTCACCTCGCATATTTGGCATTTCATTGTCGGTAATGATCACTGAAATATCCGGATTGTCTTTTAATACCGCAAGTGCTTCTATGCCATCACAGGCTTCTAGTACCTGATATTTATGGCGAGTGAGGAGTGCTGAGACATAGTGTCTCGACGAAATAGAGTCGTCCACAACCAGTACTCTGACATTTTCATTTCTTGGCAGGCGTTCTAATTGGCGACGTAAATAATGATAGGCTTGTTTATTTTCCTTGGTGATATAGTCGATGATGGGGTATTGCTCAACGATTGAGCGAGTCTGACTTTCAAGGTTACCAGTCATCACTATGGTAGGAATATCAGCTTTAACCGTGCAGGGAATAGCTTCTCCAAGCGGCGCATCAGGTAACACAAAATCTACCACGGCACAAAAATAGTCGTGCTGTGATAATAACACTTTGGCTTCAGCCAAAGATTCTGCAATATCTACATGGTATCCCACTGTGGTTGCAATATGCTTTTGCACCTTCGCAATTGTGGGGGTGTCTTCAATGATTAAGATTTTCCGTAACACAACCTTCGCCAATCATTTCCTGTTTTACTAATTCTTAACCTAACTGCGCTTAATTGCAATGCTTGTGCTAATAAACAGGTAATGACTAAGAACAAAATGCGAGAAAGATAGGGGGTGATGAGCTCATCGACATTGAAATGGTATAAACAATAGAAGTGCTCAGACACCAACGACAGAAATAAAATCACTCTGTTGGCGTCTAAGCTTGATAGAATTCAGGCGATTTTGCTTATAGCTCGTCGTCAATATCTACCGGGATCACTACGCTACCATCGTTTTGAACTTTAGAACGTCCAAATAGCGTGTGAAACTTTGTCTTACACGTAGTATGCTTCAAATATTTGGTCCAAGCTTTTTCTACAGCGTTAGTCGGGGGAATTAACCCTTCCATTACCTGAACAAACTGAGATTGGAAACTGTTTTGAGGTTCTTCTGCTTTGCTGTATAAGCTTCTTAATGTGGCACCACAGCGTTCAAGAATTTCGGCTTCTTGTAGCGTGAAGTGACCACTGCGTCCGAATCCTCTAGGGAAGTTGGCGTCATCATAAAAGGCTCTGGGGCTTGCAAATGCATTTTTCAAAGTCGCTAAATTATGATCCATAACTGAGTCCTCTAAGATTATCTGGCTGGAGTATGGACCAAGTTTTATAATTTTTTAAACGAGTAATTTTTATCGTCAGGAAGAAAAATGGACATAGATCTATTAAAAACTTTTGTCGAAGTTGTCAAAACCCGTCACTTCGGTCGAGCGGCAGAAAATTTATACATCACTCAGTCAGCTGTAAGTTTTAGGATCCGCCAGCTTGAGCAAAGTTTAGGGGTGAATCTTTTTATTCGCCAGCGTAACAATATTCAGTTAACTGCGCCAGGTGAAAGGTTGTTACCACACGCCAAAATGATCTTAACTGGGATGCAGCGCGCCAAAGTCGATGTTGCATTGGCAAACAATATGCACAAGCAATTGTCACTGAGTGGCACGGCTAATATTTGGGACGCATTTTTACAATTCGGGATTAACCATATTGTATCCGCTATGCCCGGAGTATCGCTTGTTGCTGAAGTGAAAGCACAGCAAGAAAGCACGCGACTATTATTAGAGCGAACATTGGATCTCGCTGTTCTGTTCGATCCGCCAAAAGTGGATGAATTGGTTGTTAAGCCGATCAGTGATCTTGCTATTATTCCTGTAAGCACTTTTGATAACGCAACAAAGGAAGACTTTTTTGACAACCAGTATGTTTATGTTGATTGGGGAACTGCTTTTTCTCTCTGGCATGCAAAACAGTTTACTGGCGCAACCCCTCCTTATTTTAGAACCAGCACCGGCAGAATAGCACTTGATCTTATTCTTCAGTGTGGTGGCTCTGCATTTGTGCCTGAAGCGCTAGCGCTAGAGTCCATTGAGGCTGGAAGGTTGACTCAAGTTGAAGAAGTCGAAAGTAACTCAAGAGAGATATTTGTAGCATACCACAAAGACAACGACCAATTAGAGCAAATAGAAACCATCGTAAATTTACTGGGGGCGGTGAAGTAATTCTTATAATGAATCTTTTGTGACGTATTTCTTAAGGTTGGGTGTCATTTTATTTTCAGAAATATTTTATGTGTAATATTTTTGTCATTTACCAGTGTCAAACTGCGCGTGTTTTGAAAATACGTGTTGCGATATTGAGGAAATACACATGAAACTAACTAAGACTGCTTTAGCGCTATCATTACTAAGTGCATTCACTTTTCAAGCAAACGCTGAAGTAGATGTTTATGGTAAAGCGAATGTATCGGTACAATCTTCTGACGATGGTGCAGGTTCAGTTACTGAAATTAAAAGTAACGCTTCTCGCTTTGGTTTCAAAGGTTCTGAGAAATTAGACTCTGGTTTAGAAGTTATTTATAAGCTAGAGTTCCAAGTAGATGTCTCTGACGCTGATTCAAAAGGTGATAAAGACAATATTACTGCACGTAATCAGTACGTGGGTTTAAAAGGTAACTTCGGTGAAGTCGTTATCGGCCGTAATGACACTGCATTAAAACAGTCTCAAGGTAAGTTAGACCAGTTCAACGACCTTGAGGGTGACATTAAGGTACTCTTCAAAGGTGAAAATCGCTTAGGTGATTCAATTTCCTACAAGTCGCCAAGCTTTAATGGCTTTAGAGTATTAGGAAGCTTTATTGCTGAAGACAGTGAAGAAGGTGAAAACGGTTTCTCTACTGCGCTAACATACGGCGATGCTGGATTGAAAGAGTCTGCTATCTATGCAGCGATTGCGGCAGATAGCGAAGTAAATGGCTATGACATGGTTCGTTTCACTGTTCAAGGTAAAGTAGCTGACTTCAAACTTGGTGCAATGTACCAGACACAAGAAAAGGTGGATGGAAGTGCAGAGGCCGATGGGTACTTACTAAATGCAGCGTACAAATTGGGCAATACAACCTTAAAAGCACAGTATCAAGTTATTGACTTTGATGCCGGTGACAAAGTTGATGGTGTTTCTATCGGTGTTGATTACAAGCTTGCTAAAAACGCGAAGGTTTATGGTTTCTACTCAACATTTGATGCAGATAACCAAGTAGAAAAGGATTATCTAGGCTTAGGTATCGAGTATAAGTTTTAATTTATAGACTTTATCCAAGCTTAAAATAGCGAAACACCCGCCTAATGCGGGTGTTTTTGTTTGTTTTATATTCGGGTTGTTTTCTTTTTGCTCGAACAAACGTTTTTTCGCAATTTTCTTTAAAAAAAGGGTTGCACTAAAATCGGATCGCCCTATAATGCGACCCCACTGACACGGGGCGCCACGCTGAAAAGCAAAGCAGCAACGAGTTAGCGTCAAGTAAAACTTAAGTTCGAAACTTCTGCTAAAGAAATTTAAAATTAAGTGTTGACAAAAAAGTGGGAATGCTTAGAATGCACATCCCTCGAAACAACGAAATGTTTCGAAATGTTCTT
>NZ_AKXJ01000011.1:0-154144 GCF_000276645.1 Pseudoalteromonas sp. NJ631
AGAACGTTTCGAAACATTTCGTTGTTTCGAGGGATGTGCATTCTAAGCATTCCCGGTTTTTTGTCAACACTTAATTTTAAATTTCTTTAGCAGAAGTTTCGAACTTAAGTTTTACTTGACGCTAACTCGTTGCTGCTTTGCTTTTCAGCGTGGCGCCCCGTGTCAGTGGGGTCGCATTATAGGGATATCCGATTTTAGTGCAACCCTTTTTTTAAAGAAAATTGCGAAAAAACGTTTGTTCGAGCAAAAATGAAGCGAAACGCTTTTTTTTGACACTTTTGCTTATCCTTTTGCAGTTTTTTCGTACTAGAGTTTTACAATTCAACACTCTACACTAGTGACACAAGACACGAGAGATGAGTAATCTAGACATGCTTAGAAGTTATAAAGGTAAATCCCCGCGCTTGGCACAAGGCGTTTATATTGATGAATCATCCGTTTTGGTCGGTGATATTGAAGTTGGCGAAGATAGCAGCGTTTGGCCATTGGTTGCAGCCAGAGGCGATGTGAACTACATCAAGATAGGGAAGCGAACCAATGTTCAAGACGGCAGCGTACTGCATTTAACAAGAAAGAGCGCTTCAGTACCTGACGGTTACCCGCTTATTATTGGTGATGATGTGACTGTTGGTCATAAAGTCATGTTGCATGGTTGCAAACTTGGTAATCGTATTCTCGTAGGTATGGGTGCAATTATTATGGACAACGTCACCGTAGGAGATGACGTTATTATTGGTGGTGGTGCACTTGTCCCGCCTAATAAAAATCTTGAGTCCGGTTTTTTATATGTCGGTAGTCCGGTAAAACAAGCCAGACCCCTCACCGAACAAGAACTACACTTTTTAAAAGTATCTGCTCAAAATTACGTGGAACTGAAAGATGAATATTTAGAGGAAAGCTAAGCTTATCTCTCCCGCCTCATTAAACGCTTCATCTTCTATTAATTGCTCAGCCTGCATTTCATAATCGAATTGGTGCTGAGCAAAGTGCGCTATTGCAGCTTCCTGCTCAAGCTTGGTTGCAATTTTACAGCGGATCAGCTGACCACTGGCCATCGCCGTAAACGTTAACTCTCCCTGTTGATAACTGATGTCATCATTAAACAGTATTGCTTGGTTCATATTTACCCTCTAATAAGCCTAAATGTTTCGGACGTATCAGGTCTCACCCCTCGCCATTGGTAAAACGCTTCTGCGGCCTGCTCAACTAACATACCTATGCCATCAATCAATTGCGTTTGTTGATTATGTTGCGCCACCCAGTCTAAGAAACTTGTTTGCTGGTCGCTGTAGAACATATCGTAGGCAACTAAGCAGGATGTAATAACAGTAGGGCTAACATCTGGCACCTCCCCTGTGATGCTCGATGAGGTGGAATTAATCACAATATCGAAACCAATGTTGGGGGTATTGTTTAAGCCACACCCTGTAACCTCTCCATACGAGGCAAATTGCTCTGCTAGTTGCAATGCCTTTGACTCAGTACGGTTGGTCACGACGATCCGTTTTGCTCCGGCCTGGAGGAGCGGATAGATACAGCCTTTGGCGGCGCCACCTGCACCAATCAATAGTACAGTAGCTCCCTCAAGTTTAGTTTGGTGTTTCATGAGATCTCGTACCAGACCTGCACCATCAGTATTATCGCCTGTAATACTGCCATCTTGCTGTTTGATTAGGGTATTGACGGCACCAGCGAGCTTAGCTCGTTCGGTGAGGGTATCCGCAAAGGCAAATGCCAGCTCTTTAAAAGGTAAAGTCACATTCGCACCACAACCACCTTGGGCAAAAAATGTCGATGCAGTTTGAATAAAGGCATCTTCTGGTGCCAAAATAGCCTCGAATTCTAATTGCTGCTGGCATTGCTGTGCGAATTGCGCATGGATTGCTGGCGATTTAGAATGTTTTATCGGATTACCGAATACCGCGTATTTGTCCATCGTTATAAGAGCGCCTTGAAAGAGTCATTATGAAGCAGTTAATTAAACGTATCTTTAATAAAGATGCAACCGTAGAACAAACAAATAGTGCCCCCACGCCAGAAAAAACACCTTATGAAATCATTGGTGGAGAACAAGGCGCCCGCGATCTTGCCAACCGCTTTTACGATATTATGGCAACCGACCCCTATGCAAAGCCGCTTTACGATATGCATCCACAGCCATTAGATAGGATCAGACAGGTATTTTTTGAATTTCTTTCTGGTTGGTTAGGCGGGCCCGATTTATTTGCAGAGAAATATGGTCACCCACGCCTAAGAATGCGCCATATGCCCTTCCCTATCGACCAAGATTTACGGGATCAATGGATGCACTGCATGAATAAAGCATTAGACTTAGAGGTAGGAAATCCATTATTAAGAGAAGGATTAAGGCAGTCCCTCGCTCAGCTTGCGACACATATGATTAATCAGGAATAAAACTAAAGTATTAGTTAATTAAAATTACACGGCTATTTTGCGCTAGGTCAAATCCCGTTCTTGAGTAGAGATGCATAATCACTGTTCTAATTGTGTACAGGTGCGATGCGTGTGAAATCTATTCAACATAAAATTTATGCGTTACTGGCAGTGACGGGCGTGCTCGTCTTGATTGCCAGTATCCTTAGTAGCAGCAGTCAACAAAAGACGCTCGCTGAAGAAACAGTCGAAAGTAATATTAAGCTACTGGCAGATAATTACTTTGACTCTATCAATACTATGATGCTGACCGGCACCATGGCAAACCGTGAAATTCTGAGTGATAAAATTCGCAATCATCCAAATATCGAAGATGCGCATATTATCCGCTCCGAGCAAGTTAATAAGCTTTACGGTCCAGGTAATGCAAATCAAGCACCTAACTCTGAGGCTGAGTTTGATGCATTGAACGGGAAAGAAACCTTAGTTATTGAACAGCGCGACGGTAGTCGCATCATGACTTATTTAAAGCCGATGGTGGCCAAAGAAAGCTATAAAGGAACAAATTGCTTGGGTTGTCATCAGGCAAAGGAAGGCGATGTGCTCGGTGTTGTGCGGATCAGCTACTCTTTGGATGATATTGATAATACGGTACACACTAATACTTGGTTTAGCACTGCGCTTCTCTCTGCTATCTTTATTACCACCTTTGTGATTTTAGGCGTACTTTTTAGGAAGCTCTTTATAGTACGACTAAAAACGCTAGGCCGAACCATGCGCCTCGCAACGACGAATAAAGACCTATCATTACGAATAGACGACCAAGTCGATGACGAGCTTGGACGCTTGGCGATTAACTTCAATAAAATGATGGATAGCTTTAAAGACAATATTGCGCAGTTATCCAACTCTTCGAAAATACTTATTCACTCAGCAGAATCTATATATGCTTCAGCGGAAACCACTGAGCTTGCCATTCAAGAGCAAAAACAAGGGACGGACTCTGTTGCAGCCGCGATTAATGAGCTTGAAAGCTCTTCAAGTGAAGTAAAAAATACCACCCACTTTGCATCAGAAAAGTCGGATAGCAGCAATCACCTCGCAGAGGAAAGCATGGCTGTTGCTAATCATACTGAGCAAAGTATCAACCAATTAGCACAAGATGTAAGGCAAGCTGCAGAACAAGTTTCTCAGCTTCAAGCACAAACTCTTGAAGTGGGTAAAGTACTCGAAGTGATCAGTAGTATCGCGGAGCAAACCAATCTCTTAGCGCTCAATGCAGCAATAGAAGCCGCGCGCGCTGGGGAAGCAGGAAGAGGGTTTGCGGTTGTTGCGGACGAAGTCAGAACACTTGCGACACGAACACATGACTCAACCGATGAAATCAAACGTACTATCGATAAGCTACAGTCCGAGGCACAACAAACCGTGGCAGCAATGAGTGCTTCTTGCGAAGAAGCAGATGACCGCGCACATCAGGTCAAGAAAGTGGCACAAGCGCTTAAAGACATCTCGACACAGATGCACGAAATTAATGCCTTAAACCTGCAAATTGCCGATGCCACTGAGCAGCAAAACTTGGCCGCTGAAGAAATCAATCGTAGCGTAGTGGCGATTAGCGATAATGCTGAGCGCTCGCTAGTTGATGCCCACGGCTCTAAACAGATCAGTGAGGAGTTACTCACCCTTGCGCGCAATTTGGATGAGCAAGTGCGCGGATTTAAATTAAACTAAGTGAACCGCTAAAAGTAAAAAGGAGCCGAGGCTCCTTTTTACTCTATTACATCGCCAACCAATTCTTTGGCGTAAGATAATTATACAGCTCAGCTTCTTTCGATCCTGGATCTGGCTGGAAGTCATACTCCCAACGTGCCAATGGTGGCATCGACATTAAAATAGACTCGGTACGTCCACCTGTTTGTAGACCAAACAATGTGCCTCGATCCCATACCAGGTTAAATTCAACGTAACGGCCTCGGCGATATAGCTGGAATTGACGCTCTTGTTCGCTATACGGTGTATCTTTGCGTTTTTCAATAATAGGCAGATAAGCATCAAGGAAGCCGTTACCAACAGCTTGCATAAATGCAAAGCTCTTTTCAAAGCCCCATTGGTTTAAGTCATCAAAGAATAAACCACCCACACCTCGAGTCTCATCTCGATGTTTTAAATAGAAATATTCATCACACCACTTTTTGTAGTCACCGTATACCGCGTCACCAAATGGTGCGCACAAATCCTTTGCAACTTGGTGCCAGTGCTTCACATCCTCAAGAACTGGATAAAATGGCGTTAAATCAAAACCACCACCAAACCACCAAATCGGCTCTTCACCTTCTTTCTCAGCAATGAAAAAACGCACATTGGCGTGGCTAGTTGGAATATTGGGATTCTTGGGGTGGATCACTAAAGATACTCCACAGGCATGGAAGCTTCTGCCTGCTAACTCTGGACGGTGCGCCGTCGCTGAGGCTGGCATGGAAGCGCCAAAAACATGTGAATAGTTTACCCCGCCTTGCTCAATAACATCGCCATTACGGATCACGCGAGTGCGACCGCCACCACCTTCAGCACGCTCCCAGGCATCTTCAACAAACTGGGCGTTACCATCGGCAGCCTCTAAGCCTTGGCAGATATTATCTTGTAGTTGTAATAAAAAGGCTTTTACGGTCTCTAGGTTTATTTTACTCATGGTACTTTTTATCCTCGGATCACTTGGCCAGTCATTGCATTTTTAATGACGCTTGGGGTCGTATTACCGCCTAACTCACCTTCAACATAATAGCCAACTTGTGAGCCAAACTGGCTACGAGCTTCCGACAACGAAGCAACTGGAGTTTGACCCGTTACATTGGCACTGGTAGATACAATCGGCTTACCAAAGCGTTGACATAACTGCTTTACTATGGGGTGGCTAGTAACTCGAATAGCGATAGTGTCGTGTCCCCCTGTTAACCAATGCGGCGTACTGGCTTTCGCTGGCAATAACCAAGTAATGGCGCCAGGCCATGACGAAAAAATATCAGCGCGCTTATCCATCGGGATTTTATTGTCATCCACGTAGGGCAAACATTGACCATAATTGTCGGCGATTAAGATTAACCCTTTTTCTATGGGTCGAGATTTGATTGTTAGTAACTTAGTGACCGCATCTTGGTTATCAGGATCACAGCCTAAACCATAAATGGCTTCCGTTGGATAACAGATCACTTCGCCAGCTTGAAGTGCTGACTCAGGCGTTGTTATTGTCGCAGCATCCGCTTTATTGTCATTACTCACGGTATTTCCACTATCTTTTGACATGATTTCTGTGGGCATTGTAGCACAGCTTTACACGCTCGGGTTTTCTCCACCAGCACAGGCCAATGACACTCAGGGCAGCTCTGCTCTACAGGCTTGGCATTCAAGGTATATTTACAGCTTGGATAAGTGTCACAACTATAAAAGTGTTTACCAAACTTATTTTTACGCTGAATTAGGGTGCCTTTTTGGCATTTTGGACACGCTGGCAACGCCGCTGAGGGTGGCGCATCTTCATGACCAATATAGTGGCAATCAGGATACCCCGTACAGCCAATAAACATGCCATAGCGGCCATTTTTTATCACTAAATCTTTGCCGCACTCAGGACAAGCCACATCTTCTAGTACTTTAATTACATGGCTATCATGATGTGCGAGTGGGCGAATATAATCACAAGTTGGATAGCTAGCGCAGCCAATAAATGGACCATTTTTACTGTTTTTGATTACCAGCTCAGAGCCACATTCTGGGCATACTTCATACTCTTTTTCTAATGCATGTTTGTCTGCATTAAATAATGCATGGTCTATTTTACTCATCGCTTTACCACCGCCCCCTTGTGCCAGTATGCGCCTAATATAATAGCCTCGTTTTTAGGGTCAAGGAAATGATGGAAATTCCCCCTTGCAAGTATTTGATATCAGTGTTTTCAACTAAGCAGGAACATTATTTGAAAGGCGGTAAGCTGAGGTCAAAACCTCAACTTACCGAAGGAAACTTGTCATGCTAGAGCAGAGCTAATGAACTACAGATGCAGGCTCGGTAAAAATCAGATCTTCCATCTGCGCATAAGCATGTTCTTTACCCGGCACATTAAATAGCACCATTAGTATCACCCATTTTAAATCATCTAGGCTGATATAGGTTTTATCCAACGCGAATAAGCGATCCATCACCATTTCTCTGGTAGTACTGTCAATCACTCCGACTTGTTCCACAAACATTAAAAAGCCACGGCTCTCAACGTCTAGCATATTGCATTCGCTATCGGTGTAGATCCGTGTCGCATGGTCCGGTTTAGCATTTAAATAGGGGTTTTCGTCACTGTGTTGTAAATCTGCAAGTTGCTCAAGCCAATCAAGTGCTTTGTATATTTCGCCTTGATTAAAGCCGGCGCGAAGGAGTTCATCGGTGAGTTCGTTTTGTTCGACAAAGATTTCTGCCTCACTGTGAATATAGTTCTCAAATAAATACATTAAAATATCAAACATCTTCTTAACCCCTCGCGAGTTTTATGTAGCCGTCGAGTACACGCTCTACTTTATCTTCGAGTTCTAGGTCCAATAGTCTGGCAATCACCTGCTCTACTGGCCACTGGGTCCTTTGCGTTAAAGTGTCAACTGACGTCACCTCAAAGCCAAGGTTTTCTAATACGGGACATTGCTCCTCTTTTTGCTCCCCTATTTCTATACTATATAGACTGTTTTCACAAAAAAAGCTCACTTCTTCCAAAATATCCTCAATATTTTCGGTGAGTTTTGCCCCTTGCTTGATCAGGTAATGACAACCGCTACTTAATCGATTTTTAATTGAGCCAGGGATCGCAAACACTTCTTTATTTTGCTCCAATGCATAGCGTGCGGTGATCAGCGAGCCACTTTTTACTTCGGCTTCAACCAACAAAACACCCAAAGATAAACCCGAGATTATGCGATTACGCCGCGGAAAGTGATTACTATTTACTTGAGTGTTTGGTAAGAATTCACTCACCACCAAACCATGCTGTACGATGTCTTCATAAAGCCGTTGATGGCGTTTGGGGTAAACAACATCAACACCTGTCCCTAGCACGGCAATGGTTCCTCCTTGAACATCAAGTGCACCTTGGTGCGCTGCGCCATCAATCCCTCTTGCCATACCCGACGTCACCACCAACCCAGAACGACTTAAGCCCTGTGCAAATTCATGTGCAAGCCCAAGCCCGGTTCTCGTTGAACTGCGACTGCCAACAATCGCAATTTGTGGTTGTTTTAATAACGCAATATTCCCTCTGCAAAATAGTACTAAGGGAGAGTTACAGATCTCTTTTAGTTGCTCGGGATATTCAGGAGAAAACAAAGATACAACATGAATTTGCTGACGTTGACAGTAAGCCAATATGTGCTCGATACGAGACCAATCTGTGCTCGCTAAGTTAGCAGCAATATTTTCTTGCAGCCCAAGCTTACAAAGCTCATCTTGGTTTAATGTGAATAATTGCGCAAGGGGGACGTGATTAAGTAATGCGGTGATGGTTTTGATACCCAGCCCTTGGCACAGGGTTAATGCCAAAGCTTGAGCTAGTTTAGCTTGTTTCATACTCTCTCCTTGAGTTTACTGACTCACTCAAGGAGAAATTCTACCACTTAATTACTGGCAGTTTCCTTGAATGCTTGTACATGATCACCAACGCGGATCGGCTCCGAAGTTTCAACAACCATAGCGTAGCTTAAGTCTTCATACACTTTAAAGACCATTAGCTCACCGACTTTTTCCTTTGGCATATGCCATACCACGCTATCGTCATCGTTTTCCTCACCAAACCAAGATCCCATTTCGGTGATCAGTTTGTCGAGTCTTGATGCATCTTCAATATAGCGCGGACCGTGTTGGCTTTCTATAACTGTAGGCGATTGCCTTACGATATCAAGGACATGTCCCTCTTTTAGCTGCGCTTTACTGCCCACATCCAGCACCACTACGCTCATGGTGCTAAACTCTCTGAGTTTATTATCGCTCGCAATAATACGGCCCAAAGTTTGCTGCTCAGGGCGAGACATAGAAAACTGTGCCGGAAAACTTTGTCCTGTAGATATGGGTAGTACAATATCCCCGGCCCTAACCTCTTGTTTGGCAACTTCTAACTGTAGCTTTGCTGGACGCCCCGCCACGATATCTCCCTGCTCAACCACATGGCCTGAACCAACTAACACGGCTTCCAAGCCAAGCAGTTGTTGGCTGTCTAAGGTACGGTAGCTTTCACCACGACGATAGATGGCATAGTGCCCGCCTTTGACTAAATCAGCTTTAACGTACAAGAGATGACCCGGAGTCGCATTTTTAATATTACGGTTAGCCCCGAGAACTATTGGACTATCAGAAAACTCCGACTCAGAAAGCGCTTGCTCAAAACGCAAAAAAGGTTCCATGATAGGGAGTGGTAACGTAGGAATGGCAGCCGCTTTTTGGTTAACAATACGCGTATGCGGCGACAGCTTCTTCACACCTTTGTCTAACACCAGCATCGGATTACCATCTTCATCGTAGAGTAGTTTAAGACTGTCTCCTGGATAAATCAGATCTGGGTTTTGAATACTAGGGTTCCACTGCCACAATTGCTTCCACTTCCATGGAGAACGTAAGTACATTTTTGAAATATCCCACAAGGTATCGCCTTTTTTCACCACATAACGCTGCGGCGCATCTGCTTTTACAGACAAAGTGTCCGCTTTCACAGAGAAAACTGAGCAGCCAGCGAGTATTAATGCAGCAATCGGATATTTCATGATGGCTTCCTTGTGGTTATTTTTGGTTATTATCCACCAAAACCTGTTAAAGGGGAACTTGAATGGCTAAAATAAGACCATACACTAGCTTACAACAGCTTACACGATAAATTGATTTAGGGTAATCATGGCCATATTAGAAGTTTTAAAGTTCCCAGATGAGCGTTTACGCACTGTCGCACAGCCTGTAGCAGAGGTTAATAACGAAGTACGTCAAATAGTTAAAGACATGCTGGAAACGATGTACGATGAAAATGGTATCGGCCTTGCGGCTACGCAAGTGGATATTCATCAGCGAATCGTCGTTATTGACGTTTCTGAAGAGCGCGACGAACCCCGCGTATTAATCAACCCAGAAATAACCAAACGCGATGGTTCTACTGTGAGTGAAGAAGGCTGCTTGTCAGTGCCATATTCATACGCAAAAGTAGATCGCGCTGAAACCGTCACGGTAAAGGCAACAAACGAACATGGTGAAACGTATGAATTAGACGCAGATGGTCTGCTTGCCGTTTGTATTCAACACGAATTAGACCATTTAGTTGGTAAGCTATTTATCGATTACCTATCACCACTAAAGCGTGATCGTATTCGTAAGAAGCTCGAAAAAGAAGCTAAGTTCGCTGCAAAGCAAGCTTAACCAACCTCCAACTAACTGACTTTAGGGTATTTCGTGAGTAATCCTTTGCGTATCGTTTTCGCAGGCACGCCTGACTTTGCAGCGCGCCACCTTGACGCACTTATTCAATCACAACATGACGTCGTGGCAGTGTACTGCCCACCCGACCGCCCAGCAGGACGCGGGAAAAAGCTCAAAGCATGTGAAGTAAAAGTGCTAGCACAAGAACACAACCTGCCAGTGCTACAACCGCAATCATTAAAAACACCGGAAGCACAGGCAGAACTAGCTGCGCTTGATGCCGATGTCATGATTGTTGTCGCCTACGGAGTATTATTACCAAAAGCCATTTTAGATACTCCTCGACTTGGCTGCCTGAATGTTCATGGCTCAATTTTACCACGATGGCGAGGCGCAGCGCCTATTCAACGTGCTATTTGGGCTGGCGACAATGAAACTGGTGTAACCATCATGCAAATGGACGAGGGCCTAGATACCGGTGATATGTTGCACATCGCCCGCTGCCCTATTACAGCTACTGATACCAGTGCAGATCTCTACAACAAGCTTGCTGAACTTGGCCCTGATGCACTGATCGATACGCTAGCACGCTTATCTGCGGGCGAGATCACGCCAAAAAAGCAAGACGATACACTAGCGAATTATGCTAAGAAGCTAAGCAAAGAAGAAGCCGACATTGACTGGCAGATGGAAGCTGCGCAAATTGAACGTAACATCCGCGCATTTAATCCATGGCCGGTTTGCTTTACCAATATGGCAGGTAACAGCGTTAAGATTTGGCAAGCGAAGGTAGTTGACGAACAGGGTGATGCAGGACATGTGCTACGTGCGGACAAGCACGGTATCGTAATTGCCTGTGGCACACAGGCATTGGAAATTCACACCTTACAACCACAAGGTAAAAAGCCCATGTCTGCACAAGACTTTTTGAATGGTCGAGCCGACTGGGTAGCAATTGGTGCTAAGGTTGGTGACGCGTGAGTAATGTACGCGCACTCGCTGCCCAAACCCTATTTCAAGTCGTCGATAAAGGCGCGTCGTTAAGTGCTCAATTACCACTTGCCACCAGCCAGTTAGACGGTAAAGACAAAGCCCTGCTACAGCAAATTTGCTACGGCGTATTAAGATATTTGCCTTCGCTTGAACACTATTGCCAGCAATTACTTGAGCAACCGCTTAAAGGTAAGCGCCGTGTTTTCCAGTTTTTGCTGTATGTGGGTATTTACCAACTACAACATATGCGCGTACCAGCTCATGCTGCAGTAGCCGAAACGGTAAACGCACTTACGCCACTAAGAGCGCCCGGCATGAAAGGCTTAGTTAATGCAATTTTACGCAGCTTCCAACGTCATCAGGTCGAACTGGAAACCAGTGCAGCCGAAATCCCAGCTTGTTTATACAACCACCCGGGCTGGTTTATCAATCAACTAAAAACCGCTTACCCAACTCAATGGCAAGCTATTTTAGAAGCGAATCAACAACAAGCACCTATGTGGCTACGTGTAAACCAATCGCAATTCTCTACTGCCGATTATGCAGCTCTGCTAGACCAAGAAGGGGTAGCCTATCAGCTTCATAGTGAATACCCTGACGGGATCTTGCTTGATAGCCCGATTGACGTTTATGCGCTACCACAATTTACTGCTGGTGCTTGCTCAGTGCAGGATGCAGCCGCCCAAAAAGCAGCGAGATTATTAGCACCACAAGCAGGTGAAAATATCCTTGATGCTTGTGCCGCCCCAGGCGGTAAGACTTGTCATATTTTGGAGTTAGCAGACGCCAAAGTGACTGCAATTGACGCTGATGGCGATCGCTTGCAACGCGTAGAGCAAAACCTTGAACGGATCGGATTGTCGGCCAAATGCCTTGAGGGCGATGCAAGTGACCCCGAAGCATGGTGGGATGGCGAGCAATATGATCGCATTTTATTGGATGTACCTTGCTCTGCAACTGGCGTTATTAGAAGACACCCTGACATCAAATGGCTAAGACGCGCTTCTGATATTGATAACTTGGTGACGTTACAGGCACAAATTATTGATAAAATCTGGCCATTGCTTAAGCCCGGTGGCACACTAGTTTATGCTACCTGCTCGGTACTGCCGCAAGAGAACCAGCAACAGATCGCACGCTTTCTTTCTGTGACCCCTGATGCGACGCTTATACCTTTGCATGATGCAGACACACAAACACAACCAGGCTTGCAGCTATTACCCGGATTGAGTGATGGGTTTTACTACGCAAAGTTGACAAAACAATAATAGAAAATCGACCGTAACCAATATGAAAATCATCATCTTAGGCGCCGGCCAAGTCGGCGGGACACTGGCAGAAAACCTCGTCGGTGAAGAAAATGAAATTACCGTTGTCGACATCGATGGCGAGCGCTTAAGAGAGCTGCAAGACAAATACGATCTACAGGGGGTCACTGGCCACAGTGCTCACCCTGAGATCTTACGTCAAGCAGGTGCTGAAGACGCCGACATGATAATCGCCGTAACCAGCTCAGATGAAGTCAATATGATTGCGTGTCAGGTTGCCTATAGTATTTTCAATACGCCGACCAAAATTGCGCGGATCCGCTCTGAGCAATACTTAAAGTACAAAGAAAAGCTGTTTCACAATGACGACTTACCGGTCGATCATTACATCGCACCGGAGCAGCTAGTAACGCAATATATCCGCAGGCTAATAGATTACCCAGGCGCTTTGCAGGTGCTGCAATTTGCCGAGGGTATGCTGTCACTCGTGGCGGTTAAGGCTTATTACGGCGGTTTACTCGTTGGCTATGCACTTTCTGCATTAAAAGAGCATATTCCAAACGTCGATACCCGCGTTGCCGCTATTTATCGTCAAGGCAAAGCCATCAAACCACTCGGCACCACCGTAATTGAAGCCGATGATGAAGTCTTCTTTATCGCCGCAACCAAGCATATTCGCGCGGTCATGAACGAGCTACAAAAGCTCGAACGCTCTTACAAGAAAATTATGATTGCAGGTGGCGGTAACATAGGTGCGGGACTGGCCAGCTCATTAGACAAGAACCATAGCGTCAAGCTTATTGAACGTAATCAAGCTCGTGCCACACAATTGTCTGAAACGCTCGATAATACGGTGGTTTTTTGTGGCGATGCCTCAGACCAAGAACTGTTATCAGAAGAACATATAGAACAAGTAGACGTGTTCATCGCGGTGACGAACGACGACGAAGCCAACATTATGGCTGCGATGCTTGCAAAACGTATGGGTGTACAAAAGACCATGGCGCTTATTCAACGTGGTGCCTACGTCGACCTCGTGCAAGGTGGCGACATTGATATTGCTATCTCACCACAGCAAGCCACTATTTCAGCGCTACTCACCCATGTTCGCCGTGGTGATATCGTTAACGTTTATTCATTGCGTAAAGGTGCAGCAGAGGCCATTGAAGCTGTCGCACATGGTGATGAAAACACTTCTAAAGTTGTCGGTCGTGCAATTCGAGATATTAAATTGCCACCGGGCGCGACTATCGGTGCCATTGTCCGTGATGAAGATGTACTGATCGCACATGACGATACCATTATTCTCTCAGGTGACCATGTGATCATGTTCCTGATTGACAAAAAACAAATCGGTGTTGTGGAAAAACTCTTCCAAGTAAGCGCTTTATTCGTTTAAAGCGCCCTAGGTATCTTGTTGATCTTGAAAAATAGACAAATCGATTAGGTAATCTTTTAATACACTACGGATTATGTCCGGAGCTGAGGTTAAGTGAATACCTAAAGAGACGATTTGATCATGGCTCTTTATGCGCCGAATATCGCCCTCTAGCGTGATCTGATTCCCTTCTTTTCCTTCAATGAAAACCTCACATTTCAGCCCCTCTTCCATATGCTCGGCATCAATCGACGTTAAGTCTAGCTGTAAACCAGCAAGTGAAATGTCTTTTATTACCCCAACATCTCTACTGCCATGGCAGTGAAATTTTGCGGGGATTAAGGTTGGCACACGGTTTTGCGAGCGGAGTTTGTAGGTTTGTACTTTTTCGGGTAAATAAAGAAAAATAAGCCGCGCGGGATGGACTGAGACCGCTTTTATTTGCGATTTGAATGCAATGACTTGCCCATCGCCATTCTCGAGCAAAGCTCGGACGATAACCGAAGTCCCTTCCATCACAAAGTCCAGCGCCGCGCCTAATCGCTTAGGGTTGGGATGGTTAAGAATTAAAAATGCCCCTTGGAGCATACCGACGTATTCTGTTTTTACTCTTTTGCTATTTGCCGGTAAACAAATTTCTAAGTCAACAATACTTCCAGCGCTGATAGCGGTGAGCAAAGTATCCTGCCCAACCTCCTGAGTTTTTAACATGGATCCAACCCTTCCTGAGTTTACTCTACTACTTTTTTATTGTAGCAGTTTTAGCGGAAGGCTATTTAAAACTGAATTCAGATTAATTACAACTCTTCGACTACCAACAATACCTAAAAAGGGGTCAATCACTTTACTAAAAAATGGCTTTTTAGCATTAATGCGCCATCTCTTAGGGTCATCATTCTGCTTTGTACTTCAAGTGAGCTTTGTGGCAATGCAAGCTCTTCTGCTTCAATAAATAACATCATAGGTTCACTATTGCGCTTAGCAACAAATAATATACCCGAGACATCACGCTTGAATAAACAGCCCACTCCCTCAGTCTCAAAATCATCGATAATTGCTGGTATCTGGCGCTTTTGCCAGAGCTCATTTTCTGAGATCACTTGAACAACGAAACGTGCACCGCTCTCACAGCCAACTTGATGAAATAAGTCATAGCTCTGGGCACGACCTAATGTAAGCTGATTAAGCTGCAAGTAACCGACTTCATCGATTAAGCTATTCAACTGTATTACGCTTCGTTCTATAAGCTGCATACCTAAACCCTGCTCATGGCTAGCAGCAAATCCCTTTATCACTTTAAATCCTTTATCTGAAAAGCGTGTGGCAAGCAATATCGTCGCCTCCAAGTTAAATCGTTGTAAAAATACTGACACTTGAAAACCCCGAAAATCCGAGTTTTTGAAATTTTTATTAACTTTTTCTTTGCGAAGTTCAAAAATAAGATGACAACTTGTCACTAGAGTGGCAGAAACGAGGTAATGACACAGTCAGTTGTAGGCTCTCAGCAAAGGAGCCCACAACTTAAGCACAGTTACCCACGCCAGAAGGTAGGAGTAAATAAGACTAACAGTGTGAAGATCTCTAAGCGACCAAAGACCATTGCAAGGGTAAGGATCCACTTTGCAGTATCACTAATATCGCCATAATGCGCCGCAACGTCTCCCAACCCCGGTCCCAAATTGTTTAGACAAGCCGCAGTTGCTGAAAATGCAGTAATGTTATCGAGTCCCGTCCCCAGCAATGCAATCATAATAATCACAAACACCAGTGCATAAGCCGAGAAAAACCCCCACACAGCCTCGACCACTTTATCTGGTAGTGCCTTTCGACCCAATTTTATCGAGTATATAGCACGCGGATGCACTAAACGATTAAGCTCACGGATCCCCTGTAAATAAAGCAAGAAGACACGTACAACCTTCATACCACCACCCGTAGAGCCAGCACAGCCACCAATGAAGCTAGAGAAAATCAAGAGAATAGGTAAAAACAGCGGCCAAGTTGAGAAGCTATCGGTCGCAAAGCCTGCGGTAGTACTAATTGACACAGCCTGAAACATCGCTTGATCTAAGGTCTCATCACCCGTTTCATAGACATTGTTTGACGACAATACCGCAAAACAAATCACCACCAACGCTAACTGTATAAACAGAAAGACTTTAAACTCAGGATCTCGCAAATAGGCTTTAATATTGCGACTCGATACCGCAGCATAATGTAGCGAGAAGTTAATGGCAGCAATCAACAAGAAGACGACGCAAATAACATTAATAAATGGATTATCGAAATAGCCCATAGAAGCATCATAGGTTGAGAAGCCACCGATGGCTATCGTGGCAAACGCATGACAGATAGCATCAAACCAATTCATTCCTGCTATCCAGTAAGCCAGCGTACAAGCCGCCGTTAGAGACACATAGATATACCAAAGGTGCTTGGCGGTATCGGCAATACGCGGTGTCATTTTTGAGTCTTTAACTGGACCGGGTGTTTCAGCACGATATAACTGCATGCCACCAACCCCAAGCATAGGAAGAACGGCTACGGCCAATACGATGATCCCCATACCACCAAGCCACTGCAACTGCTGGCGATAGAATAATACCGCTTTGGGTAAATGTTCTATGCCCGTCAATACCGTAGCCCCTGTAGTTGTCAGCCCTGAAAAAGCTTCAAAAACGGCATCTGCTAGAGATAGATTCGGTTTATCTAAGAAAATGAGCGGCAATGACGCAAACGACCCCAGTACCAACCAGAATAAGACAACGATTAAGAAGCCTTCTCTGGCTTTAAGATCGCCGTTTTCCTTGCGGTTTGGGTAGTACGCAAACAGACCCATTAGCACACTAAAAATGAAAGCTAAAACAAAAGGTACACCACCACCATCTTTGTATATCAAAGATACAATGGCTGGTGGCACCATAGTGATACTAAATAGAGCGACTAACTGCCCGAGTATTTTTATTATGGTACGAAATTGCATTTTGTACGCTGCGCTTTTTGTTATTTAACCAGAGGTTAATTAGTGAATGTAAAGAAGTAGAGCCTACTCCTTGAGTTGCTTAAATAATACAACACCATTGGTTAATTCATAAATAGCATCAATGATTTGTTGTGTTTCACGACTATCTACTGCTATTTTCCAGGTAATATTAGCAGCGTATTCTTTATCTAAATTTAGCACTGTAAACTGACTTTGTAATAGCTGCTCTATCACACCTTGAAGATGGTAATCACTGTGGCCAACAATAATAGAAGCCGGTACCTTTTTAGTCGTGCTTAGCTGTGCTAGCGCGTTATTAAGCGTACCACCATAGGCTCTGACCAATCCCCCAGTGCCGAGCTTAATACCACCGAAATAACGCGTCGTCACCGCAGTGATCTCACCAATCCCTGATCCCATCAGCACATTAAGCATTGGCTTACCAGCCGTCCCGTTAGGCTCTCCATCATCAGAAAACCCTAATACATGGCTGCCACCAGGGGGCCCAGCGATGTGTGCCCAACAATTGTGTCTTGCATCGGGATACGCGTCATTAATCTGTTTAATAAACGCTTTAGCATCTTCGATGGTTGGCGTGTGGGCCAAATGCACGATAAACGTGCTTTTCTTAATTTCCTCATGATGACTCAGTGATCCACTCGGAATGAAATATTCAGACATAATGTTCCAAACTAAAAGGGAGCCAATCGGCCCCCAAATATACTTACTTTTAGCGCTAGAAGTCAGCTTACTCGAGGCCGAAATCTCGCGTCATATTTTCTAGTCTATCTTCATGCACAATGATGTTATCTTCAATACGGATACCACCGTAAGGCTTCAGTGCATCAACCTTATCCCAATTGATATACTGTTTGTTTTCTGTTTGCGCCAAGTCTTCCAACAATGAATCGATGAAGTATAACCCAGGCTCAATAGTGAACACCTGATTAGCCTCTATCTTACGAGTACAACGCAAGAACGGGTGACCTTCAGGTGGTGCTTGGTGCGTACCGGCTTCATCAGCCATGAATCCGCCCATATCGTGTACCTGTAAACCAATATGGTGACCGAGACCATGAGGGAAGAAAGTGGAAGAAATCCCCTTCTCGACGATGGCCTGAGCATCAAGCTTAACAATACCAAAGTCACTCAGCACTTGCGCCACGCGATTATGACAATCGATATGCAGCTCACCGTATAGTTTGCCCGGTTGCAATGCTTTGCCCAACTCAATTTGGTGATCGTTCATGACTTTCACCAACTCGGCAAACTCGCCTTGTTTAGCAAAATCATAAGTACGGGTAATATCTGACGCATAACCGTTAAAGTTTGCACCGGCATCAATCAAAAATGACAAGTGCTTACTCGGCGCTTTACGCTCAAAATGGGTATAGTGCAAAATCGCACAATTTTCATTCAAGGCGACAATATTGCCATACGGTGTATCGTTTTCCATATGCTGAGTTGCATTAAGATAAGCTTGTTGAATTTCAAACTCGGAGCCACCAGCAAAGAAGGCATCGCGTGCCGCCATATGACCAAGCACACCAAGGCGGCTCGCTTCACGTAAACATGCCATTTCATACTGAGTTTTATATGCACGATGATAATGCAAGAAGTTCATCACTGGCTCTGGATTCACTTGAGTAAAGCCAAGCGCTTGTGCAACCTCTAAATATTCACCGATATAGGCATAGTTCGCTTTGTCGTATGGCAGTAGCTGTTCAACCTGATCTGGCTTAACCAGCAGTTGAATATCAAAATACTCGGCCCAAAAATCTCTCGGCTCATCAGGCACTTTATGCCAAAAATCAACCGGACGATAAAAAATGAGTTTCGGCTTGTCACTACCATTGACCACAATCCAGCAATGCGGATTATCGATAACAGGCAACCAAGCTTTAAATTGCGGGTTAACTTTAAACGGATAGTACATATCATCAAGGAATTGACGCTTTGCTTGCCCCGAATGGATCACAAGTCCATCTAGCCCTTCTCGTTCTACTATCGTTCTTGTACGCTGTTGCAACGTGGCAATATGCTCTGCGTATAAATTTGCTAACTTATCCATGGTGTACCCATTTTCAAAAATTCACATACTATCGAGTCTATCATAGCTGCTACCTAAAAACGACGAACTGAGTCTAAGCACCAGCCATGTGCGGTTATTTCACAATTTTCATATCCAAGATACTTGCCAATATGTTGCCATCACGACCAAGACGGGTATGGTAAACCTGTCGATATGCCATCACATTTTTCACGTAGTCACGTGTTTCTCGATACGGGATCAACTCAATCCAAAGCTCAGCAGGCATGGCCTCTGACGGCAGCCAACGCTTAATTCTATGATAACCCGCGTTGTACGATGCTGTCGCCAAAATCTCATTTCCGGCATTTTTACGCTTCAAATACTCTAAATAACTGGTCCCCAAACGAATGTTTGTGGCCGGATGATAGAGGCGATTTTTTGCCACGCGCTTGCGGTTATTAACGTATTTGGCGGTGCTTGGCAGCAGCTGCATTAAACCGTGAGCATCCGCACTCGAGCGTGCATCCGGTGCGAAAGAGCTTTCCCGACGAGCAATCGCAATGCTCCATGCGATATCGACTCGATTACGCTCACTATATTTAGTGAACAGATCTTTAAACGCCATCGGGAAACGTAAATCAACGTAATCCCAAGCTTTGATCTGTGCAAGAGTAAAAATAGTGCTGTCGTACCAATCAAACTCAGCAGCCAATATGGATGCTGCAAGCTTTTCCTCTTTGCTTGAAGTGTTAGTAAGGTAGTTCCACTCTCGGCGTGCTTGAGTATACCTTTCCAGCTCGTATAAAGCCTTTGCTCGCTTAAAACCAGGCGCATGAGATACCCTTTCTACAATGCTGGGGTCAACATTTAACGGCTCTTCATTTAGTGAGACTGGTAATCCTAACCGGGCAGCAGCCAAAAAGCCGTAGTAATCACGCTCTTGTGCTAATTGCTGCCAAATCTCGTTAGCCTTAGCCAATTCGCTACGCTTCGCGAGGCTATATGCAAGCCAGTATTGTTGACCATTGCTAAGCTGCTCGTGACCCACGAATAAGGCCGAGATCCCTTCCCAATCTTGCTCTTTCAGCATGTTACTCATCAGCCACTGGAGTAGCTTTTTGTCCTGCAGCGATTTAGGCACTTTATTAAGCCAAAACCGTGCGTCTTCATGGCCTTTAGACGCAAGTGCCAGAGCAAAACGATAAGCAACGCTATCCTTTTGCTGCTGGGTAAAGGTAAACATATCCTGCATCTTCTGCCAGGCACGCAGCGCTAAATCAGGATCACGCCAAACTAGGCGCCTTACACCATATACCGCAATTTCGGCTTCTTTTTCAGTACGTTTACCAAAACGATAAAGCCCAGCTGCGGAACTCGGATCTTGGCGAACCTTTTTATAAAGCTCGGCAAGATACGCCTCATTTTTTGGTAACAGCTTCTCAAGATAATCTAGCAATGACGTTTGACCTGATTGCGCGGCACTGGAAATACGTTGCCAGACACGTTCAGGCGTTCTATACCCCGCCTTTTGCCATTGGCTAAAAAGGCCATCACAGGCTTTAGGCTGAGACTTTCCCACCGTCCAAATATCGGTTACCTGATCAAGAATGGCTTTTTTTGGAGCGCCTAAATCCAACTGATACGCTAAATACGTACACTTGAGTTCAATATCGCTGGTCTCACGATAAAACTCGATGAATCGTGCTTTCTTTTTATGACGCTTTAAATAATCGAGCCAAGCAGAGCGTACTGGCCATTCTAATGGGGTGTGTTCGTATACTGTTAAAAAGTGCTGAATTTCTTGCTGGTACTTGAGCTTAGGATGACGTTCATAAAACGCCTTTTCAACGTACGGTTTAAGTGGGTGATCGAGCTGCGCTGTTGCAGCTTTAAAATTATTATAATTACCAGACCAAGCGACACGCTCAGCCTCTTTAAATTCGTCGTGAGTGCTATCGGCTGCACAGAGCCAGCTCACCATACATAAGCTGCCTGCAGCTAAGCGGGGTAACCAATATGTCATGCAAACCCTTTTTTATCTGCCAAAAGAATACACACCTAAATTGAAATACAGCCAAATTATGCTTATCTAAAGATGGCGCTGAAGACCAAAATTCGGCTTGTCACTTGCGAGCGTGCTCATAAATGACACTAAATGCGAGGTGCGTAAAGCCACCATAGCAAACCGACTCAGGTATTTCAGTAAATGTGCGGTAAATTTTTCATTGCAATTTGCCGCCAAAGGATCCACACTGATTGAAATTACAACTCATCGTACCAGTGTAAAGCACGGGAGAACATGTATGTTAATCAAACGCGAGTCCTTTGTAGTTGATTTTTGCAAAGGCAATATCGCTGAGTTTAAGTTTTGCCTACCAGGCTCAGTAAACAAACTATCTCAGCAAGTACTAAAGGAAAGCCACGAAGCGCTTATCGAATTGAGCCAACGCGACGACATCGACGGCTTAATTTTTACCAGCGACAAAGACCACTTTATTGTCGGCGCTGATATTTTTGAATTCCTTCCGACTTTCCAACGCCCAGAAGAAGAACTTGTTGGTTGGATTAAAACCGCAACCGATGTCTTCGACGCAATAGAAGATTTACCTTTCCCTACACTATCTGCAGTAAATGGCCTCGCGCTTGGCGGTGGTTGCGAGTGGTTACTTGCCACGGATTACCGTATCGCAACCGACAACGCAAAAATTGGCCTACCAGAAGTTAAGCTTGGAATTATGCCAGGCTTTGGTGGTACCGTAAGACTTCCTCGCTTAATCGGCGCTGACAACGCAATGACGTGGATCACCACAGGTCAAGAAAATCGAGCGAATGACGCACTAAAAGTCGGTGCGGTTGACGGTGTAGTGCCTGCTGACAAACTCATGGCTGCCGCTATTCGTACCTTAGAGCAAGCCATTGCAGGTAAATTGGATTGGCGCGCGAAACGCCAAATCAAGCTTGATCCATTGAAGATGAATCGTGTTGAACAAGGTATGAGCTTTGGTATGGCCGAAGGCTTAGTCATGGCAAAGACCAAAGGTCATTACCCAGCACCAATGATGGCGGTACAAACGCTTAAAGCGGCAGCTAACCTAAGCCGCAACGAAGCGATGGCACTCGAAAACCAAAACTTTGCTAAGCTTGCCAAAACGGCAGAAGCCGCAGCGCAAACCGGTATTTTCTTAGCGGATCAATACATCAAAACGGTTGCCAAGAAACAAGCGAAACAAAGCAAAACAGAGATCAAACAAGCAGCGGTACTTGGTGCTGGTATTATGGGTGGCGGTATCGCTTACCAATCAGCCTACAAAGGTACACCAATTGTCATGAAAGACATCCAACAAGGTGCCCTAGACCTTGGTATGGGTGAGGCTGCAAAACTACTTGGTAAAAAAGTACAGCGCGGCCACATGTCGATGGACAAGATGATTGCCACTTTAGGTAAAATCAAAGCAACGCTCAACGATCACGACTTACAAGGTTCAGACATCATCGTAGAAGCCGTTGTTGAAAACCCTAAAATCAAGAAAACGGTATTGGCGAGTTTAGAGTCGCAATTGCCAGAAGGTACCATCCTGACTTCAAACACATCGACTATTCGTATTGATGAGTTAGCCACCGCACTTGAGAAGCCAGAAAACTTCTGTGGTATGCACTTCTTTAACCCAGTGCCAAAAATGCCATTGGTAGAAATCATTCGTGGTGAACAAACATCGGATGAAACCGTTGCCGCAGTGGTAGATTATGCCTTAAAGCTTGGCAAGTCTCCTATCGTTGTTAACGATTGCCCGGGTTTCTTCGTCAACCGTGTTCTATTCCCTTACTTTGCAGGCTTCAGCCAACTTGTTGTAGAAGGTGCTGACTTCGCAAAAGTAGATAAGGTTATGGAAAATGTCTTCGGCTGGCCAATGGGCCCTGCGTACCTACTAGACGTAGTGGGTATCGATACGGCAAATCACTGTACTGGCGTAATGGCTGATGGCTTCCCTACTCGCATGGCACGTAAAGACAAAGATCCTGTCGCAGTACTTGCGGGTGCCGATCGCTTTGGTCAGAAAAACCAAAAAGGCTTCTACCAATACGCTCCAGATCGCAAAGGTCGTCTGAAGAAGAGTAAAGACGACAGCGCGCTTGAGTTGCTGAGCGGTATTTGTGACGCACCAACTGAATTTGATAAACAAACGATTATTGAGCGTTGTATGGTGCCAATGATCAATGAAGTGTTACTGTGTCTGCAAGAAAACATTGTTGCTTCACCGCAAGAAGCAGACATGGCACTGATCTATGGTATCGGCTTCCCTCCATTCAGAGGTGGTGCATTCCGCTATCTAGACCAAATCGGCCTCGCAAACTTTGTAGCAATGGCTGACAAGTACGCTCATCTTGGTGAAATTTATCAGGTTTCTGAGCAAACTAGACAGTGGGCAGATGAAGGTAAAGTGTTCTATCAAGTGGAGGGCCAGTAACATGGAAAACGCGGTAATCGTAGATTGTATTCGTACCCCAATGGGCCGTTCAAAAGGCGGTGTATTTAAGCATAAACGTGCCGAAGACCTCAGCGCACACTTGATGAAAGGCCTACTTGAGCGTAACCCTCAAGTAGCACCAGACTCAATTGATGACATTTACTGGGGCTGTGTACAGCAAACTTTAGAGCAAGGCTTTAACGTTGGTCGTAACGCTGCACTCTTAGCTGGCATTCCTCACACCGTACCGGCGGTAACCGTAAACCGCCTATGTGGTTCGTCAATGCAAGCATTGCATGACGCAGCTCGCGCCATCATGACTGGTGCTGGTGACACTTACCTTATCGGTGGTGTTGAGCACATGGGTCACGTACCAATGACACATGGTAATGACTTTCACCCAGGCCTTGCGACGTCTGTAGCACAAGCTGCCGGCGTGATGGGTTTAACGGCTGAGTACTTAGCGCTAATGCACGGTATCAGTCGTGAGCAGCAAGATGAATTTGCCGTACGTTCACACCAGCGCGCACATGCCGCAACCCTTGAAGGGCGTTTTGCAAAAGAAATCTTGCCTATGGAAGGTCATGATGCCGATGGTACACCTGTACTTGTCGAGCATGACGAAGTTATCCGCCCAGAGACAAGCCTAGAAGGTCTAGGACAGCTACGTCCAGTATTTAACCCTGCATCGGGTACGGTAACTGCTGGTACCTCTTCAGCGCTTTCTGACGGTGCTTCAGCTATGTTGGTCATGAGCGAGTCTAAAGCAAGAGAACTCGGTCTTCCAATTCGTGCTCGTGTTAAGTCAATGGCAGTCGCAGGTTGCGATCCTTCCATCATGGGTTACGGTCCAGTTCCGGCATCACAAAAAGCCTTGAAGCAAGCGGGTATCACTATCGATGATATTGATGTTGCAGAGCTAAACGAAGCCTTTGCAGCGCAATCACTACCAGTGCTAAAAGACCTTGGTCTACTAGACAAGGTAGATGAGAAAGTGAACCTCAACGGTGGTGCAATTGCACTCGGTCACCCACTTGGTTGCTCAGGCTCACGTATTAGCACAACGCTTATCAATCTAATGGAAGAGAAAGACGCGAAGTATGGTCTTGCAACTATGTGTATTGGTTTAGGCCAAGGTATCGCTACCGTATTCGAGCGCGTAGATAACTAATTCCAACCAGCTGGTACTGGGCTTTTATAAGACAATACCAGCACACAACTTCAACTTGGTGACCAAGGCAAAACGGCACAGCTGTTTTGCCTTTTTTATTACCTGCATTTGCCTCACCTCGGTTGGCTAAGACTTGAGTTATCCAAACTTGAGCTTACTTACAACATGCGGTTAAAATAGCAGTTTTCGTCACTAACAACGTAACTAACAAGGCCACCCACAATGAGTTTTGATAATACCGACCACACCTTAGATGCAGTAGGCTTACGTTGTCCGGAGCCAGTAATGATGATTAGAGGCATGGTAAGACGGATGAACTTAGGTGAGACGTTGTTAGTTATCGCAGATGATCCATCAACAACAAGAGACATTCCGAGCTTCTGTGAATTTATGGATCACACTTTGGTTGCCAAAGCAGTGGCCGAATCTCCCTACAAGTATGTGATTAAGAAAGGTCAGTGATCTCCTCTTTAACACACTGTTTGAGCTCGTGAGTCATAGACAATAAAAAAGCGGCACCTGCCGCTTTTTTAAGATTTTACAATCACCACCTTTGGTGAACGAGGATTACGATAATCTAAGCGGATTTCGTACCAGCCTTTTTTACTTGGCTTGAAGCTAAAGTAGTTATACACCGTGTTACAATCCGCGACCAGCGGTTGCCCTAGCGTTAACTGCCCTTCACTCTTATAGCCACAGTTGTAGCCTTCACTCCACTGCTCATCAGCAATTTTAAATTCATACACTTTACCCGGGCTCATGAATCTTGCTTTTGTTGCGTAGATCCCCGGTTGTGTTTCTTCTAGGCGATACTGAGGTTCGGCATCCCACAGAGTGAAGTCACCGCGTAGATACATTGTCTTATCCAACTCACCGGCAACAACCGGTGAAGTTGAAGTCGTTGGCAATTGAAAGTTACTACTACAAGCGGTAAGTGCTAATAGCGCAATCGCCATTGCCCCTTGTTTTTTAATCATAGCTAGACTGCCTTTTACTTGCTTTTACCAATCAGCAAAAAGCCAGCAGGTTGCTGGCTTTTGTATCAGCAATTAATTTTGTAACACTGAAATATCTGCAGTATTAAGGAATAACTTACTTAACTGACCAAGTAGTGCTAAACGATTGGCCTTAACCGCTTCATCGTCCGCCATTACCATAACATTATCAAAGAAGTTATCTACTGCTTCACGTAAACTTGCTAAACGCGTCAGTGCAGTTTGATAATCACCTTCAGCGTAAACAGGCGCAAGCTCAGCAGTTAACGCAGCAACTTGTGCAGCCAATGTTTGCTCAGCTTCTTCTTGCAGGAGTGAGCTCTCCACCGCAGCTTCTGACGCGACGTTATTCTTCGCTAGAATGTTGTTAACACGCTTATTGGCAGCAGCTAACGCTTCAGCTTCCGCCAACGTTCTAAAGTGACTAACCGCTTTTACTCGGCGATCAAAATCAACTGGGCTCGTTGGACGTCTTGCAAGTACTGCTTGGATCACATCCACGCTGATACCTTCATCTTGGTACCAGGCACGGAAACGACCTAACATAAACTCAACCACTTCATCGGCAACATTTGCATTGCTTAGCTTATCACCGAATAACGTCATTGCTTTGGCAACGATATTCTGAATGTCTAATGGTAGTTCTTTTTCTACCATAATACGCAATGCGCCAATGGCAGCACGACGCAGTGCAAACGGGTCTTTATCGCCTTTTGGTGTCTGGCCGATACCAAAAATGCCAACCAAAGTATCAAACTTATCCGCAAGCGCCACGGCAAAACTGATTGGGTTAGACGGTAGATTATCACCAGCAAAACGCGGCATATATTGCTCATTTTGTGCTAGCGCGACTTCTTCCGCTTCGCCATCAATGCGCGCGTAATGCATACCCATCACGCCCTGAACGTCAGTAAATTCCATGACCATTTCAGTCATTAAATCGGTTTTACTTAGTAAACCTGCACGCTCTGCTAGTGCCTTATCAGCTCCAAGCTGCTCAGCAATAAAACCTGCAAGTGCCGAAATACGCTCTGACTTGTCTTTTAGTGTGCCAAGCTGCTTCTGAAATAACACTGAATCAAGTGACTCAAGACGACTTTCCAGCGTTTTCTTCTTATCCGTTTCAAAGAAGAACTGAGCATCTGCCAGACGTGGGCGAACCACTTTCTCGTTACCCGAGATCACCACGCTCGGATCTTTACTTTCAATGTTAGAAACAAACAAGAACTTGTTGATCAAGTTGCCTTGCTTATCTAACAGTGGAAAGTATTTTTGGTCGTCTTTCATGGTGTAGATAAGTGCTTCATCAGGCACTTGCAAGAAAGCTTCTTCAAACGAAGCAACTAAAGTTACTGGCCACTCGACTAGTGATGTAACCTCTTCAAGAAGATCTTCATCCATCGCTACTTGCGCGCCGAGCTTTTCAGCTTCAGCTTCAATCTGACTACGAATTAACGCTTTACGTGCTTCGTAATCCGCAATAACGTATGCACCTTTTAGCACTGCATGACAATCATCAGCATGTTCAACACGAACACGCTCTGGGTGATGGAAACGATGTCCTTGCAGCTCATTGCTGATAGCTTTACCTAGCACTTCACCTTCAACTTGTTGACTACCAAGTAGTGCAGCCACGGTATGCACAGGACGGATAAATTGTGTCTTGTTCGCACCCCAGCGCATCGGCTTTGGAATAGGTAACTTAGCCAGTGCTTTGTTGATCACATCGCTTAGTAACGCTAAGGTCTGTTGCCCCTCTACTTTCGCTTTGTGTAGCAGCCAAGTACCCTTGTCAGTTTCTAAACGCTCAGCATCATTAATATCAATACCACAACCACGAGCCCAACCTAGCGCCGCTTTAGTCGCGTTACCATCGGCGTCAAATGCCGCCTGAATAGCTGGACCACGCTTTTCAACCACTTTATCGGCTTGTTGCGTTTGTAATGCTTTAACTTGAATGCCTAAGCGACGAGGTGATGCATACCAGCTCACGCCTTCATGGCTAAGCTCTAATGATTCAAGCTCTTGCCTAGTATTTTCTGCGAATGACTCAGCAAGGTTGCGTAACGCCTTTGGTGGTAGCTCTTCGGTACCAATTTCTACGAGTAAGTTTTCAATCGACATTATTTATCCTTACAAAGCGGGAAGCCAAGTGCTTCACGTGCGTCATAGTAAGCCTGTGCACAGGCTTTTGATAAAGCACGAACTCTTAATATATAGCGCTGACGCTCAGTTACTGAGATAGCATGACGTGCGTCTAACAGGTTAAATGCATGAGATGCCTTCATTACCTGCTCATAAGCTGGTAGAGGAAGCCCTGCTTCGATTAGCTTTTCGCTTTCTTTTTCACACTGATCAAACTGCTTGAATAATGCCTCTACATCCGCATATTCAAAGTTATATGTCGACTGTTCGATCTCGTTCTGCATGAACACGTCACCATAAGTTACGCGCCCCATTGGACCATCTGTCCAAGCGAGATCATAAATGCTATCTACACCTTGTATATACATCGCAAGGCGCTCTAAACCATAAGTAATTTCACCCGTTACCGGTGAGCATTCAATACCGCCAACTTGCTGGAAGTAAGTAAACTGAGTCACTTCCATGCCATTCAACCATACTTCCCAACCTAATCCCCAAGCACCTAGCGTTGGTGACTCCCAGTTGTCTTCAACAAAGCGCACTTCATGCGTTAATGTATCAATGCCCAACGCTTCTAAAGAGCCTAGGTAGAGCTCCTGAATATTTTCAGGCGATGGCTTCAATACAACTTGGAATTGGTAGTAATGCTGAAGACGGTTAGGGTTTTCACCATAGCGACCATCCGTCGGGCGGCGACAAGGTTGTACGTATGCGCTCGACATTGGCTCAGGACCAATGGACTTAAGGAAGGTCATCGGGTGGAATGTACCCGCACCAACTTCCATATCTAAAGGTTGAGCTACAACACAGCCTTGCTGCGCCCAGTAATCCTGTAAAGCCAGGATCAAACCTTGGAAGGTTTTGATATCGTATTTTTGCATAGTTGGCTTATTTTTATCTGGTACTTATCGTATGTAAACGCCTGCAGTAATTTGGCGCTTACGCTAGATTCAATGATTGAAAATTATGCTCAGTATACCGCGAGCGCAGGAGGGTTTTAAGCTTTAAAGCATAAAAAAAGGAGGGAAAATCCCTCCTTTTTACTTGATGTTTGAGTTTACACGTCTAAGTTAACAACTCTCAGTGCATTTGTTTCGATAAACTCTCGACGAGGTTCAACTTGGTCACCCATCAAGGTTGCAAACAATTGGTCTGCAGCAATGGCATCTTCAATAGTCACACGTAGCATACGGCGAGCATCTGGATCCATCGTTGTTTCCCAAAGTTGGTCAGGGTTCATCTCACCCAATCCTTTATAGCGTTGTGTATACAAGCCACGCTTAGACTCTGAGATAAGCCATTCAAGACCAGCCTCAAAATATTCGATTGCTTGCGTCTTCTCACCACGCTGTACATAACCGCCTTCGCTGATCAAACTACCAATCTGACGACCCGTGTTCGCAATGCGAACATAATCTTTAGATGTAATAAAATCGAAGTTCAAAGTATGCGCTTTATCAACACCGTGCTGACGAATATTGATCACCGGATAATACATATGACGCTCTTCATCAAATGCAACTTCTGCGTTGAAGATAGTGGCGTCTTCATCTTTCTTCACAAGGTCAGCAACCAAGTTTTCAGTCCACGCCGTTACCTTTGCTTCATCAGATAAGTCTGACTCGGTGAGCTCTGGATGATAAAGCAAGCGGTTCATGATTGAAGACGGGTACTTACGCTTTAAACGTTCAATAATATCTATCGTATTTTGATAATCATGCACTAAGTTTTCTAACTTGTTACCAGAAATTGGCTCAGCACCTTCTGCTGGGTATAACGCAGCATCGTTAAGTGCTAATGTCGTTAGGTATGAAGTTAGTGCATTATCATCTTTAATATAGCGCTCTTGCTTACCTTTCTTCACTTTATATAGTGGTGGCTGAGCAATATAGACATAACCGCGCTCGATGATCTCTGGCATTTGACGATAGAAGAAAGTCAGTAGCAGCGTACGGATGTGTGAACCATCCACGTCCGCATCGGTCATGATGATGATGCGGTGATATCTTAGCTTTTCAGGGTTATATTCATCACGGCCAATACCACAGCCTAATGCAGTAATTAGTGTTGCCACTTCCTGAGAAGAAAGCATCTTATCAAAGCGTGCTTTTTCTACGTTCAAGATTTTACCTTTGAGCGGCAGAATTGCTTGGTTCTTACGGTTACGACCTTGCTTAGCAGAACCACCCGCCGAGTCACCCTCCACTATATATAGTTCAGAAAGTGCAGGATCTCGTTCTTGGCAGTCAGCGAGTTTACCCGGTAGACCAGCTAAATCCATAACGCCCTTACGACGAGTCATTTCACGGGCCTTACGTGCAGCTTCACGTGCGCGCGCAGCATCAACGATTTTGTTTACAACGGTTTTTGCATCGCCTGGGTTTTCTAGCAAGAATTCCGTTAGCTTTTCAGCCATCATTTGCTCAACAGCCCCTTTCACTTCACTAGAAACGAGCTTATCTTTTGTCTGTGAAGAGAATTTAGGATCAGGAACTTTAACACTAACAACAGCGGTCAAACCTTCACGGGCATCGTCACCTGTAGCACTGGTTTTATACTTTTTATTAAAGCCTTCTTTTTCCATGTAGGTGTTAAGCGTACGCGTAAGTGCTGCACGGAAACCCGCTAAGTGAGTACCACCATCGCGTTGAGGAATGTTATTGGTAAAACAGTAGATGTTTTCTTGGAAACCATCATTCCATTGCATAGAGACTTCTACGCTAATGCCATCATCACGCTCAGTCGAAAAGTGGAAAACGCTTTGATGAACTGGCGTCTTCTTACGATTTAGATATGCAACGAATGCTTGAATACCGCCTTCGTATTTGAAGTGATCTTGTTTATTCTCTTCGCGCTCATCACTCAAAATGATGCTTACACCAGAGTTAAGGAAAGATAGTTCACGTAGGCGCTTGGCTAGAATATCGTAGTGGAAATTTGTATCTGAGAAAGTTTCAGCACTTGGCCAGAATCTCAATTCTGTACCAGTAGATTCCGCTTCACCGATAATACCTAGCGGCGCATCTGGAACACCCATTGTGTATTTTTGCTGATGCACTTTGCCATCACGGCGGATTGTTAATTGTAGTTTTTCAGAAAGTGCATTTACAACAGAAACACCTACACCGTGCAGACCGCCAGATACTTTATATGAGTTATCATCAAATTTACCACCGGCATGTAGTACAGTCATGATAACTTCCGCCGCAGAAACCCCTTCTTCTTCGTGAATTGAAGTTGGGATACCACGACCATTATCTCGAACAGATACAGAGCCATCGGTATGAATTGTTACGAAAATATCGTCACAATATCCTGCTAGTGCTTCGTCGATTGAGTTATCAACGACCTCAAACACCATGTGATGTAAACCCGTACCATCGTCTGTGTCACCGATATACATTCCCGGACGCTTTCTTACAGCATCCAATCCTTTAAGTACTTTAATACTCGACGAATCGTAATTTTCCGACATGGTTTCTTCCAATTATTTTGTTATTAAGCTGCCATGTTCCACGTGGAACATTTTAATTTCACGTTCCATTGGTTCAATAACGGCGGCAATACTTTCTGGAGTAATAGCAGTGATAAACAGCTGTGACTGACATTGCGCCAACAGACGCGATACAGCCACCTTAGTATCTTCACTAAGCTCCGAAGGTAAATCATCAATAAGCAGTATTGACTGCTTATTACTCTCTTGGTCAATCAAACTGTTTTGCATTACTTTAAGTGCATACAGTAATAACTTGAGTTGACCACGAGAAAAAATATGTTCTACGCTGTTTCCTTGAGTATAAAAGTTAAAGTCAGCCTTATGCGGCCCTTTACTTGTATAGCCAAGTTTTACATCTCGCTCTAACTGATTCGTTAATACCTCAGCGAGTTCCCCCTTCCAGCCCGCTTGAAAGCGAATTTCAAGGCCTTTAAATATAGGGCTTATATCCCCTATCTTATCAAAAAAATGCGTCTGAAACCTACCTATATAAGCCTCTCTAAACATATTTATTTGCTCAGCAAGGCGTACAAACTCCTTATCCCAATAACTTAGCTGGGATTGGAGATCTCTCGGTTTAGATTTCAATAAAGCGTTACGTTGCTTGAGCACCTGATTAAACATTTTCCATGTGGAATAGAACTGATGTTCCACGTGGAACACACCTAAATCAAGAAACTTACGACGCTCTTTTGGACCACCAAAAAACAGCTCATAGCTTTCTGGTGTAATAACTTGAACAGGTAAAACCTGTGCTAATTCTGCCACTTTCCGGCTTGCTTGCCCCTGAATTCGAAGCTTAGTTTCACCACTGGTATATTTACTAATACCAAGCGGTATAGACAAGTTATGTAGTTGTTTTTTAGCATGAATAACGCAATGAGAAGCCTCATGCTTGATCATTAATTTTTGCAGATTGGTACGGAAAGATTTACCACTGGAGAGAAAGTAAATGGCTTCGAGCAGACTGGTTTTACCGCTACCATTTTCACCGAGAATGACATTAACGGCATTGCTAGGTGAAAGCGCCATCGCCTCAATGTTTCGAAACGCATTGAGGCTAAGGTGAGTTAAACTCATAACTCTATAAACGCATCGGCATAACTACATACATTGCATGTTCGTCACCAGCGGCTTCAATAAGCGCACTGCTGTTCGCATCAGAAAGCGTAAACTGTACATCTTCAGACTTTATTGTATTTAACACGTCTAATAAGTAAGAAACGTTAAAACCAACTTCAAGATCATCGCCTTGGTAACCTACCTCAACAATTTCTTCAGCTTGCTCCTGCTCTGGGTTATTGGCACTAATTTTTAATTGCCCATTACTCAGATTCAATCGCACACCACGAAACTTCTCGTTAGAAAGAATAGATACGCGCTGAAATGCACTACGTAGCCAATCGCGATTTGCGGTAACCAACTTGTCCCCGCCACGAGGTAATACGCGACGATAATCAGGGAATCGCCCATCCACTAGCTTACTCGTGAAAGTAAATTCGCTGTCGATGATGCGCACATGATTAGCGCCAAATTGAATGGTGATAGTTTCATCATCCGCAGGCAGTAAGCGCATGATCTCTTGCACGCCCTTACGAGGAATGATCAATTGACGTTGCGTTTGCAATGACTCTGGTAATTTTTGCTGCGCAATTGCTAAACGGTGACCGTCAGTGGCTACCGTTTTAATTTCATTATTATCTACTTCGAACGACATACCATTTAAATAGTAACGTACGTCTTGGTTAGCCATAGAAAAATGCGTTGCTTCTAGCAATTTTCTAAGCTCTAAACGCGTTATGGCAAACTCAACTTCACCGTCCCACTCTTCAAGATTAGGGAAGTCTTCAGCGGCTAAGGTTGTCAATGAAAAGCGACTTTGACCGCTAGTCAGTAGCAGTTGATGCTCTTGGCTACTCAGCACTAAATCCGAGTTATCAGGCAAGCTCTTACAAATATCTAGGAGCTTTTTCGCCGGTAAAGTGATCTTGGCGTCTGGCACATTGGTTTCAAGGGCAACAGATGCAACAAGCTCTATCTCTAAATCTGTACCTGTCATATGTAACGCGCCATTTTTCACTTCTAGCAATACATTAGACAAGATAGGCAGTGTATGTTTGCGCTCAATGGCACCCGACACCTGTACCAGTGGCTTTAAAAATAGTTCTCTTGGAATCGTTATTTGCATCATTTAACCCTTAAGAAGACAGCGTTCTAATTAAGTTTTGATAATCTTCTTTTACCTCATGACTTTCATCACGAAGTGCTTTTACTTTTCTACACGCGTGTAACACGGTGGTATGGTCGCGGCCACCAAATGCATCACCTATTTCTGGCAAGCTGTGGTTTGTCAGTTCTTTAGACAATGCCATGGCTACTTGTCTTGGTCTTGCAACCGAACGGCTACGACGTTTTGACAATAAGTCAGAAACACGAATTCGATAATATTCCGCCACGGTGCGCTGGATATTATCGATGGTAACGAGTTTGTCTTGTAGCGCTAATAAGTCGCGTAGCGCTTCTTTAACAAAATCGATAGAAATTGGACGACCAGTGAAGTTGGCATTAGCTATCACGCGGTTTAACGCACCTTCTAACTCTCGCACATTAGAGCGTAATTTCTTAGCGATAAAAAAGGCAACTTCGTGTGGCAAGTTAATATTACTTTGCTGCGCTTTCTTCATTAAGATAGCAACGCGAGTCTCTAATTCTGGAGGCTCAATAGCAATAGTTAACCCCCAACCAAAACGCGACTTCAGTCGATCCTCGACCCCTTCTATTTCTTTAGGGTAACGGTCAGAAGTTAGAATAATTTGTTGGTTGCCTTCAAGCAGCGCATTAAAAGTATGGAAGAACTCTTCTTGCGAACGCTCTTTGTTTGCAAAGAATTGGATATCATCAATCATCAATGCATCAACGCTGCGGTAGTAACGCTTGAATTCTTCAATGGCATTATTCTGTAGTGCTTTAACCATGTCCTGAACAAAACGCTCTGAATGCATATAAACAATTTTTGCATCCGGTTTTTGCTCAATGATGCCATTACCTACAGCGTGTAACAGGTGCGTCTTACCTAAACCAGTTCCACCATAAATAAATACGGGGTTGAATGCAGAACCTGGATTATCAGCAACTTGTGTTGCAGCAGCTTTAGCCAATTGGTTAGATTTACCTTCTACAAAGTTATCAAAGGTGTAATTCTCTTTAATATTAGACTTGTGCGAAGATTTAGGAGCAGGCTCAACTTTTTCTGCCATTTTTGGCTGAGTGCCTTGCAGCATCGACATATTATCAGCTGCATGACCTACACTTGTGGCCTTTTCGTTAGATACACTTGGCTGTGCAGCTAACACAGGTTTGCTACCCACATCAAAACGCAGCTCTGGTGCTTCATCACCACAGATTTCAATCAGCAGTTCATTGATGCGGTGGAGATACTTTTCTCGTACCCAATCCAATACAAAACGATTCGGCGCATAGATAGTTAGCGTATCATCAGTACTTTCTGCCTGTAGTGGTCTTACCCACATGCTAAATTGCTGAGATGGCAATTCATCTTGCAAAACATATAAACAACTTTGCCAAACCGACAGATACACTCTGAACTCCAATAGGTTTTGATTCCCGGAAATAAAAAATAGAGCATTCAGATCTAAATAGTCAGATCTAAATGAAAGGATCGCCGGAAATACTTAGTTTTTATTACAAAATCACTGGTGGAAGCGGGGTATTATGAAGTGATCTTATCCACAAGTTCAATATTGACATTTAGAAAAAGCAAGATCTCACCCTAGCAAAAAAATAAACATATGAAATTTAAAGGTTTTTATTTTTTACCCACAAGTAAGATCATAGCAAAAAACTCTCCCGATCTCACCCCAAAATTAAGATCAAATTTAGTTTTCCAGAGCTTTTCCTATTCTTACTAAATGCTATAATGCCGCCCATCGGATCAGATCTATGCAGATCGATTTCGTATTGATCCTACTTTATGTAGATCGTCTATGTTTGCTCGATAGCTTTGCCAAGTTTTGTCTATATATAAGGATAAAGAAATCCTACTGTGGATTATTTAGCCACAGAGAACAGATTTTGATTGACTTTAGACGCGCTCAGCTTTAATATCTCGCGCTCGCAATGGCACCTGTGCCAGGATCGCGACCTGCATAGGATGTTTTAACTTTTAACCGATCGGATGGAATTGTTATGAAAAGAACTTTTCAACCTAGCGTACTTAAGCGCAAGCGCACTCACGGTTTCCGTGCTCGCATGGCGACTAAGAACGGTCGTAAAGTATTAGCACGTCGTCGTGCTAAAGGCCGTAAAGTACTTTCTGCTTAATATTTAGTGGAAGACTTTAGCTTTAGCAGGGAGTTACGTCTGTTAACTCCCTCGCATTACTCCCGCATATTTCAAGAGCCAGCTCGCGCTGCTACGCCTTATTTTACTCTACTTGCAAAACCAAATGATGTTGGTCATCCAAGACTCGGCTTAACTGTAGCTAAAAAACGCTGCAAAAAAGCATGTCAACGAAACCGTATCAAACGACTTGCCAGAGAAAGCTTTCGATTAAATCGTCATAAACTTGATAACATCGATATTGTGTTGATGGTCAAAACCGGTGTTGACGAGCAATCTAATGAAGAGCTAACTAAACAGCTCACTAAGATGTGGCGCAAAATAAATGAACGTTGTAAGCCAGGTGCACCTAAACCACCTTTTAAGCCGAAACCTCAACACAAGCGTTCAAAAAATCCTCAAGCTAACGCGAAAAAGCAATAATCTGCTTTAGCCTTTCCTTTTTACGGCGCATTTACCCTTGCTAGCATAGTAATTTTACGCCAATTAAGGTAAGGTTAGCTCACCTTTTAATCAGCTATATCAATGGAAAAATAGTCTGTTTTTACCCACTTGGGTTGAAGCAGTAAATTGAGGAAATTGATATCTACAAAGCCATGAATTCAACTTCAGGGCATAACAAGATCAGAGATCAGTTCAAAGCAGTTTGTTCGCTTCCCAAGCACCTGCTTATATTGCTGATCCGCGGTTATCAACAATGGATTAGCCCCCTACTCGGGCCTCATTGTCGCTTTAACCCGACCTGTTCTAGTTATGCAATTCAAGCAATTAATTTACATGGAATTGCAAAAGGGAGTTGGTTAGCGGTTAAACGCATATTAAAATGTCACCCTTTGAGCGCAGGTGGAGATGATCCTGTACCTGTGAAGTCGACTAAAGTTAAACAACACGAGAAATAAGAGCTGTTATGGAATCGCAACGCACGTTTTTATTTATCGGTTTGTTGCTGGTTTCGTTCCTACTGTTCCAAGAGTGGACACAAGAACAAAACCAACCACAAGCTGATACCAGTGCCGTCACACAACAAGTGGCGAACTCAACCCCAACAGAAGAGCAAGCTGATGTACCAGCATCAAGCCAATCCGATGTCCCAGTTGTAGCAACTCAGGCAACACGTTCTGTCATTAGTATCACTACCGATGTACTTTCGGTAAAAATTGATACTAAAGGCGGTGATATCGTTGAAGCCAACTTACTACAACACGCAGAAACCCATGGCAGCGACACGCCTTTCATGTTACTTGGTGAATTTGAAGGCAAGCAGTATGTTTCACAGAGTGGTTTAATTGGTTTAAACGGCCCAGATGCAAACAAAGCTGGTCGCCCAGTCTATGAGTCGGCACAACAGCAATATGAGCTAAATGGCGATACATTACGTGTACCACTGACTTTTACTGATGAGAAAGGCGTACAGTACACAAAAACTTATGTATTTAAAGCAGGTAAATATGACGTTGACTTAGAATACCAAGTTAACAACACCACCTCATCACCTGTTCAAGTACAACTATACACACAAATCAAACGTACACGCCAAGATAAGGGCAGCATGGTTGATCAGACCTACTTAGGCGCAGCCTATGGTACCGCTGAAGAACCTTATGAGAAATACAGCTTCTCTGATATGGCGGATGCGAACCTGAATAAAAATACCCAAGGCGGCTACGTTGCTTTCCTACAGCACTACTTCGTCAGTGCATGGGTGCCAGATCAGCAAACCAATAATACGATTTATACCGCGCTTAGAAATGGTAGTGGTATTGTTGGTATGAAGAGCGAGCCAACCAATGTGCAAGCAAACAGCACGGCAACTATCCATGCAGTGTACTACATGGGTCCTAAAGACACAGAAGCGCTTGAAGCAATTCAAGAAGATCTAGATCTCACTGTAGACTACGGCTGGTTATGGTTCATTTCACAACCTTTACTGACTCTGCTTAAGTTCCTTTACGGTATATTAGGTAACTGGGGTCTGGCGATTATTGCTATCACTTTGATTGTGAAAACAGCGTTATACCCTCTAACTAAAGCGCAATACACCTCAATGGCTAAAATGCGCATGCTACAGCCTAAGATGCAGGCACTAAAAGAACGTTATGGCGATGACCGCCAGAAGTTCGGCCAAGCGATGATGGAAATGTACCGTAAGGAAAAAGTGAACCCAATGGGTGGCTGTTTCCCACTATTACTACAAATGCCAATCTTCCTAGCCTTGTTCTACGTATTCCTTGAATCAACAGAACTACGTCATGCTGAGTTTATGTTATGGCTAACAGACCTTTCAGCTATGGACCCGTACTACGTACTACCTGTGCTATTTGGCGCAAGTATGTTCCTAACCCAAAAACTACAGCCAATGACAGTTACAGACCCAATGCAACAAAAGATGATGACTTACATGCCAGTCGTGTTCTCAATCTTCTTTATTTGGTTCCCATCAGGTCTGGTACTTTACTGGTTGGTTTCAAACCTTATCTCTATCGCTCAGATGCTTATCATCTACCGTGGCATGGAGAAAAAAGGCATGAAAGTACGCGGTTAATACCGACGCACTATAGTAAAAAGCGGCTCTCCTTTGAGCCGTTTTTTTATGCATTTTAAACAAGCACTTGATAAAATTTGATAGCGATTTTATAACGATTTGATAGGTCAAACTAGTGCTATCCGTCATGCTCTTTTGCAGTTAAAAAATGCAAAGAGAAGACGATGCTTGAATCTACGTTACTACAGGCACTCTCCAGTGCCGAAACTGATTGGTGGTTAGTGCCTATTGCACTCTTAGTAGGTGTACTCACCAGCTTTACGCCCTGCGTATATCCCATACTTCCCATAACAGTTGCAACCCTTAGCCAACAACGCCATATTCGCCTTGCTCCAATCTGGTATGCACTAGGCTTTGCAGCGGTGTACGCCGCGCTTGGATTTATTGCAGCATTAACCGGTAGCTTCTTTGGCCAAGTAGCTACAAACCCTTGGGTCCTGCTTATTTTTGCCAATCTATTACTCTACTTTGCTGCGGTATCAAAAGGCTTAACCTCTCTGCCACGCTTGCCAAATGCTATTTCAACAGGCTCACCAGCACCTCTTCTAATGGGCATGGCCAGCGCTCTTGTTGCGGCTCCTTGTACATCTACAATACTAGGTGGCATATTGCTCTTCGTTGCTAATGCCCAGCAACCTCTTTTAGGAGGCGCGTTGCTGTTTAGTTTTGCGCTCGGTATGAGCACCCTATTACTGCTAGCAGGGCTAAGCACGCGCTTTTTGCATACATTACCAAGATCTGGAGCTTGGTTAAATCACATCACTACAGCAACCGCACTTATCTTAGTCGCGATGGCGCAATATTTTCTTATTCAAGCTGGCAAAAGTTGGCTATAAAACGCAAAGGAACCACCATGAAAAAAATCATTTTTTATTCACTCTTTATGTTACTCAGCACAATGTCTGCAGCAAAGGACTATCCCGTACTTACCGCCAATACGCTTGCAAACAATACCGTAACCAGTCAGGGCAAAGTCACTTACTTGAAGTTTTGGGCAACGTGGTGCTCCTACTGTGTGGAGGAAATGCCACTGCTTGAGCAAAGCTTTCAGCAAGCCAATAACCACTATCAAGTTATCGCCATCAATATTGGCTTCAATCAGTCGAAAAAAGGCGTGCAAGCTTACCTTGATAAACATAATTACCAGTTTCCAACGGTATTTGATAGTAGTGGCAAGATAACTCAGCAGTTTCAAGTGTTAGGCACGCCACAACACATCCTCATTGATGAAAACGGCAAAGAGATCTATCGCAGCGCGTTGTTTACAGATGAACTGCAACAACATCTGAACACACTTCAAGGAGCAAACTAATGTCATCAATTAAAGCCCTGCTTATATTCGCCGCTGTGTGTCTCAGCTTGTTTGCGCACGCTAACACGCAAGAGTATGTATTTATTAATATTTGGGATGAGTATGTACAGCCCACAACTCTACCAACGCCACTAGCACCAAGGAGATTGCTACAGCCCGATATTAATATTGATGAGGCAAGCTTAGCGCAGTTTAAAATGGCCTATCCAAGCTATGCTGAGTTAGCCATTGATAAGCAAAACCAGTTGATGCAACGCTTTGCAGTAAGGCAAACGCCTGTACGTGTTATCGTTAAAGACGACAAAGTTATCAAACGAGAGTTGCTGACGACTAACAGTGCACCAAGCACAGAGAAAGAAACACGGATCCCATTGCAAACACTCACTGGTACGCCATTTTCGATAGCGACTATAAACAGCCAATACAGAGTGTTATTTTTCAGCGATAGCTTGTGTCCGTTTCAACATATTCCTGCCTGTGAAATGAGAATAAAGCAAAACAATCAACTCGCTGCCTCGAGTGCGTATCCGGTCGTTACTGTGATTAAGCCCTTTTATGTGGAAGAACAAAGTGCTCGAGACTACCAACAACGTTTTGAGATCAAACACGATATTGTGTTCGATCACCACAACGAAGTATTTAGCCAGTTTGAGATTAGAGAGCTACCTTACTGGGTGGTACAAGACAAACGCGGTGAAATCGTTTATCGCGGTAATCAGCCACCCAACTTAGACTAGGGCCTAATTTATCGTCCATTTACTCTGACAATAGACGCTGTAAGGGGCATCGATAAGCTCAGCAATAAAATGCTTATCGATGCTGCTTTGCTGGCGTATTTGCAGCAACTGTTGCTGTAGTAATTGGCTGTTTTCGAGTCCAGCTAATTTATCTGAAAAGCGCTTTTGCAGCGCTTCTTCATTTAACATATCAGCCGCAACAACACCGTAAAGCAATAAAAGATGTGAATTGGTATGTTGATGTGCTGTAATGATCTCAAGCGCTTGTTGAGGCTCGTTTCTCAAAAGGTGGATATACATTTGCGTATAGAGCGCATAGGTCTCAACTTCTTGTAGCTGTAACATTTGATAATCGTGCATTGCATCAATCGTCAACTGCTCTGCAAATTCGAGCTTGCCCGCTTTGATCCAGGTCCAACCCAGTAACAATTTAACGTTGGCACGCGTCACCGAAGAAATATAATCGCTTTCTAACAGCATTCGATATTGCGTAATTGCACTTTGCATTGCATCCGTATCACCCGTTTGCAATGCGATATCCATATGCGCCATGCCAATCAGTAATTGCTGTTGCTCATAACTTGGAATAAAACGCGGCTCGCCGTTAATCTCATTTAAATACCGTAGCGCCTTTTCTCCCTGATGTAGCTGAATATAGTAGAATCCTAGGTAAGTGAGTATTTGCTTTTCTAAATAGTGATAACCATTTTTCTGAGCTAAAGCGAGGGCTTTTAATAAACTAGGCTCACTTTCAACCACTGGCACTAAGTAATTTTGACCATAAGCAAACAAAGCTTTTATTAGATTCATGGTCTGCTCTGTTTGCTCATAATAGGCAATGGCTTGCGCGAGCACAGGTTTACTCTTCTCTAAGTTTAGTAACGTTTTCTCTGCGGGACCAGCCGCTGGTGGATTGGCAAGATAGAAACTCCGCTGTGCTTCGCTATAGGCAAACGAGCGACTGCCTATCAAAACATGCGCTGAGCTCATCGCTTGCTGGTATTCATCCCAACGTTGTAACACCCAAAAAGCATCCGCTTTGAGTTGATATGCCATCGCAATCAATTCAACTTGCTGGCTTTGCTCAGCAGCATCGAGGGCAAGCTGAGCTTGCTGCAACGCTTGCTGATGTAAGCCTCGTGCCTTGAAAAACTCTCCGTAATAGAGGTGGTAGCGAGCACGAGTTGCGGTTGAAGCTGAACTTAGTGAAATCTGTTCGAATCGACGTGTGGCAGAATCAATATCACCGAGCTGCCAACAAATTTGCGCAAGCTCCAACTGACTTTCTAGATGTTCTGGCATTTGTGCCACAGCCGCCTCAAAATATGCCTTTGCCAGTTGAGGTCCCTGTTCATTTAATGCTTGTACACCGCGGTAATAGTCATTCATTGCTAGATTTAAGGATGATTTTTTGGCGGTTTTAGTGTCAACACCTAGCGCTAACTGCGCAATAACCTCTGTTGCAATCGCTTCAAAGCTCTCATCTAACTGTTCAACAATTATCTCGCTTTGCGTATCTCCATAAGTAACACTGAGTAAAAAACGCTGTTGTATCGGTTTTAGTGAAAGCGTGAGCTGTTTAATCGCACTATTCTCTGCAAGCTCAGGATATTGGCTTCGCGGTACTAATTGATAATGAGACTGTAAATGTTGTCTCAATGCCGCTTCAAGCGCATAACCCCACCACGCATTGGCTTGCACACCCGTCTCATTCACCATAGGCACAATGATTAACGAGTCTTGTTCAGCTTTAACACGAGTGACAACGGGTGCTGAGCTAGAAACGAGGTAAACACTCGCGGCTACTCCACTTAACGCGACAGCGCCAACGACAAACATCGCTTTCATTGTTGTAGTGAGTTTGAATGTGCTAAATGTGCGGCTCTCAACAGGACAAATCCACTGATAACCTTGCTGCGGTATGGTTTTAATAAATGTGGGTTGCTGGGCGTTATCTTTGAGGGCTTGTCTTAGCTCAGTGATACTTTGTGTTAGTGCAGCTTCTCTAAACTCACCGTGTTGCCACAATGTGCTGAGCAATGTTTCACGTGTAACAATTTGATTTGGATGAGCTAAAAAATAAGCCAACAGCTGCGCGACTCTCGGCCTAAGTGGCACTTGCTCAGCATCACGATATAAACACGAGACATTTGGATCGAAGCGGTATTGAAGAAAGTGCAGCACAGCGTTAGTTTCCCTTATACAACCTTTGCTAGTAAGAACAGTAAAAACTGTGACCATAATTATACCTGACAAAAGCGCATAACCGTATCATTAAGGTCATCAACCACCCAAAACGCAATGAGCAGACTTAGATATTACCCACCAGCTATACCTGAGATATATCAATTGCTGTACAATTATGGCTATTAACCAGACAGTCTAAAGAGTCATCATGATCGCACAAGACACCATAGCAGCACAGGCTACCGCACCGGGTCGCGGTGGCGTTGGTATTATTCGAGTTTCAGGGTGTAAAGCCCGAGCAGTTGCCGAGCAAATCTTAGGTAAGTGCCCAAAAACTCGCTATGCCGAATACCTGCCATTCAATACCCTAGCAGGTGAACAACTTGACCAAGGTATTGCATTGTTCTTCCAAGGGCCGAACTCATTCACCGGTGAAGATGTCCTTGAGTTACAAGGCCACGGTGGCCCCGTGGTACTTGATATGCTGTTAAAGGAAATCAGCAAAATTGAGCAAGTGCGCTTGGCAAAGCCTGGTGAGTTCTCAGAACGTGCTTTTATGAACGACAAGCTAGACTTAACGCAAGCAGAAGCTATCGCAGACTTGATCAACGCCACCAGCGAGCAAGCTGCAAAAAGTGCGCTACATTCACTACAAGGTGACTTTTCTAAACATATCAATACGTTGGTTGAGAAAGTAATTCATCTTCGCATGTACGTAGAAGCCGCAATAGATTTCCCCGATGAAGAAATCGACTTTCTTTCCGATGGTAAAGTCTCGGGTGACCTAGAAGCCATTATTCAGCAACTCGCAGAAGTGCGTAAACAAGCCAAACAAGGCAGCATCATGCGTGAAGGCATGCGCGTGGTGATTGCAGGCCGCCCTAATGCTGGTAAATCTTCACTACTCAATGCCTTAGCAGGCCGTGAAGCTGCGATTGTTACAGACATCGCAGGTACCACACGAGACGTACTACGTGAACATATTCATATTGATGGCATGCCACTTCATATTATCGACACCGCAGGACTTCGTGATAGTCCAGACAAAGTAGAACAGATAGGCATAGAGCGTGCTTGGGAAGAGATCCGCGGCGCCGATCACGTACTATTTATGGTGGATGGCACCGAAACCCACGAAACCGATCCTGCGAAGATCTGGCCTGATTTTATCGAGCAATTACCGCAAGGCATGGAAATTACCGTGATCCGCAATAAAGTCGATTTAAGCGGTGAAGCCGTTGGCGCAACAACGAGTGATGGCCATACCCTTATCCGTCTAAGTGCTAAAGATATTCAAGGCATTGATTTATTGAGGGAACACCTAAAAGCCTGTATTGGATTTACTGGTGCAACTGAAGGTGGCTTTATGGCTCGCCGTCGTCACTTAGACGCCCTAGAGCGCGCAGCTGAGCACCTAGAAATAGGTCAAACTCAGCTAGAAATGCATATTGCCGGTGAAATTTTGGCAGAAGAGCTACGCCTTACCCAGCAATACCTCAATGAGATCACCGGTGAATTCACCTCCGATGACTTGCTGGGCAAAATCTTTAGCTCATTTTGTATTGGTAAATAACCCAAATATCTAAGTAGTCATACGCCTTTTTTGGGCGTATGACTACACACTAACTAGCGTATTGGTTTACCGCTTCTTTTACCTTGCGAGATTTGTCTTTTCTTAATGGAGCTAGCAATGCTTCAGCGTCTGCTGCTTGACTGAATATTTCGGGAAGTTCAGCGCGGCGATCAGCATATAAATAGCTCAAACTCTGTTTAAAACTGCCATATTGGCCACGGGCATGTGCCACGATAAATTCACGACATACGTCAAAGTGACTGCGCTTAATACAAAACAGCACCAAATGTTCGGGTTTAACGCCGATATCAAATAACCAGGTGAGCAAAAATGCCATCCCGGTTTCGGACGCTTCGCCTTCATATTCACCGCTTTTCGATAGGTAAGTTTCAAAATCTATCTCATTGTGTGCCAGTTGATGTAATAGCCAAGGTTGTTCCATTTGCGCTTCAATTAATTTAAAGCCCCGATAATCATGATTAAGAAGCAGACGTACCAGTTTGTTGCGACGCTTAGCATCTAACATCCACACAAACTGACGGAGACTATACATTTGATATTCATCGGCATCGATACGCATAAACTCGGTGGAGATTTGTCCTTTAAACAGCGCAGCCATGACATCAAACTCGACTTCGTTATCTAAATAAGTCATCGTTTGCTCAACAATCGCGTTAATGCGATTGGATTGCACTTGCAGTTCAGCCACGCATTTTATAATAGCCGCACGCTCAAGCTGCTCTGAAAATATCAGTAATGGCCCCGATGGCAGCCTTTCTTCATACCAAGCAAGTGGCACCTCATGATCGGCCATCACAATAACGTAATTGTCTCCTTGCTGTTGTAGCACAGTGCACGCTTCCCAACTTCGACCATCAACATGGCAAGGCTTATCGTGTATTGAGAGGCTATCCGCTACAATGGCTTTATGCAGCTTCTTTGGTAACTTTTCACCTTCACCAAAATATAGACAATCCCTACCTAATTCCTGTGCTAACGCATGCTCCCAAGAGTGCAGGTTCAATTGCACAAAAATATCAATCGCGCGCTGTAAATCATGACTGAAATCAAGCTCAACTTCCGGGTGTTTAAGCGATACATGATGTAAAAACTCAACTTTCGTGCGCTCATTGATATACGCGAGTCCCTGCTCCATAGCTTTGGCTTTGTTACGTCCCATGCTGCCAAACATGCTGTTATCATCACTAGCTATTTCGCTGTAAATCTCTATCCAATTCAAGTAGCGTTCGGAGTTATAACGTTGGTTGCTCATTTCATAGGCATTTAGTATACCGCCATCTATCCCAGCTTTACTTAACTGTTCGTAGACCTCAATTTCATCGAGTATAGTGTCAAATTCTATGCTCCAATGATCATCCGAATAAGCACGAAGCACGTTGCGTGCAGCCCTAACTGGCGCTAATGCAATAATAAATTGCCACAAACGATCTGCTTTATTTTGCTGGGGGAAAGGTAGCTGTCGCAACAAAAATGCAGTTAGGGTAAAGCGTTGGAAATCATCATCATGATCTTTAAAAAGCTGATAGCTTGGTTGCTTTTCACTAAACTTGTTTAGATAAAGATCGCCGCGACAACATTCATCTCGATACAACTGCGGCTGCACTAATGCCAATAAACTGCTCAAATCTTCTTGCGGCGTGTCTGCGGTAAAGTAATCACAGATCCGAGTTATTTGTGCCTCGGACAATCCTAAATTATCAGGGTTATAATGATCTGACTTTTTACGACATTTCTGAATTATGTGTTGGGCAGCGAGTTGCCAAATATGACTGTCGTTTAGATAATTTGCTAGTGCCTCAGTAATATCGTCGCCAATATGCTGATTATAATCACTGTGCAGGTGATAGCTGGCCAGTGTAATTAATCCCATATCCAATTGCGGCCATTGCGCTGGGTGGCACAGCGCACGCGATGAGCGAAAATGCTCATCAACCAACTTAAGATGCTTGCGACAAAGTAATTCATCCGGGTTAGTAAAGTGACGAAATATCGACTGGATATTTTTGGCGTTGGCACTTTCAGCCGCGCTCTTGATATCAGACACGGAGAGTCGAGTGTAGCGCTGATAGTAGGCTTCTCTGGAGAGTAGAGCTTCATCACCTTCGGTAAGAGATGCCATCATATATTTGCTAAACTCACGCTTGCCTAGGGCATGGTAAAATACATCAATTACACGAAGGTACTGCTCAGCACGAGCTTGTAGTAAGTTATTTTCTGCATCTTTGCGTACCGCAAGCGTCAACACCATGCCATTGGGTTGTGTATATTCAGCTTCTTCACTGAAATGATCAGTAAGTAGGTCGCCTCGCACAAGACTGAGCACCGACTCCAGCTCCTCAGCTATGCCTTGATTATTACGCTCAAAACTACTCAATTGATCAATAAGGTGCTCAGCCATGTCACTGGCATGCAGTTTTGCTAATTCAAGCACATCTACTTCACAGACTGTTTCTAATACTGTTTGTGGTTCCCCAGTTTCAATATAGCGCCATAATACTTGGCCTTGGGGCATAGCCAGCACTAAAGGTTTCAACAAATTAGTACCATAGTTAAGCTCATATTTACGCTCATCTCTAGCAAGATAAGCGCGATAGCTTGCACGAGCAGCAATGGCACTCTGTGCAATTTTAACTAATGGGCCATCAACCTGTGATTGGACTTTTTGTTGCAAATCATACGCTTCATTTTCGAGGGTACTGCCAAAAAATGGCATTGCCATAAAGCTGTCTTTGGCCTCTTCATCGTCATAAAAACAGCTATGGGGGAATAGCGATTGATACAGAGAGATCACAGGCTGATGACCACTAAGGTCTTCTTCTTCATCCTCATCACACATGGTGTCAACATCGGCAAGTAATACCGGTTCAGCTTGAAAACGTGCAATGACTAATGCTTTAAATTGCTCATAACTCGTAGGGTTCTCACGTAAATATTCCCCAAGCGGCTGGTAGTCACATTCTTCACTGTATTGATCATTTTTGAACATGCCAGATCTAAAGTTATCGTTGTCACACCAAATAAACGCTTTGATCATTTCACGATGCCAACCATGCTCGTGTAGCAACGAACTTAAATAGCTTTCATAGCCGCAGGCATGTTCATCATCCCAATAAGGCACAAAATATTGTGCTAGCAAATAGGTGTACTGTATATCCGTCTTTGCAAGCATATACAAAGCTTCAACGCCAAATACCCGCATATCATCAAGCCACATTTCATCGGTGTCATTTTGGCGTCGGCTATAGGCCACTATTGCCTTGGTGGTTTCTACAACATCCTCTTTAATTTCAGGATATTGCAGCGCAGCTGCAAACAAAATGACCTCAGAAATATAGCTTTCGGTATCATCGAGTATGGTGTGATCGTAATGGTGAGCACCGCCTTCTTGGCCTAAATCTAATGCAGATTGAAGCAACTTTAGGTTATTGCCACTATCTTGCGGTTGCAAACGGCGCGTCCCCTCTTCATCAAGTTGCTTAAACTCAACATCAAACTGACCATTAGAACAGGCCTTATCGCTGTCCAACAAGGTCTTGTACTGAGCTAATGCTAATTGTATTTGTTGCGGGCTTTGGATATCCAGCGTGATTATCTGGTTTTTATCGAATTGGTTCATGTCATTATTTCTAATTGAATTTGACGTATAGCCGCACTAATCGGGCTATAGAGTAGAAAAAGATAATGAAGCGCAGCTTTGTGAACTGCGGCAATTTCAAGTAAATGCTAAGTACAGCGAGTGGCAGCTACGCGTTGGCGTCCTCTGCTTGCAGCTCTTTTAACCTGTCGATATCTATTTGACAGTCCTGCTTTGCTTTTTTCTGTTGATCGGGTGTCATATCATCCCAATGAATATAACCACCGTGTGCGTATGGCGCATTGTATAAATAGTTGGCGAATTTTTTGTTGGCAGTACCAGAGACTAATCCTCTGACAGAACCCTGTTTATCAGCAGCCCACAGTGCAACACGTTTAAATTCCAACTCTCCAGATGCATTAATACGAAATGAGTACCAATTTTCAGCAGCACTAATGTGCAGATCCTTATCCATGTTTTACCTTTTGTAGTTCCTTAATATCGACACTATTATTTCGAATCCATATAACTAGGTCAACATCAAACTTACCCTTAAGCTTTTGATAAATATTAATAAAAAGTAAAAAATAGCACACTTATAATAAGGTTCTAAGCGATAACCGCAAATCTACCCAATCACGTTAAGTGCTAAATCTGGCCAGTCCAACACCCGTACACTGCGTATCCTAAGCGCTGCAACTTAGGAGAAATAAAATGGCGCTATCTACAACTTTCAATGCACTACACCAACAATCAGCCCCGCTTTTTCTAGCTAACTGCTGGGATCCATCATCAGCGCTTATCATCGAACAGGCTGGTGGTCAGGCCGTTGCGACAACAAGCTGGGGCATGTCTAATCATCAGGGCTACAAAGATGGAGAACAACTCACATTTAACCATGTACTACAAACAGTAAGTGCCATTCTTAAGGTGATCACTATTCCATTAAGTGTTGATATTGAGGCAGGCTACAGCGCGGATCAAAATCAGATCATCAAACATATTATCCAATTGGCCGACCTTGGCGTTGCAGGTATCAATATTGAAGACAAACCCAGTCACCAGAGCAGCTTACGCGATATAAAGGCACACCAAGCATTATTGCAGGCAATCAAACAAGCTTTACGTCATGGCGGTTTCGATCATTTCTTTATTAATGCCCGTTGTGATCTTTGCTTACAACCACAGTGGACGGAAGCGGCGCTGCATGAGCGTGCACTCGCCTATCAAGCAGCAGGTTGCGATGGCTTTTTTATTCCCGGTTTAACCAACACCACCATGATAAAACGCCTAACAGCCCTGCTTTCAATTCCAGTCAATGCGATGCTGTTGCCTGGATTTAGTGATAAACAGGCGTTAGCAGAGTTAGGAGTCAAACGTATCTCATCGGGTAATGCTCTCAGCGATCATGTGATAGCACTACAAGAATCAGCCACCAGAAGGCTGCTCGAAGAACATACTGTAGACTTCTTATTTGAGCAATCAGTCCGCACAACTTGGCTGTCAAACTAAATAACCCCCCAAGATCTGACCGTTTTTTTAGATTCTTTTATTATATGGATCTAACTATATAGATCTAAAAGCCTGGATCGACTTCCAGCTTTTAGATCGTTATCCACAACACCTCATCCACAACCTCAAAATTTGTTCAAAAACAGCGAAGTTCTTACCGTTTCAAGCATGAGCCTTGGCTTATAAAAGTATTTTTAGGCTCAGCTATCCCATAGATTATCCACAAATAAATCACCGAGTTAAGCTTAGGAATATTTTATTTTCTGCTTTTATTTCATATAGATAAGTAAAAACACTAAAAATTAAACACTATTTGTGCAAATATTTTTATCCAATAACCTCAAAGCCCTCTTTACATATTCACGTTAAACGCTAAGATGGCGCGCAATACGACTTAGGTAAGGGTAACAATGCAAACTTTAGATCTTATTGTAGGCAGCCAAATGGGATCAGCAGAATACGTTGCTGAACAGCTTATGGAATCGCTTGAATCTCAAGGTTATACCGTGAATTTGCATGAAAAACCCGAGCTTGAAGCTTGTCAGCAAGCACTTTGGCTGGTGGTGACATCAACCTATGGGGCCGGTGACTATCCAGAAAACTTATTACCTTTTATATCAGCGTTAAAAGCGAGCTCGGATCTAAGCCAGTTACGCTTTGCGGTAGTGGGAATTGGTGATTCAAGTTACGACACCTTTAATCATGCAGCTATTAATCTTGCTGATCTACTTAAAGAAAAAGGTGCTACACAGCTGTTAGACATAGAAAAGATCGATGTTTTACACCCAGATCTACCAGAAGATACCGCTATTGCTTGGTTACCTAAGTTTGTTGAATGTGTCGCTTAACAGTGCAACATTGAAATACACAGAAGTTATTCACAAATTCAGTCTATTTTAGATCGTATTGTGGATAACCTATGATCTAACTGCTGATCTATGCTTACTTATCCATTGGATAAAATAATTCAGATCTAACCCTGTGAATAAAGTGGCAAGTTGATCAAAGGTTTTAAGCCCGTTGATCCGATCTAATTCACACCAATTGATCTTAGTTAAGCAGTTGGATCTAAACAGGAATACAAAACTATTCACAGATCAAAGGATCAGTAGTAGTAAGATCAATAAAGATCTTTAAAAAGATCCTTATATATTTTAAGTGATCTCTTTTTTGCGTTGTGCAAAGTTTAACCATTTCACTTCTGGTTAATTCTAGGTAGAATACGCATCCTTTCTAAATTTGCTCGGTTGTTTTAAGTAGGATCCCGTAAATGATTTATCATGAACATTTTGATGTCATCGTTGTTGGTGGTGGACACGCAGGCACTGAAGCTGCACTTGCAGCTGCACGTATGGGTATGAATACCTTATTGTTAACACACAATATGGATACCTTAGGCCAAATGTCGTGTAACCCAGCTATTGGTGGGATTGGTAAAGGTCATTTGGTTAAAGAGATCGATGCGCTTGGTGGTGCAATGGCCAAAGCAATCGACAAAGGTGGGATCCAATTTCGAACCCTTAATTCATCGAAAGGCCCTGCGGTACGAGCGACTCGTGCTCAGGCAGATCGCGCATTGTATAAAGCGGCGATCCAAGACATTTTGCAACATCAAGAAAACTTAAAGATCTTCCAACAATCTTGTGATGATCTGATTGTTGAAGGCGATCAGGTCAAAGGTGTCGTAACTCAAATGGGTTTGCGCTTTAGTGCTTCTTCAGTGGTGCTAACGGTTGGTACTTTCTTGGGTGGCCAGATCCATATTGGTTTAGAAAACTTCAAAGGCGGCCGTGCTGGCGATCCTCCTTCTATCGCTTTGGCTAAGCGTTTACGTGAAATGCCTTTTAGAGTTGATCGTCTAAAAACAGGTACCCCACCACGTATCGATGCAAGAACGGTTGATTTTTCAGTGATGCAAGAGCAACCAGGCGATACTCCTACTCCGGTTTTCTCGTTTATGGGTAAAGTGTCTGATCATCCAAAACAGATCCCTTGTTATATCACCTATACCAATGAAAAAACCCATGATGTGATCCGCAATAACTTACATCGCTCGCCGATGTATGCTGGCGTGATTGAGGGTATTGGTCCGCGTTACTGCCCTTCAATCGAAGATAAGATTGTGCGTTTTGCTGATAAAGAAAAACATCAGATCTTCGTAGAGCCTGAAGGCTTAACGTCATACGAGCTATATCCAAATGGTATCTCCACCAGCTTACCATTTGATATCCAACTGGAGATCGTGCGTTCTATTAAAGGCTTTGAGAATGCGCATATTTGTCGTCCTGGCTATGCAATTGAGTACGACTTCTTCGATCCCCGTGACCTTAAGCAATCATTAGAAACTAAGTTTATCAATGGCTTATTCTTTGCAGGTCAAATAAACGGTACAACCGGTTATGAAGAAGCTGGTGCCCAAGGTTTAATTGCAGGTATGAACGCAGCTCTTCAAGTTCAAGGCCGTGAAGCATGGACACCGCGCCGTGATGAAGCTTATGCCGGTGTGTTGATTGACGACTTAGCAACGCTTGGTACAAAAGAACCTTATCGTATGTTTACCTCTCGTGCTGAATACCGTTTGTTACTGCGTGAAGACAATGCGGATTTACGTCTAACGGAAAAAGGTCGCGAATTAGGTTTAGTTGACGATGAACGCTGGGCTGCATACAACGACAAGCTTGAAGTTATGGAACAAGAAGCACAGCGTCTGCGCAATACTTGGATCCATAAAGATCACCCTGCACTTGAAGCGGTAAATGGATTATTGAAAAAACCACTGGTACGCGAAGCCAGTCTTGAAGATCTGATCCGCCGTCCTGAGGTTAATTATCACGACCTGATGGCAATTGAAGGATTAGGATCTGAGTTTGATAATATTCCAGCCCTTGAACAGGTTGAGATCCAAACTAAGTACGCCGGTTACATTGCGCGCCAACAAGATGAGATTAATAAACAGCTTCGTCATGAAGAGGCATTACTGCCTGCTGAGTTTGATTATAGCTTGGTAAGCGGCTTGTCAAATGAGGTTGTGGCAAAGCTAAGTGATGCTCGTCCACAAACGATTGGCCAAGCTTCACGTATTTCTGGTATCACCCCTGCTGCTATTTCGCTATTATTAGTGTATCTGAAAAAGCAAGGGCTATTACGTAAGTCGGCGTAATAGCAGTGGAACACTGTGTTACTAGAACAATTGAATGAATTACTCGCTGATACCTCAATCGAGCTCAGCGAACAACAAAAGCAGCAGTTGGTCGAATATGTCCAGCTGCTGGATAAATGGAACAAAGCCTACAACCTCACTTCCGTTCGTGACCCAAAAGAAATGATGGTAAAACACATCATGGATTCTTTGGTTGTTGCGCCACACCTAACGGGCAGTAACTATATTGATGTTGGTACCGGACCGGGTTTACCGGGTATGGTTTTAGCGATAGCTAGACCGGACATCAATTTTGTTCTTCTTGATAGCCTTGGTAAAAGAGTTCGATTTTTAATGCAGGTAAAACATGGGCTTGGCATTGAGAATGTAACCCCTGTACAGTCTCGAGTTGAAGAATATCAGCCAAGTGTTAAATTAGACGGTGTACTCAGCCGTGCTTTTGCATCACTACAAGATATGATCCAGTGGTGTTCACATTTAATCGATAACCAAGGTGTATTCTTAGCACTAAAGGGCCAATACCCTGCGGATGAGCTAGAACAATTACCAAACGGCGTGAGTTTATCGCAAGATATTAGTTTAGTGGTGCCCAAGCTTGAAGGTGAGCGCCATTTAATCATTCTTTCTAAAGATTAATTGTCGAGGACAATGTGGCAAGAGTCATTGCAATAGCAAACCAAAAAGGTGGTGTTGGTAAAACAACCACTGCGGTGAATTTAGCCGCGTCCATGGCGGCGACTAAACGTAAAGTACTGTTGATCGATCTCGATCCCCAAGGTAATGCAACCATGGGCAGTGGCGTTGATAAATACGCCGATGTCGCAACGGTTTATGATCTATTGATCGAAGAAGCGGCAATGGATCAAGTGATCACCACAGAAACCAGTGGTGAGTATCATCTGATCGCAGCCAATGGGGATGTAACCGCGGCAGAAGTCAAACTGATGGAGTTGTTTGCGCGCGAAGTGAGACTACGCAACGCCCTTGAGACGATAAAAGATAAATATGAGTATATATTCATCGACTGTCCACCTTCATTAAATATGCTAACGGTAAATGCCATGGCTGCCGCCGATGCGGTTTTAGTTCCGATGCAGTGTGAATATTATGCATTGGAGGGATTAACAGCTTTAATGGACACCATTACCCAACTCGGTAAGTTGGTGAATCCAGGATTGCAAATTGAAGGCATTTTGCGCACTATGTACGACCCGCGTAATCGTCTAGCTAACGACGTATCTGAGCAGTTAAAACAACACTTTGGCGATAAAGTGTACCGGACTGTGATCCCTCGTAATGTGCGATTAGCGGAGGCGCCAAGTTTTGGAGCGCCTGCGATGTATTATGATAGAGCATCAAGCGGTGCGAAAGCTTATCTAGCGCTAGCGGGTGAAATGCTAAGACGCAAAGAAAAGCAAGCAGCTGCGGTTGCCTAAGAGGATAAAAAGAACATGTCGGTTAAAAAACGTGGTTTAGGCCGGGGGTTGGATGCCCTACTCAGCTCAGCTAAACCTAACCCAAGTGCTGCGGCACCTGTGCCTAATCAACAAGAAGCGGTTGCAACAGTCAGTGAAGCACCTGCCGAATCGGCGGTTGAACAAGAGTTACAACGATTACCTATTGAGTGGCTAAAGCCGGGTAAATATCAGCCGCGTAAAGATATGTCTGAACAGGCACTTGAGGAACTGGCGAGTTCGATCCGTTCACAGGGGATTTTACAGCCCATTGTGGTGCGTAAAGTTACCACGCAAAGCTTTGAAATTATTGCCGGTGAGAGACGTTGGCGTGCGGCACAATTGGCAAAGCAAGATACCGTTCCTTGTTTAATCAAAGATGTGCCGGATGAAGCGGCTGTTGCGATTGCGCTTATTGAAAACATTCAGCGTGAAGACCTCAATGCAATGGAAGAAGCAATTGCTCTAGATCGATTGCTTAATGAATTTGAACTCACACATCAGCAAGTTGCCGATGCGGTGGGTAAATCGCGTACAACGGTCACCAATTTACTTCGTCTAAACAATCTCAATGATGATGTAAAAATCTTGTTGGAACATGGCGACATAGAAATGGGCCATGCTCGTTGTTTACTTGCCCTAACTGGTGAGGCGCAATCTGAAGCGGCAAGAACCGCTGTGGCCAAAGGATTAACCGTAAGAGAAACCGAAAAACTGGTTCGTACCATTTTAGAGCCGGTTGAGAAAAAAGAAGCGAAGCAAAAAGATCCTGATGTGAAGCTGCTTGAACAGCAATTACAGGAAAATTTAGGCGCGAAAGTTGAGATCAACTACAACCAAAAAGGTAAAGGTAAACTGGTCATTTCCTATGCTAGTTTGGATGAGCTTGATGGTATTTTGGGGCGTATTAACCCTGAAATGAATGAAGCTGACTAACGGTAAACTTAACCAATTGACTATCAGTGAATGCGGTGCTTTATTTTGCGCCGCTATTTCTTCACCGATATGCTGCGAAATAGCGAGAATACTAAGAACTTTGATGGAAAAATAGCCACTCTTGTACAGGCTTTAATTTAAGCCTTCCTCCCTAACAAATTTTGACCTATTTGGCGTCCAAAAAACGTCACATTTCGCCTCGTCAAGTTGCAAATTAAGCAGAAACAAGTATAATTTCGCCAGTTTTCATACCCTGATAAAATTTAACGTCATTAAGGTTAATATAAAGTGACTCATTCGTTAGCCCGCCCATACAGGCGAGCCGCATTACAAGGTGTTTTGATTCAGGGTATCGTAGCATTAGTCGCTGCAGTAATCGTTTTTATAGGTTGGGGAGTACAAGCCGGAGTTTCAGCATTAGCTGGCGGCGCTGTGTTGGTACTCCCTAATTTTGTATTTGCTGCTTACGCCTTTCGATTTATGGGTGCAAGCAAAGCAAATCAAGTATATTCCTCGATAAAACGAGGAAATGGATTAAAATTTTTGCTAACTGTTGTGCTCTTTGCACTGATTTTTAAGCATTTTTCAGTAATGATGCTGCCTTTCTTTGGCGCGTATATGCTCGTGATGCTGACACAATGGTTGGTCCTGATTTTTTTTAATCATTAACTTTTGGGATAAAACATGGCTGCAGAAGAAGTTACTCTATCAAGCCATATTCAGCACCACTTGACCAATGCCAAGATGTGCTCGACCGATGCCGGTCTTGCCTTCAACAAAGCATGTGCGGATAGTGGTTTCTGGACATGGCATGTAGATACCCTCGCATGGTCAATCGGTTTAGGTCTAATATTTTTATGGATCTTCCGAAGTGCCGCTAAAAAATCCACTATAGGTGTTCCTGGTAAATTCCAGTGCTTTATCGAGATGGTTGTTGAGTTCGTTGGTGCCAACGTACGTGACACTTATCATGGTAACAGCAAGTTAGTTGCACCTTTAGCCCTAACGGTCTTCGTTTGGGTATTCCTAATGAACTTGATGGATTTGATTCCAGTTGACTTCCTACCTGCATTCGCTGGCTTTGTTGGTGAACAAGCATTTGGTATGGATTCACACGATGTGTACATGAAGATTGTACCTACAACAGACTTAAACATGACAGCTGCACTGGCGCTAGGCGTGTTTATTCTGATGATCGGTTATTCAATTAAAATCAAAGGCATCGGTGGCTTTATTGCAGAATTAACATTGCACCCATTTAGCTCTAAAAACAAACTAATGATGGCAGTGTTGATCCCGTTTAACTTACTACTTGAAACAATCGCATTGGTTGCTAAGCCGTTCTCGCTAGCACTACGTTTGTTCGGTAACTTATACGCAGGTGAGATGATCTTCATCCTTATCGGTGCAATTGGTTTGATGCAGTTACCACTGCACTTCGTGTGGGCAGTATTCCACATTATGGTAATCGTACTTCAAGCATTCGTATTTATGATGCTGACTATCGTTTACCTCAGCATGGCTAGTACAGAAAGTCACTAATCAGCTGAATAATAAAGATTTTTACAACTTAAACTTAAACTTTAATTTACTATTAAAACTTTGGAGATAAAAATGGAAATCGCAGTTGCTATTAAACTTATCGCTGTTGCACTACTAATCGGTTTTGGTGCTATCGGTACTGCACTAGGCTTCGGTAACATGGGTGGTAAGTTCCTAGAAGCATGTGCTCGTCAACCTGAGCTTGCGCCTTCACTACAAGTTAAAATGTTCATCCTAGCTGGTCTTATCGATGCCGTTGCAATGATCGGTGTAGGTATCGCTATGTACATGTTGTTCGCTCTTTAATATTGCAAAATACCTGAAACGAACAACTGTCAAGTAAGGAGGAGCGGTCGTGAACTTAAACGCCACTCTAATAGGTGAATTAATCGCATTTGTGGTCTTCGTATGGTTCTGTATGAAGTTCGTATGGCCACCACTAAATGGTGCGATTGAAGCTCGCCAGAAGAAAATCGAAGATGGTTTAGCGGCATCTGATGAAGCTGAGAAAGAACTTGAGCGCGTACGTGCACAAGGTGCTGAACAGCTGAAAGAAGCAAAAGCACAAGCGGCTGAAATCATCGAACAAGCTAAGAAGCGTGCTGCGCTGATTGTTGACGAAGAGACTACTCGTGGTCAGCAAGAGCGTGAAAAAATCATTGCTCAGGGACACTCTGAAATTGAGTCTGAGCGCAACCGTGTGAAAGAAGAGCTGCGTTCACAAGTCGCTGCACTTTCTATCGCAGGCGCTGAGAAGATTTTAGAGCGTGAAATCAATCAAGCCACACACAGTGACATCGTTGAAAAACTTGTCGCTGAGCTTTAAGTAGGAGGGTATGAGCATGTCTGAATTGACTACTATCGCTCGCCCATACGCTAAAGCGGCTTTTGAACTTGCCGTTGAAAAAGGCACAGTTGAAGCTTGGAATGAAATGCTGTTCTTCGCTGGTCAAGTTACCAGCGACGAGCAGGTTCAGGCGCTACTTGGTAGCATCGCTACTGAATCACAGCAGTCTGAAATCATTATCAAGTTATGTGCTGAGCAACTCAATGAACAAGGTCAAAATCTTATCAAGCTGATGGCCGAAAATGAGCGTTTAGCCGCCATCCCAGCTGTTGCAGAATTGTTTGCAGAATTAAAAGCAGACTATGACAAAGAAATCGAAGTAGATGTGGTTTCAGCAACAGTGCTTGCAGATGATACGCAAGCAAAATTGGTCGCGGCACTTGAGAAACGTTTCGCACGCAAAGTTAAGCTGAATTGTAGCATCGACGAAGCCATTGTAAGTGGCCTAGTGATTAAAGCCGGTGACACCGTAATCGACGGTTCTGTTCGCGGCAAGTTAGATCGTCTTGCGACGTCGCTACAATCGTAATTGGGAAAAAGAGCATGCAACTTAATTCCACAGAAATTTCTGCACTGATCAAGCAACGCATTGAGCAGTTTGAAGTTGTAAGTGAAGCGCGTAACGAAGGTACTATCGTATCTGTTACCGACGGTATCATCCGCATCCACGGTCTTGCTGACTGTATGCAGGGTGAGATGATCGAGCTTCCTGGCAACCGTTATGCTATCGCACTAAACCTTGAGCGTGACTCAGTAGGTGCTGTAGTAATGGGTCCATACGCTGACCTTAAAGAAGGCGTAAAAGTTAAATCAACTGGTCGTATCCTTGAAGTACCTGTAGGCCGTGGTCTACTAGGTCGTGTTGTTAACACGCTAGGTGAGCCTATCGACGGTAAAGGCGCTGTTGATAACGATGGTTTTGAACCAGTTGAAAAAATCGCACCGGGCGTAATCGAGCGTCAATCAGTAGATGAGCCAGTACAAACTGGTTATAAGTCTATCGATGCGATGATCCCAGTTGGTCGTGGTCAGCGTGAGCTTGTGATCGGTGACCGTCAGACTGGTAAAACAGCACTAGCAATCGATGCTATCATCAACCAAAAAGACACAGGCGTTAAGTGTGTGTACGTAGCGGTTGGTCAAAAAGCGTCAACAATTGCTAACGTAGTACGTAAACTAGAAGAGCACGGTGCACTTGCAAACACTATCGTAGTAGTTGCTTCTGCATCAGAATCTGCAGCGCTACAATTCCTAGCGCCGTTCTCTGGTTGTACTATGGGTGAATACTTCCGTGACCGCGGTGAAGATGCACTAATCGTATATGATGATTTGTCTAAGCAAGCTGTTGCTTACCGTCAAATCTCACTACTACTTAAGCGTCCACCAGGCCGTGAAGCATACCCAGGTGACGTTTTCTATCTTCACTCACGTCTTCTAGAGCGTGCGTCTCGTGTAAACGCTGACTACGTTGAGAAGTTCACTAATGGTGAAGTGAAAGGTAAAACAGGTTCATTGACGGCATTGCCAATCATTGAAACTCAAGGTGGTGACGTTTCTGCATTCGTACCTACCAACGTTATCTCAATCACTGACGGTCAGATCTTCTTAGAAACTGACTTGTTCAACGCAGGTATCCGTCCAGCGGTTAACGCTGGTATCTCGGTATCTCGTGTAGGTGGTGCAGCTCAAACTAAGATTGTTAAGAAACTAGGTGGTGGTATCCGTCTAGCGCTAGCTCAGTACCGTGAACTAGCGGCGTTCTCTCAGTTCGCTTCTGACCTTGATGATGCAACACGTGCACAGCTTGAACACGGTGAGCGTGTAACAGAGCTAATGAAGCAGAAACAGTACGCACCGATGTCTGTTGCTGATATGTCATTATCGCTATTTGCAGTAGAGAAAGGCTTCCTAAAAGATATCGAAATCAACAAGATCCTTGATTTCGAAGCAAGCCTAATCGCATTTGCTAAGAGCGAGTACGCAGAGCTAATGGCTCAAATCAATGAAACTGGTAACTACAACGCCGAGATCGAAGCGCAGCTTAAAGAGCTTCTTGAGAAGTTCAAGTCTACGCAAACTTGGTAATGTGTTATTAAGGTGAGTAGGTAACTACTCACCGAGATTCGGAGAGAGAGTCATGGCCAGCGGAAAAGAGATAAAAAGCAAGATCGGGAGTATCAAGAATACTCAAAAGATCACCAGCGCAATGGAGATGGTTGCCGCTTCTAAAATGAAGAAGGCACAAGAACGCGTAGCGTCTAGTCGTCCATACGCTGAAAACTTACGCAAAGTGATCGGTCGTGTTGCTCAGGCTAATCTTGATTTCCATCACCCGTTCCTAGAAGAACGTGATGTGAAACGAGTTGGTTATATCGTTATCTCTACAGACCGTGGTCTTTGTGGTGGCTTAAACTCAAACGAGTTTAAGCGTGTAGCGAAAGACGTGAAAGCGTGGAAAGAAAAGGGTGTTGAGGCGTCGTTCGCAACACTAGGTAGCAAAGCTGCTGGTTTCTTTAAACGTTTTGGTGGTTCGCTTGAAGCCAAAAAGGCAGGGCTGGGAGATACACCTTCAATACAGGACGTAATTGGTCCTGTAAAAGTAATGCTAGATGCATACGAAGAAGGAAAAATTGACCGCTTATTCGTTGTGTACAACAAGTTTGTCAACACAATGAAACAAGAGCCTGTTATCGATCAGTTATTACCTTTGCCAAAAGCTGAAGAAGAAGTATCAGCTCACGCTTGGGATTACTTATATGAGCCAAGCCCAGAGGCGATTTTAGAGACACTAATTGTGCGCTTTATTGAGTCTCAGGTTTACCAAGGCGTAGTTGAGAATGCTGCCTCTGAGCAAGCTGCCCGTATGGTTGCGATGAAAGCCGCAACAGATAACGCAGGTGGCCTGATTGATGAGCTACAGCTGGTATACAACAAGGCACGTCAAGCCGCAATCACACAAGAAATCAGTGAGATTGTGAGCGGTTCGGCTGCCGTGTAACGCTTCGGCAAAGTTTAATAAGAGGAATAGACATGAGTTTAGGTAAGGTCGTCCAAATTATCGGCGCCGTTGTGGACATCGAGTTTCCACAAGACAACGTGCCAGCCGTATATGACGCACTAAAAGTTACAGAAGGCGACTTAGCTGGTTTGACACTAGAAGTGCAACAGCAGCTAGGTGGCGGTGTGGTACGTGGTATCGCACTAGGTAGTACTGACGGTCTACGTCGTGGTACTCCAGTACAAGGTACAGCTGAGCCAATCAAGGTTCCAGTTGGTACAGCAACACTAGGTCGTATCATGAACGTACTTGGTGACGCGATTGACGAAGCGGGTCCTATCGGTGAAGAAGAGCGTTGGTCTATTCACCGTGCAGCACCATCATACGAAGATCAGAGCAACTCTGTTGAACTTCTAGAGACTGGTATCAAGGTTATCGACCTTGTATGTCCATTCGCTAAAGGTGGTAAAGTTGGTCTATTCGGTGGTGCGGGTGTAGGTAAAACCGTAAACATGATGGAACTTATCCGTAACATCGCAATCGAGCACAGCGGTTACTCAGTATTCGCAGGTGTTGGTGAGCGTACTCGTGAGGGTAATGACTTCTACCATGAGATGAACGACTCAAACGTACTAGACAAAGTATCTCTAGTATATGGTCAGATGAACGAGCCACCGGGTAACCGTCTACGTGTTGCACTAACTGGTCTAACAATGGCTGAGAAGTTCCGTGACGAAGGTCGTGACGTACTATTCTTCGTAGATAACATCTACCGTTATACACTAGCAGGTACTGAAGTATCAGCACTTCTAGGTCGTATGCCTTCAGCAGTAGGTTACCAGCCTACACTAGCTGAAGAAATGGGTGTTCTACAGGAACGTATCGCATCAACTAAGACAGGTTCAATCACTTCAATCCAAGCGGTATACGTACCTGCGGATGACTTGACTGACCCATCTCCAGCAACAACGTTTGCTCACTTAGATGCGACAGTTGTACTTTCTCGTGATATCGCGTCTCTAGGTATCTACCCTGCGGTAGACCCTCTAGATTCAACTTCACGTCAGCTTGACCCACAAGTTATCGGTCAAGAGCACTACGACACAGCACGTGGCGTTCAGACAGTTCTTCAGCGTTATAAAGAGCTGAAAGACATCATCGCAATTCTAGGTATGGACGAGCTATCTGACGAAGATAAGCAAGTTGTATCTCGTGCACGTAAGATCCAGCGTTTCCTATCTCAGCCATTCTTCGTTGCTGAGGTATTTACAGGTGCACCTGGTAAATACGTATCTCTTAAAGACACAATCTCTGGCTTTAAGGGCATCCTAAACGGTGATTACGATGATATGCCTGAGCAGGCATTCTACATGGTTGGCTCAATCGACGAAGCGATCGATAAAGCTAAAAACATGTAATTAGGAGGTTGTTATGGCAATGACAGTACACCTTGATGTAGTAAGTGCAGAGCAGAGCTTGTTCTCTGGCGCTGTGACTACTATCCAAGTGACAGGTAGTGAAGGTGAGCTTGGTATTCATCCAGGTCACGCGCCACTACTGACTGGCCTAAAACCTGGTATGGTACGTTTGGTTAAAGCAGATAGCTCAGAAGAAGTTATCTACGTTGCAGGCGGTACGCTTGAAGTTCAACCACAAACAGTAACTGTTCTAGCGGACGTTGCTATTCGTGCGGAAGAGCTTGATGAGCAAGCTGCTGAAGAAGCTAAACGTGAAGCGCAAGCGCAAATGGCTTCTGGTACTACTGGTGAGTTGGATTACCAACAAGCTGCAGTACAACTAGAAGAAGCCCTTGCTCAACTACGCGTTATTCGCCAGCTGCGCAAATAAGCAACCACCTATCTGGTTATCAAAAACCCACGCGTTGCGTGGGTTTTTTTATGCACGGTGTATACCACCCAATCAATTTGAAAGTATCAAGCCGACCGACCCAAACGAAGTTCAAGATTTCTCACCGAGGTTGCCTCCTTGGGTTTATTCCAATTCACTTAATTAAGCGAATTGGTATCACTTAGTACATTTAACCTTTCCTACTCTTAGGAGAGCTACAAAATGGCCACCAACTTATTGTGACAGTGTTAATTCTTTATGCTGAAGTTCTTTTTTAGGAATGCTGACGTATCAAATATGCAGGCTTAAGCTGTTTGTCACGATTCATTACTTTTTGTATTTATTTTTATAACTATATGTTTATTAAGCTAATAATTACTTGGTCACACGTTGTGGCGTGAGGTAACAACACTTCACTTCTCGTATCCGCTTTCTACTCTCTAAACTCACCCAAACAAACACAGAGAAAAGTGAAATCAACGGGGATCAAGTTATGAAAATTTTTACGCATCAAGTCGGTTTGTTGTTGCTACTCCTTGTGTCTCAGCACAGCTTGGCGCAGCGTATCGTGACTACCGCTCCGGTTGTCGAAAACAGCCGAGGGATCACGAGTAAGTTGGTTGCAGAGGTTGTTGATTCAGATGCCATCGTACTATCTAGTTACAGCAGTGCGCACGTTCTTAGGATTAAAAAGATTGGAGAGCGAGTAAATGCTGGCGATGTGATTGCACAATTGGATACTCAATTTCTATCGTTGTCGGAGCAAAAAAAGCGCTTTGAGATTCACCAAGCTGAGGCTCAGGTACAGCATCTTAATGTTGAGTTAAAGCGACTCGAAACCTTATCAAAAACTAAAAGTGTTAATCAATCGGAGTTAGATCAGCTTACTTATGAGCTTGCGAGCGCCAAAAATAAGGTATCTGAGCTTGAAGTCAGTCTGACAGAAATCCAAAGACATATTTCGCTTAGCACAATTCGTGCTTCTGAAAGTGGCTTTGTTGCAGAAACCTTCGTACGTAAAGGCGAATTTGTCCAAGAAGGGGATGCGATTGCGAGAGTCAATAATTTTGCTGCGATAGAGCTATCTAGTCAGCTTCCCATTGAACTACTTGATTATATTGATGAGCATGCTGAACTGATCATCGAAAGTGAGCTACAGGTACCGAAGCGCATAGGCACAGCCAAAGTCGCGAGAGTAGTACCTGAAGTAAGTGTAGGGACTGGCGCTGTAAAGCTATTTGTTGAACCGGAACCTGAATTGAAAGATAAGCTAGTATTAGGCTCTAACCTGTCCATAAAACTCACAATCACGATACCAAATAGTCTGCTTATTCCTGGTGATGCGCTGATCCCAAGAGGCAAGGATAGTTTTGTTTACAAGTTAAAAGCTGATAGTTCAGTAGAAAAAGCCAATGTAAAGGTGCTTGCTGGCATTAATGGTGATTATGTCGTGAGCGGTGCACTATCTGCCGGGGAGGTCGTTGTCACTCGAGGTGGGCTAGGTTTGAAATCCGGTGATGTAGTAAAAGTGGATGAAAGGGTAGCTCAATTATGAATAGCAGAATACTGAAAAATCCTCACTACGTGGTGAGTTTTTTTCTCATCATAATCATCTTGGGTATTGCCGCTATACCCAAACTCCCTGTTCAATTACTTCCAGATATCGGTGAAGACCGAATTGTTGTAGGAAACTTCTGGCCGGGCGCATCGCCCATGGAAATGGAACGTCAGATTGTTGAACCAGTAGAGGAGCTGCTAAGTAAAGTGCCCGGAGTGTTGCGTTATGAAACCGATACTGGGACGGGATTTGCTTGGGTAAATATGACCTTTCAGCCAGGCACCGATATGCAGGAAGCTTATATTGAAGTTATCGATAAGATGAATCAATTTAATACGCGGCCAAAAACAGCACTAGAACCAATCATTCAAAACAAGTCAAAAGATAATAAAGGAAGCATTGCCGGGCTAGTACTTTTCCCAAATAGTGCAGGGGTTCCGGCTGATCGAGCAAGATACACAGAAGTATTTGAGAAATATGTCAGACCTAGAATCCTAGCGATTCCGGGCATTAGCAGCCTCTCGCCTTTAGCGTCTACTGAACAGCGCATAGATATTATTTTTGACCCTGAAAAGTTGACTAAATACACATTGACGATAGATCAAATGCTAAATATTTTGCGCAATTCTCTAGATCAAAGTGTCGGTATCGTTGAACAAGGTACACGCAACTTTGCGGTACGTTTTGAGGGACGTCGTGATATCTCAGATCTCAATGGGTTAGTTATCGCTAAGAATGATCAAAAGGTGGTTACACTCGGTGATGTTGCCTACATCGAAAATGCCTTTGTTACTGATTCATCGCCAGTTTACTGGAAGCGACAGCAAGCTTTTTATGTCAGCGTTAATGCTGCAACTGGCTCAAATGCTTTGGCATCTTTGGCACAGCTAAGAAAAGTGATGACTGAACTCAATACTACAGTACTGCCTGAGCTAGGTGTACAAATGGAATTGACCAAGGATGACTCTAAAACCATCAATAGTGCAGTAAGTATGGTGCAAAATAACCTGATCCTTGGGGTTGTATTATCTACTTTAATTCTATTTTTGTTTGTTAGAAAGCTCCCGGTTATCGCGATGATATTCATCAGTTTGCCAATTTCCATTTTGGCCACATTTTTGGCTATGCAAGTTTTGGGTAGAACATTTAATGTGATATCGCTTGCCGGTATTGCTCTGTCGACGGGCATGATTTTGGATGCTGCTATCGTCGTGGTTGAAACTGCAGTGCGATATCGAGAGCAGGGGGAGCGTGTTGTAGATGCGATACATAAAACGATGGCTGAGGTATCGGGAGCGCTGGTAAATTCAGTGGTATCTAGCATTATCGTATTTGCTCCAATACTTTTGATGCAAAGTGCAGAGGGCAAGTTATTCCACGATTTGGCCATCACTATTTCATCGGCTCTAGGCGCTTCTTTGTTTGTTGCATTACTGCTGTTACCACTGCTTTTACGCTATATTTTGCCTAGCATCAAAGCTCTGGATACGACAGGAGACTTTGTCGATAGAATTTCTGCATGCCTTGCACGTATGGTAGTAAGTTCACGAAACCGAAGTGCGATGCTCCTGTTATTAGTGGTAGTACCAATCGCCGGACTGATATTACTCGCGCCTAAGTTGAACATTCTACCGCAAGTGGAAGGAACGCGTGTTAACGTGTCTGTTAATGTCAACCAAAGTATGAATCATGAAGCGTTAACCAGTGAGTTGTTGATGCCCATAAATCAACTGATTGAAGCTGAGCAGGAACAGCAACAAGGCCCGCTTATTGATAAATTTTTGTCATTTGTTTCGGGAAGTTCGTCGGTCCAGTTGGTGCTATATCCCAAAGAACCTGAGCAGGCTGAGCAATTAAAATCTTGGGCAAAAAATATACTAGAAACGGATTTTCCACATGCGAATGTGTATGCCAACTTTAACTCTTTACTTGGTTTTGGTTTGTCTACCAATCGTCGGGTTACTATCGACTTTACCGGTACGTCGCTGGATGATTTGCAATTAATTGGGAGAGAAGTGTATGAGCATCTAAACACCAATATGGGTTATGCCAACCCGTGGAGCAACACACCGCTTTATAATGATGACCCACAAATTATCTTTACTCCAAAAGACAATCAGCTGCTTGAGTTGGGAGAGTCCCAGTATAATTTGTCACAGAAGTTACGTGCTCTGACCGACGGTGTCTACATTGGGGAATATTCTAATGGCACAAAAAACTTACCAATCTATATCAAAGGGGAAGATTGGGATGCCATCAATAATGTAATGGATACACCGTTGTATTTTCCACTTGAAAACAAAGTCACCCTGTTAAGGACCTTAGTTGATTATGAGTTGGATGTCGGGCCAAGTTCTTTATATCGTCTAAATGGCTTTCGTACATTATCAATTAATGTAACGCCACCGCCTAGCGTTGCCTTATCCACTTTTATTGACGATCTCAAAGTTCAAGTGGCCCCTATTATTGGGCAACATATGCCACAGTCCGTTTCGGTGTCCTATCGTGGTAGCGCGAGTAAATTAAATGAGCTTATTTCGGATATGCTGCAACAGTTTAGCTTTGCAATGCTAATTCTATTTTTACTTGTATCCGGGTGGTTTAAGTCTTTCCGCAATGGTTTGGCTATTATGCTATCGTTACCTATTGCACTGATTGGCGGGATGTTAGCACTCAATACCGTTAATCTTTTTACCTATCAACCTTTAGATGTTATCTCAATGATGGGGTTCATCATTCTAATAGGACTCGTTATTAATAATGCAATTCTGTTTGTAGGTCATTTTAATGAGCTTGATAGTTTGCGCTATACCATAGGCGATAAAATTCAATTAGCGATTAAATCACGAGCGCGGCCTATATATATGAGTACACTGACGAGTATTTTTGGAATGTTGCCTCTGGCCATTATTCCTGGCGTGGGTTCGGAGATTTATCGTGGCTTGGCCATTGTGATCGTTGGTGGTATGACATTCAGTGCTATATTTTCTCTTTCTGTTATGGCTGCCTTGTTAAGTTTACCCGTTTTCGCCAAATACAAAGAGCGAGAAGCCCACTTCCCACACGCTGAAACGGTTTCATAATATTTATTTACCTAGTTGAACCCCATCAAGGCCACACTTAGTTGTGGTCTTTTTATGTACTGCACGTTGTATCACTTATGAGTTGAAGAGCTCTGGTTTTGCTATGAAACGTGTAAAGTTGGAACCCCCATCAAGGCTACACTATGTGTCATATTATGCCCTAATGTATAAGAGCATTTGAGTCTGTGCTGAGCGCTATGACATGAAGTATTAATCGAATATTACACCCAAAAATAAGCCGCTTATTTAACATTACGATCTGATTTCCGTAAGCTTGGGAGTCATTATTGTGAGTTAACTGGCATTGAAGTATTGTGACAGATTTATTTCATGATAGCGGCTTACACACTAAAACTTAGTTAGCAATGTTAACTTATCCTCATATTACAACTATTCAGGTCCCGTTTCATCTTCACACTCCTGTGACTATCCGCTATGAATGGCCTAATAAAACAAAAGAGTACTTAGTAATAGATAAAAGATAGCAATATTGATTTTTTACATATTGTTGTTTTTGTTGGTTTTATTTATATTTTTGGTATGTAATCAATTGAAATAATGCGTAGTCATGAATGGTGGGGTGGTAAATAGGCTTTTTACGCTTAAAGTAGATTCATCAAATCGAAGCACGATAATAAAGTAAATGAATGCTCGATATAAATTAAACTCAAAAATTGGAAATAAATATGTTCTCTACATTAAAAAAACTAGCGCTAACAACTCTACTTACTTTAACTACAGTATCTGTAAATGCTTATGAGCAAGATACTAACAGCCAAGATAGTGCAACAGTAACGGATGACTTTGTAGTAACACCTGCATGCCCTAGTTTTCCTAAATGTTGGCCGGCGCTACCTCCAACATCAACGTCACAACACAGCACAAATAAAGAATAAAACGATAGCATCGAAGAGATTGCTTACATCCTATTTCCAATGCTGAAAAAGTGGTAATAGGTGATGCACTCAGTAGTGATAATGTTACTGAATAAGCACTACTAAGCAAAAAATATAATTAAAATCAATTAAAAACAAAAATTACACAAGGATATAATATGTTTTCTAAAATAAACTCAACAACAATGAAATCACTTTTTATCGGCACCGTGTTTTTTATTCTGTGGGCACCAGCAAAGGCTTCCGAGCAACCTTATTACTCGAATGGTGCCAACACCACGGGTACCCCAAATGGTGAGATTATTACCCCAAGTTGCCCAAACTTCCCTAAGTGTTGGCCGGAAGATAACTCAACGGAAGAGTAATAATGACACTCTACCGCCAAGTGGATACTTACATGCGGTAGTTGGATTATTTAAAGTCACATAGTAAAAGGTTAAGAAAGGCGTTTTAACACCTATGATCGTTCTAGCCCGTTGTCCTCTGCAAAATGATATGTGATGCAGAGGACACTTTATCGTATCGAGTTAAAAATAGACGTTGTAAAGGTCTGTACTCGGTGCTGCTCGTTGCAGTAGCAATAGCTTTTGTTCGCTCGGGTGGAGTTGAAATTTTGCGTAGAATGCGTATTTCAGTAGAGAAGCTCGCTCAGACTTGCCTGAATTTAAATCTGTACGAACCAAATCATACTTATAACCATTTGAAACGGAATAATAGACGTATTGAGATGTAAGGTGCCAAGAAATATTAGACGCTAACTCTAGCTTTGCTATCGGTTTACTTTCTTTCATCGTGTCTAATGGTGCTCGATACAATTGGCCATCAGTACGCTGATAATATAGATACTGGCCTTTGGGATCCTCTTTTGCACTGACTACATTAGAAAGTAGTGGTTCTGATTTTCCGCTGTTGACATCTTGGCGTATAAGCCAAAACTGATTGCCTTCCTTTCGTGAGAAGTAGATTGAACGTCCATCATTGCTCCAGCTCGGATTTTGAATATTTTCTAACTGAGTGGTTAGATAGTGTATTTGTTTGCTATTGATATCTAAGGTAAATAGTTGGCGGTCTAAAATACCGAGTATGGAGTGATGCTTTGGGTGATACTCCAGGTCGCTTATATTGTGATGCTGAGTAAACTCGGTTAATAACTCCATTTTTCCTGATGTTGAATAAGTCACGATTTGTGGAATATTGTCATATTCATAGCGGAATACTATGCTATTTGAGTCAGCCAGATAATCGGGATGTCCCTCTTTACCCGCAAGTGAAAACTCAAATAAGTTGTTGATACTATTGTCAAAAAATGGATTCTTAACTTCAATAATATCACGCACATTTTCTTCTTCCTTACCCACTAACAAGCAATGTTTTCCGCAGGTACTGTAAATTGAAGATAGTCCAAAATCGGTTTGCACTTGAGGGGTGAGCTCATTTTTCTGAGCGTTAAAAAAGAAGATTTCATTATTATTTGAAAGATAAAGGCCTGAACCGCTTTCATCCCAAACGATGTTTTGCGGTATAAAGTCAAGTACGGTATTGCTCTGCACTTTTCCAGAGGCCAATTCTAAAATGATCAAGTGTGTCCGTTGATAATTTGAGTATCTTAAAACGCCAAGGCGTGATCCATCTCCTGAAATCGCTGAAAAGTAATCTCCATAAGGATTAAAGTCTGGGTAAGTTACCTGAGTTAGGCGCTTACTGTTAATATCGATCTTAAAGATGGTATTTGGATAATCCGATTGCTTTTTCAGGGAAAAGTACAATGCACTATCGTCTGGAGCCCAGGATAAATTTGGCTGAGATGTATCATACTTGTAGATCACCTCTTCCTTAGAAACATCCATTGCATCATTTAGCGATAAGATGACTAGTTCTGCATGATTGCCTTTTTGTTTTTGTGCAGCGATTTTCTTTCCATTTTTAGAGAATTTAGCGGAATAATAATTAGCCTCTCCTGAGCTTAACCTTTTAGTAACGTTGGTTGACAAAGATTTAATGTATAAGTTAAAAAAACCCGACACGTCTTTGCGATGAGAATAGACGACCATATCCGACTTTTTGTGGTAATCTGCCCAATCCTCCTCACCTGACATACTGGTGACTGCTTTTATTTGTTGTATTTCCTTTTTAGTAGGTTTCAAAATATAAGCGTAAGCCACATAGCAAGAAATCAATGTTACTATAAGTAATATAAACAAATACTTAGATTTATTCTGAAGAGTTCTTTTAATGTTCTTATTATCAGGGGATTGGATATTTCCAGCGATGTGATCAGTGTCGTTACCTTGTGTGACCGTCTCGATATTTACTTCGGCAATAAGCAGGTAGCCTTTGCTAGGCACGGTTTTTATATAAGTAGGAGACTTTACATCGTCACCTAGCGCATCTCTGAGCTTTTTAACGACTCGGCGAATAGCATTGTCTGAAACGATGCGCCCATCCCAAACATGATCAAGCAGCTCTTTTTGGCTTACATAGTCACCTTGGCGCTTAACCAAGTAGCATAAAAGCTCCATAGTTAAGGGTTCTAGCTTAATTACTCGTTCGGCTTCATCCACGGCATTGTTGTCATACAAGCGTGTTTTTTTGAAATCGATCTGAAATTGACCAACTGTAATTTGTTTATCTTCTAACCAAATTGCCCTGTTAACACTATTACCATTCATGATTATATTGTGTTTATTTAATGTGTTTTTTTGTTACCAACCAATGTAACACATTATAATGGGAAGTGTTTTGTCTTTCTGTGCTGATTATTCAATTATCTTGGCTAGTTTAGTTTTGTTCACCGTGTGTCGTGCACAAGGAACAGGTATTGGAAAGCGAAGATGAGCATAGAAAGAAAACATAGCACTATAAAGAAGGCACTATTATTTAGTGGCCTATCAACTATGGTAATAACCAGTTGCGCTAGTTATTGGTTATGGGATCGACTGAATTCTGCTCTGCCTTTATTAAATGGTGAAGTTAATCTTCCTCATGTTGAAAATGAAGTTGTTATAGACAGAGACAGAAGCGGTGTGCCATCCATTATTGCACAGACAAGAATGGATGTATCTCGAGCAATGGGCTTCTTACATGCTCAAGAGCGCTTTTTTCAAATGGATTACCTGCGTCGAAAGGCGGCTGGGGAACTTAGTGCACTTTTTGGTGAGTCTTTTGTTAGTGCTGACAAGGAAGCTAGACTGCATCAGTTCAGAAAGTCTGCGCGACAAGCTTATGAAAGTTTAGATGTTAGGCATAAAGCATTACTTGATGCCTATGTCGAAGGCGTAAATGCTGGGCTTGAAAAGCTAGACAGTGCGCCATTTGAATATACTTTGTTGCAGGCATCACCAAATCTTTGGCAAGCAGAGGATTCATTCTTAGTCTCTTTTGCCATGTTTATGGAAATGCAAGGCCATGATTACCGTAATACACTTTATCTAAATAAATTACGACAAAACTTACCACAGGCACTGGTTGACTTTCTGGTGCCGCTGGGTACTTCTTGGGATCAACCATTAGATACACAGCATCTTGCCGCTACATCTATTCCTAGTGCTGAAGTTTACTCACTAAAAAGCGCTACTGACACTAATCAAGACATTCTGGCGTTGCATGAGCAGGATGATTCTTTATATACAATGGCGTTACAAGATAGCCCTTCAGTTGCTGGCAGTAATAACTGGGCTGTGTCGGGTGCAAATACAAAATCCGGCAAGGCTTTAGTTGCCAATGATATGCACTTAAACCTCAATGTTCCCAATATTTGGTATCGAGTTGGCTTTTCTTGGCACGAAGCGAATGAAGACCGCAAATTAACCGGTGTTTCGTTACCCGGTCTACCGCTGATGATTGCAGGCAGTAATACACATATAGCCTGGGGTTTCACTAATTCTATGGGGGATTGGTCTGATTTGCTGCGGATCCCTGCAGATAGAGGCCAAGAACTAGTCACACATGTTACACAGCACATTGATGTCAAGGATGCTGAACCTGTGGAATATGTCGTTGATATCACACCTTACGGACCAGTCGTTGAACGTGAACAGAATGGCGATTTATTGGTTTTACGTTGGGTCGCCCATTCATCCTCTGCAGTCAACTTAGGGTTATTGGAGGTTGAGCGTGCATCTAGCGTTGATGCCGCACTGCCTTTATTCAATAACACGCATATGACGCATCTCAATGTAGTGGTGGGTGATGAACAAGGGAATATTGGCTGGACGATGTTGGGGGCATTACCAAAGAGAGCCCATTCAGTATGGGCTCCCATCGACTATGACAATAAAGAATATGACTGGTCAGGGTACTTAACGACAGATAAATATCCGAAACGTGTTAATCCTGAATCGGGTTTTATTTTTACTGCGAATGCACGAGTCGTTTCAGGTGATGAACTAGATATTATTGGTCGCGAAAACTACGCCCTTGGCGCGAGAGCGCAGCAAATTCATAACGGTCTCAGAGTGATGCATGAGCCTAGTGAAGCCCAGATGTTGCGTACACAGCTCGATAGTCGCGCAATATTTCTCCAGCGTTGGCAGTATCTGCTGCTGTCTATTATGAATGAAGACTTCATGGCCAAATATCCTGAATTGGCCGAATACCGAAAAATTGTCAATAACTGGAATGGTAAAGCACTTAAAGACTCCACCGGTTATTTGTTGGTGAGAGCATTCAGAACTCAAGTCGCACGCAGAGTTTTTAGCGGCATTCTGAGTGGAGTTAATGAAAGTAATCCCGACCTAAATGTTTTTGACTACTTCAGCTTAACCAGCCAGTGGGAAGGGCCACTCTGGAAGTTAGTCAATGAGCACCCTGACCATCTCTTAAATACACATTTTGAGTCTTGGCAAGCTTTGTATGCCGATGCTCTGACTTTTTTGAATGACCACTTTAATAACACTCATGGTTCGATTGCGAATGCCAAATGGGGTGACTACAACAAAGTTGCTATTTCTCATCCTGTCGCTGGTGCTCTGCCACTCATTGGGAGGTTCTTTAATATCCCAGAATACGGTGCTGACGGAGATATCAACATGCCCCTAGTACAGGAGCAAAGCTTCGGTGCCTCGATGAGAATGGGGGTGACACCAGGTGAAGAGCAAAGTGGATTCTTTCATATGCCTGTAGGTCAAGCGTCCAATCCAATGTCGCCATACTGGATGGCGGGGCATGACGACTGGCAAAAAGGGGTATTCTCGCCATTTTTGCCGCAGGAAACCGTTTACTCGCTCAAGCTACTCCCCGCTGAGTCTAAGGAATAAACCATGAAAAACAATAATAAACTCACAGAGGATAAGGGTATGATGCTGACATCTGCACAACTCGATATTTATCTGGATCAAAAACGATATCCAAGCTCACCAAACTATAACATTGGTGGAGTGATAACAATTAAAGAGCCTATTTGTGTGGCCTCCTTTCAACAGGCTATGGCGCAACTTGTGGCTGAAAACGATGTTTTTCACCTCTATTTCCAAGAACAGATGGGTCAACCAGTTCAGTGTCGCGCTGAAGTTGCGTGTAAGTTCGAATATCTTGACTTTAGTGCCGCTTCTGATGCGAAAGAGCAAGCGAAGCAGTTTGTAAAAACACAGCTAATGCAGCCTTTTGATTTATCTGAACCAGGTTTATATCAAACCTTCTTGCTCAAATTAACGAGCGATGAGTATTGGTATGTACCGATTGCGCATCACTTGATTACCGATGGATTTGGTTACAGCAACTGGTTTGATACGTTATTTAGATATTATTTGGCACAGAAAGATGGAAACAGCGTTGTTGAGCCTATCCAGCTGACGCAGTTTGAGCACGTTGTCGATTATATGAATCACAATGTGGATATTAGTGCTGCAACAGCAGACTTCTGGCAGCAAAAGTTCAGAAGCCAATTGCCAGATAGAATGTTTGTTCCCAAGCAGCTAAATACCCCCCTGATGCATGAGAGCTTTTTGAGCCAGTATGCGATTGCTCAGGCTGATTATACTAGCCTATCTGAACTGGCAAAAAACATGGGAGTTCGTATACATCATCTGTTTATGGCAGCTATCTCATGTTATTTAAACCTTCAATATCATACATCTGACATTATTTTGGCTTTGCCGTTTCACAACCGTGATAAAGCCACCGTGCGAGCAATTGGCGGCATAGTTTCTGTTTTACCAATGCGTTTTGGCATTGATCAACAGTGGACCATGGCGGACCTTGCGAGTGAGATCCGCACGCAAATGCGAGATGTCTCAAAGTTTAAGAAATATCCGGTAAGTAAAATTGTTGAGCACGCTCGTCAGTTGAAGCCAGACCTTGAGCGCTTATTCGATGTCCAGTTCAATTATCAAAAGCTAGATTATAAATATGCAGACGGACAGATAGACGCCGAATCAGAGTTTATCCCTCCTGGGGTGGAAACCACACCTTTGTTATTCAATCTTTGTGAATATGGCGACCATCAAGATGTGATTTTACAGATTGAAGCAAATCGCGCATTTTTTGATGAATCTGATGTGGCAGTCATATTCGAACGTCTGTTTGCTATTTTGGAAGCTATACGTCACAACCCAGAGCAGCAGATCTCAGGCTTTAACTTTTTCAATGAGCAGGACTTTCAGGCTTATCAAACGCTAAACGGCAGCTCGGAAGCGTGTGACAGTAGTAGCCTAGTGCAACGTTTTAATCAGCAAGTAACAGACCGCCCAAATAGTATTGCGCTAGTTGTTGGTGAATCTACTTGGACTTATCGAGAATTAAGCGAAAAAGCGGTGCAAATAGCTGAAATTTTAACGTCACAAGGGCTCCAATCTGGCGATTGTGTAGGGTTATGCCTCGATCGCAATGAGAATATGGTTGCAACGCTATTAGCTTGCTTATCTATAGGCGTAACCTATGTACCGCTAGACCCTTCATATCCGCTTGATCGTCTGACCTTTATGTTTACTGATAGTCAGGCTGCGCTGTTGGTGACTGATAAGCAGGTATCGAAAACGACTCCGATTGATGCGAAATGTACGTTACTTATTGACCAATTAACCGCCGATATAGAGGCGCCAAGGCAGCATAGCCTTAGCTTTTTGACTGAACGTGAAGCTGTGGGTGCTTATATTTTATACACTTCAGGGTCTACGGGTCGCCCTAAAGGCGCATTGATTGCTCAACGTAGTTTAGACAACCTCATTGGTGGCATGGTCGCACGCCTTGAACTTACAGAAGCATGTCATTGTTTAGCAACAACAACGATAGGGTTTGATATTTCGACTTTGGAAATATTTGCCCCTTTGGTTGTTGGTGGCAAAGTCACGTTGGTTGGACATCAGATAGGTAAGGATGCACTTAAACTCGCAGCGTTTGCAAATACATGTGAGTACAACTTATTCCAGTGTACTCCAACGATGTGGCAAGCCTTAGTTGAGGCTGGTTGGCAAGGAAATGCTCAAGCGACATTAGTCACTGGTGGTGAGCCGCTTTATCCTGCACTTGCAGAGCAAATGCTGTTGCGATCGAAACGAGTTATTAACGGTTATGGGCCAACGGAAGCAACCGTGTACTCCTTGGTTGAAGAGGTGCATAGAGACAAAGATGGTATACCAAGTTGCCGGTTATCAAGATCACTTCCTAATTACCGTCATTTTGTTGTTGATACTCGAGGGCAACTAGCTCCGGTTGGTGTGAGTGGTGAGCTATGTATTGCTGGCGATGGTCTTGCGCTTGAATATATAGGTCGATCTGATATTACCGCTACTCAGTTTGTGCACTTACCTGCAGTTGCCAAAGAGCGACTTTATCGAACAGGGGACTTAGTCACTTTACACCGCTCCGGTGAGATTGAGTATTTAGGTCGTATCGATCATCAGGTAAAAATCCGTGGTTATCGTATTGAATTGGGGGAAATCGAAGAAAAGCTATCGCAACTGACCGGCATTAAGCAGGCGGTGGTGACCACGCATGGTGAGCGAGGTAGTGATGTAAAGCTGGCTGCGTATATCATCATCGAGTCTAGTGCTGAACTTGATGTTGAGGCCATACGTACTGCGCTTGCAGCTGAGTTACCTAACTTTATGGTGCCTCACTTTTACACCGAAATGAATGCATTTCCATTGACTTCTAGCGGCAAGGTAGACCGCAAAGCGCTGCCTGAACCCGCACATCGAGAAGTTGAGTTTCTCGCAGCAACAACTGACACCGAGCATTTGTTAAGCACGATTTGGCAGTCGCTATTTGAGCGAGATGCAATTAGCGTGACGCATAACTTCTTTGAGCTGGGTGGTCACTCTTTATTAGCCATGAAGATGTTTGGTCAGATAAGGCAAAGATTACAAGTGGATCTGCCACTTGCTTGCATCTTTGAACAGCCAACGATTAGGCAGTTGGCGAGCAAAGTCGATGCGATGTTGGAGGATCAATCATATAGTCCAGCGACTCGCAATCTGACTAAGTCGGACATCGAACGTGGACATCCTTTATCGCGCTCTCAGCTGTCAATGTGGGTGATTGATAAGCTCAGTTATGGCACGGCTCAATACAATATGCCCGGAGTATTTTCCATCACCGGGGCATTGCAAGTTAGTGCATTACGGAATGCGTTAGCGCAGCTAGTTAGCCGCCATGAAGTGTTACGCACAGTGTTAATCGATGACGATTATACGGCTAAGCAATACGTGCTCGAAGACTATAGCTTTGATGTGCCAATGATAGACCTCTCGGGTAAACAAGATGTGATGTCCAGTGTTGAACATTTTGTTGAAGCCGAAGCGAATATGCCTTTTCAACTAGATGTGGGCTTAAAAATTCGCGCCAAAATTATAAAAACTGCGCCGGAACATCACTTTTTACTACTGACTTTGCACCATATTGCCGCAGATGGATGGTCTATCAACATCTTAACCGAAGAGCTGAAGATGCTTTATCGCAGTGTGTTGAGAAATGAAGCTGCTGAACTGCCGACTCTGGATATTCAATACAAAGATTATGCGCATTGGCAACATCAAAACATTCAGGACGGTTTACTGGATGCGCAATTAGAGCATTGGCTTGACTTTTTGGCGGATCATCCACAAGTGCATGGTTTGCCGTTGGATTATCCTCGACCAGCACAACCTTCATTTGAAGGGCGTAGTTACAAGTTGACTATTGATAGTCAAATGCGCTCACAGTTACAGGCTTTTTGCCAGCGTAAAGACATGACGCCGTTTATGGTACTACAGCTCGTGTATGCCCTTTTAATCGCAGAGCAAAGTGGCGAAAGCGATATCCTAGTTGGCACACCTGTAGCTGGTAGAAATCATCCTGATATCGAAGGATTAATAGGGTGTTTCACTAATTCAATAGTACTTCGCAATAGGATTGATTTTGGTCGACCCCTTGAAGACTTATTGGCCGAGTCCAAACAGTCTGTGATGTCTGCTTTTGATAATCAGGATGTTCCCTTTGAGCTATTGGTAGAGCGATTAAATCCCGAACGCAACCAAAGTTACAACCCGATCTTTCAGCTTTGGTTTGTTTACCACAGCCAACAATTCAACCCGATGACGTTGGATAATTTAAAAGTTGAGCTGGTGGAGCCTCATACTCCTAGCGTTAACTTCGATCTTTCATTGTCGGTATACGAACAGGAAAGCACATTAACACTGGACTGGGAGTACCGCCCTGAGTTGTTTAACGTCGATACGGTAGCGCAATACGCCGCGCGCTTTAAGGCTATTTTGCAATGGTTCCTTGAAGGGTCTGACACGTTAATTCCTTTGACACAAATGTCCTCACAAAATATTGAAGTGCCAATCGTTGAGCAAGGAGTGTTTGCTGCACGAGTGGTCGCAAATGCTACCGCCAGTCCTCAGTCAACGGCAGTGGTAAACGAAGGACAAACAGTTGCTCAGCAAGCCCTGTTTGCCAAAGTTAGACGCATGCGCGCTTATTTAGATGCTCAAGGCGTAAAACCAGGTTATTCGGTAGGGGTTTGTTTAGAACATGGTTTGGCTTTATTAGTCACTCAGATGGCCTGCTTATTCAGTGGTATCACCTTTATCGTATTAGACCCAGATAGTGATACGCAGACGATAGATGAAGCAATCAAGCGTTTTAACCTGGAATTCGCGGTTACGCAGCGTCATTTAGGATCATTCTTAGCTGATACACCGGTAAAAGTGTTGGATACAACAGAAGCGCTGGCTTTTAAGGTACCGACAGGATTTCTTGAGCCAGAAGCAAAGTTATCGATTCAGCCTATTTGTATTCTGTATCCGGGATCCGATAACGAAATAGCACTGACACAACACGATCTCGTCATGCTATCGGGCAAGCTCACCAATGAGCTTCAACCACAGCAGAGTCACAGTAATAAGTTTATTTGGAATGCATCCGTGTCCTTCGATTGCTCTGTCATGGCGCTATGTCTAATGAGTATTGGCTTCGAATTACATATCGTTGACACCAAGACTCGATACTCAATTACTGAATTGAATGATTACTTAGCATCTCAACAAGTAAACCTGATTGAGCTGACGCCTGGGTACTTAAATTTAATGCACAGTCAAACTGGGCTTACGTTTAGTCACACAACGGATCTGCTTATCAATGGTACAGAGGTGGATACACACCTGACTGAAATCCTAGCGCAATATCAAGCAACATCAGATGCCAAAGTGATAGCAGTCAACGCACTTTTTGAAGAGTTCCGCTTAATCAAACTTAACCAGCTATCAGCGTCAACTCAGCATGTTGGCAGTCTTGCACAGACTCAAAGCAAAGCCATACAGCTGCGCGAACGCATTATAGATATTTTGCATGATATTTATGCATCGTTACTAAAAAAAGACCAAGTCAAAGTCGATGCAGGGTTCTACGAATTAGGAGGTAATCCATTACAAGTACAGGGTTTATGTTCATCTTGTGAACAGCATTTTAACTTGGGACTAAATGTGTCGACATTTGCTAGTGGTCCCTCTGTTAGCCAATTGGCAGAACTAATTTCATCCATTTTTAACAATCAAAGTATGGCCAGTCCAACTATGACAGCTACTACTTCGCCGCAAACTTTAAGGAAATAACCATGAACACACAAACAATAATAAATCAATGTCTTGAGCAAGGAGTTCGACTCTCTGTAGAGAACGGCAACTTGCAAATCGATGCGCCAAAAGGCGGATTGAGCAATGAAATGATCACTATTTTACGAGAAAATAAAGCGCAGCTTATTGAGTTCATTAATAAATTTTCAGCACAGAAAAGTGCTGTTGAAAAACAAAAACTCAAGCGTGCGGTGATTGATGGACCTATTCCGCTATCTTTTGCTCAACAGCGCCTTTGGATTATTGACCGTATTGAGCAAGGCTCTGCACAGTACAATATGTCAGCGGCATTTAAGCTAGATGGCAGCCTTAACCAAGCCGCTTTCATTGCTACGATCGATGCCGTGATTGAGCGCCATGAGATTTTACGTACTGTATACAAAGAAACGAACGACAAATGTGAACAAGTGATCCGAGATCAGGTTGATAGTGCGGTGACCATTATTGATTTCACTCACTTGCAAGGAGATGACCTGTACGACGAAATCCGTTCGTTGGCAGAGCAAGATGCGCTAAAGCCATTCGATCTGCAAAACGACACTATGCTGCGAGTTCAGTTAATTAAAGCGTCAGGGTCTGAGCACTACGTGTTGTTTAACATGCATCACATTGCTTCAGATGGTTGGTCTCTTGGTGTGTTAGTCAAAGAGTTCTTGGAAGTATATACCGCGTACAGTCAAGGCAAACCGAATCCGTTAGTTGAGTTGGAAGTACAATATAAGGACTATGCACACTGGCAACGTCAATGGCTACAAGGTGAAGTATTTGAAAATGAAGTGGGTTACTGGCGCGAGCAGTTAAAAGACCTACCAGCAACACACAGCCTACCATTAGATCGTAGTCGCCCAGCACAGCAAGGCTTTTTAGGTAATTCATTGCGCCGTGAATTGAGTGTCGCGCTAACGAAAAAACTAGATGCATACTGCCAACAACAGGGCGTAACACAGTTTATGGCTCTGCAAACGATTTATGCCTTATTGGTTGGTCAGTGGAGCGCCGAAGAAGATGTCGTTATGGGTACGCCAGTCGCAGGTCGTATTCACCAAAACGTTGAACCACTCATTGGCTTCTTCCTTAACAACCTAGTGCTACGTACTGACTTGTCAGGTAATCCAAGCTTCAATGAACTTATCGCCAGCAATAGAACTACGCTATTAGAGGCATTTGAACATCAGCACCTGCCGTTTGACGCGCTTGTTGAAGACTTGAACCCTGAGCGTAGTAGCAGTCATCAACCTATGTTCCAGCTGTGGTTTGTACTACAAAACCATGATAGCGGTACGTTCCAGCTCCCTGGTTTAGAAATGTCGGATCCGGAAGAAATTCTCTCAGGTGTTGACGTGGTCAACTTTGATATCTCGCTAAGTGCCGCGGTGGAAGAAGGAAAGCTAGTACTGGTTTGGCAATATAAATCGGATCTGTTCGACGCACATACCATGGAGAACTTTGCTCAATCATTTGAAGCGTTGCTAGCAAATGCTATCGCTAATGGAGACGAGAAAATCTCGACAATTTCTGGTGTGACAGAAGGTACTCTACAACCTTGGCAAAATGCGAATGAACATACTTTTGAAAACAAAACCAATCTGATTAAGTCGATTTTTGAATTCGCACAACAAAACCCAGATGCAATCGCGTTACGAGTTGAAGATGAAGCCATTAGTTATGGTGAGCTTGCAGCGAAAGTCAGCGAGTTTTCTCAGCAATTAACAGCGCTAGGCGTGGTAACTGAGTCTCCTGTCGGTATTTGTGTCGACCGTAGTATCGAACAGCTAATTGCTCAACTAGCGGTGATGCACGCGGGTGGCGCATATGTTCCATTAGATGCTGGAGCACCTAATGATCGCATCGAATACATCATCGCTGACACTGGACTACATATCGTTGTTGCTCAGTCTCATTACAACGATAAATTCAAAGACATCAATTGTCAGACACTGACTATCGATCACACACAGTTGGTGGCAACAGGTGAGATCAGTGTCGACGATATAAATTTGTCAGCTGAGCAATTGGCTTACGTGTTATACACATCAGGCTCTACTGGTAAGCCAAAGGGCGTAGCAGTTCAACACGGTAACTTGGTGAATCTTGCAAACAGCATGAAGCTGCTGTTGTCTGAGCGTGGGGTTTCAGGTCAGTATCGCTGGGCATGGAACGCACCGATGATTTTCGATGCTTCTGTTCAGGCTCTGACTCAGTTGGCTTTTGGTGTGGAGCTTAATCTACTAAAAGATGAATTGCGAAAGGATCCAAGCAAGCTACTTAGTTACCTTACCGAAAATAAAATCGACGTACTCGATACCACCCCTGCATTAGTTGATTTAGTGCTTCGTGAAGCCAATGAGCAGGGAATTGCATTGCCGAATTTATTAATCGGTGGTGAGGCTATCAGCTCTGAATTATGGCAAAAAGTGGCATCACATACTTCTGAGCATCAACGTTTTGCGCTCAACGTCTATGGGCCTACAGAATGTACTGTTAACGCGACTTTCTCTGATATTACCGCTGAGTCTGTACCAAATATTGGGCGTCCATTGCCGAATTGCCAGACTTATATTTTGAATGATGCACTAGCACCGTTAGCGGCTGGTGCAAAAGGTGAAATATACATTGGTGGTGAAGGGGTTGCTCGTGGCTACTTTAACAATGATGTGTTAACTGAAGAGCGTTTCATCGAGTCTGCTACTTTTGGTCGTATCTACAAAACCGGTGACTTAGGACGTTGGCTGGCAGATGGCACTATTGAATACCTAGGACGTAGTGACTTCCAAGTTAAGTTACGTGGTTATCGTATCGAACTAAACGAAATTGAGTCTGTTATTTTGGAAGATGCGGGTGTAACTGATGCCGCAGTACTCGTCAAGGATGAACAGCTAGTCGCGTACGTGGCAGGTGCAGATGTAAACCAAAATAGACTCAGTGATTGGATGAAAGCAAAACTTCCTGCTTACATGGTTGCTGCCGTCATCATTGAAGTTGAAGAAATCCCGTTAACGAAAAATGGTAAGCAGGATCGTAAAGCGCTACTTAGCATTGAGCTTGAAGAAGTGATTGATGACTACATTGCGCCAAGATCAGAGATGGAAGCGCGTTTACAAACCATTTGGCAGGACTTATTGGGCAAAGAGTCTATCAGCATGGACGACAACTTCTTCGCTATCGGCGGCCACTCTCTATTGGGGATCCGAGTTGCGAGTGCCTGCCGCGAGCAACTTAGCATTGAAATACCATTAAAAGTGCTAATGGAAAACCCAACTATTCAAGCACTTGCTGAACAGTGTGAGCTCTATGAGAAACAAAAGTTGGTAATGTCTAGCAGCGTCGCGCGTGATGATGACGAAAGGATGGTGATATGAGTGTAGAGCACATCATTGAACAGTGCTCTACTTTGGGCCTCAGGCTGTCTACGGACGGCCAGAGCCTGAATATCACTGGCGATAAGAGTAACCTGATCCCTGAACTCATAGCGATGCTTAAGGAAAATAAAACAGCTCTGATTACATATATTCAGCGGTTTGCTGCGCTAGAAGGTGAACGGCAGCGTTATCGTATTACGCCAGTAGACAGAAATGGGCTTCTGCCCGTTTCTTCTGCACAACGCCGAATTTGGTTATCACAGCAGATGTCAGATGCTACGGCGACTTACAATATGCCAAATGGTGTGCACGTAGTTGGAGAGTTTGACGAGCTTATGGCTCGTCAGACAATGCAAATGATAGTTGCTCGTCATGAAGCCTTGCGCACCGTTGTACATTACCAAGGCGACCAGCTGGTGCAAACGGTACATGAAGCGGGTGATGTTGACTTTATTATTGAAGATTATAGTCATTTATCAGCTGCAGAAAGCGAAGCGCTTGCACTTGAGTTTGTACGTAAGGATGCTGACAGGCCTTTTGATCTTGAACATGATCTCATGCTTCGAGGTGGTTTTTTAAGGCAATCTCCAGAGCGGGGTATTTTGTTCTTCAATGTCCATCACATTGCTGCTGATGGCTGGTCAATGGCATTGCTACTTGATGAATTCAAGCATATTTATAACGCTTTATTTCATGGTATTGCACCACAGCTTCCCGACGTTGCAGTGCAATATGCCGATTATGCTAATTGGCAATCAGAGATGCTAAGTAGTGATAATGTGGAGGGATCAAAGACCTACTGGCTAACTCAATTACAGGATTTGCCGAGCGTTCATAGTATCCCATTGGACTTTTCACGACCGGCATCTACCGGTGGTAGAAGTGACTTTAGAGTTGCCCAGTTATCAGCTTCTTTAAGTCGCAAGCTAAAAGCGTTGGCGACAACACGGCAAACATCATTATTTGTGCTGTTTCATGCCGCTATTTCAGTGGTACTGGGGCGCTACGCAGGTAGTGACGACGTTGTCGTGGGCACGCCAGTGGCAGGTAGAAAGCAAAAAGAACTAGAAAAAACGTTTGGCTGCTTTATTAACAACTTAGTGTTGCGCTTACGCCTAGACTCAAAGCAGTCATTTGCCCAGCTGTTGTCGGCAGCCAAACAAGTGAATGAATCTGCACTTGAGCATCAGGATATTCCATTTGAATATTTAGTTGAGGCGTTAAAACCAGAGCGTAGCAATGGTTATCATCCGCTGTTTCAAATCGCGCTCGTACAGAATAATCTAGATATTAGCACAGAGGCAGAGATCCCATTGGCGGGAGAGGTCGTGTTGCAATCGTTTGACTCAGCAGAGCTAAGCGCAAAATACGATATCCAAATAAACATCGTTGACACAGTTGATGGCATTCAAGTGAGCTTTTCATTTGACACTAACCTGTTTAAGGCCGAAACCGTCGCGAGAATGACCAGCCAGTTACAGACCATTTGCAAGCAAATTGCTGACAATATTGATACTCCTATAGAGCAACTTGTGCTGACGGATGATGCCGAACTTGCTCAGATACAAGAATGGGAGCAATCCGCTGCATATCAGGGAAATAATTTACCTATTCATAGCTATGTAGAGCACTGGGCAGGTAGCAACCCAGACAAACCAGCTATTTGTGTCGCCGGTAACACTCTGAGCTATGGAGAAGTAAATACCCGAGCGAATCAATTAGCAAGATACCTACAAAGCCAAGGTGTAAGTAAAGGTGCATTCATTGGCGTGACATTCGAACGTTCTACGGATCTCGTGATTGCTATGCTCGCGATTGTCAAAGCTGGCGCGGTTTACGTCCCGCTAGACCCCGATTATCCAGCTGCTAGGCTGCAATATATGATCGCAGATACAGCGCTAGAGCAAGTACTGACTACGACAGCGCTAGCACCCATTTTTGATCAGTACGAGATTGCTGTCGCGGCAATTGATGCGCTAGAAATTGAAGCTGAAATTGCAACTCACAGTAGTACTAATCTTGATTTAACCACCAGTGGCGATGATCTTGCCTACATTATTTACACCTCTGGATCGACAGGTAAACCAAAGGGGGTGATGGTTGAACACTTAGGTATTGAGCGATTAGTACACAACCCTAATTATGTCTCATTGAGTTCGGCTGAAAATATCTTATTCATTTCCAATACCGCATTTGACGCCGCCACATTTGAGATTTGGGGAGCATTGGCAAACGGCGCAACATTATATGGGATGGATAAGGCTTGTTTACTTGATGCCAACCGCTTTGCTGATGAAATTCGTCGCATGAACATTTCCACAGCGTTCATCACTGTGGCGCTATTTAATCAAATCATTGCTATTCGTCCAGGTGCATTTGCCTCACTAAATAATGTCATGGTTGGTGGAGAGAAACTCGATAAATATACTATTGATCGCGCGTTAGCTTATGGTAAGCCCACGCGTTTATTGAATATTTATGGACCGACCGAAAATACGACATTTAGTACTTACTATGAAATTGAAGAAATAGGGAGAGTCCAATATCCAATCGGTAAGGCAATCTCAGGTACGGGTTGTTATATCTTGGATGCAGAGCAGCAACGCAGTGCCGTTGGCGTTGTTGGTGAGTTGTACTTAAGCGGAATAGGACTTGCCAGAGGGTACTTAAACAAACCTGATATGACAGCAGAGCGTTTTGTCCATGTTGATTCAATTACGAGTGAGCGACTTTATCGCACCGGCGACATGGTTAAGTGGGATGAAAAGGGCAATGTTTGTTATATCGGCAGAACCGATAATCAAGTAAAGATCCGCGGATTTCGTATCGAGATCGGTGAAATAGAGCAAGCGCTAACAAATCTAACCGATGTCAAAGAGGCCGCAGTACAAGTCGAAACTGAGAGTGGGCAAAAAAGCTTGATTGCTTATGTAACCTGCCATCAGGTACAGAGTGTTGAGGCGATTAAGCAGGCACTTACTCCGTGCTTGCCTTTACATATGCTCCCGGCTCAGATTGTAATTTTAGAAGCGATGCCACTCACCGCAAATGGCAAAATAGATCGTGCCCGCCTGGTGCGTGAGCAAAGTAATACGGCCACGAAACTGACACCACCCTCTAGCGCTTTAGCGAGTGTAGTTGCCAATATTTGGGCTGTTGCTCTACAGTTTGCGCCAGAGCACATTGGCATGGAAAGTAATTTCTTTGAACTCGGCGGCCATTCGCTACTGGCGATGAATGTCGTGCACAAAATTCATCATGCTGCACAATCTGAAGTGCCTGTGCAATGTTTATTTGAAGCGCCTACACTGGCTCAATTTACCGAATTAGTCGCGCAATATCAGCATACCACTAGCTTACTTAGCGTCACCAAAGCGCCAAGTTCGGAGCAAGGTTATCCCTTGTCGGCAGCACAGCGCAGAATGTGGTTTATCGACCAACTTGGTAATGGTAGTACGCAATATAATCTAAATTATCAGTTTGAAGTTCGCGGTGATTTTAACATTGATTCAGCCGAACGCGCGTTTTTAAGCCTGCTTCAGCGTCACGAAGTATTAAGAACGTCTTACCATGAAACCGATGAAGGTGAGATACAGCAGGTTCAGCCAATTTCAGCATTTACTATTGCTCACTACCATACCAGTGCAGAGCACTATGCTGATGAGTTAATGAGAGTGCAAAGTGAGTTGAATGAATCATTTGATCTCACCTGCTCTCCGCTGATACGCGTGGCTTACATTGATGGTGCTGCGCAAAATTCGGGTACCTTACTATTGTGCTTGCATCATATTGCTACCGATGGTTGGTCGATGAACATCTTGTTTAACGAGTTCGCCGAACTCTACCGTGGTGAGCAAGAAGGTAAGAAGCCAAATTTGCCGCATAATGCGCTTAGTTACACGGATTATGCTGTGTGGCAGCAAACATACTTGACCAGTGAGAGCTGCTTAGCATCGCTTGAACACTGGCAGGAGTGCCTTAAGGATGCACCAGCAGAGCATGGTATTACCTTGGATTTTCCTCGGCCGAAAATTAAACAGCAAGCTGGAGCCGTTGTAACCCAGGTTCTTGCAAAGGCTGAAGCGTTGGCGTTAAAGGATTTTATCGGCACGCATAATCTAACCCCATTTATGTTGGCACATGCAGCGTTGTCGCTTGTTGTTGCACAACATGGCCGTGAATCTCAGTGTGTAATTGGCGCGCCAGTGGCTGGTAGACATGATCAAAAGCTAGCTGATTTAATTGGACTATTTGTAAATACCATTGCACTAACGGCGCACACCGACTTTGCGACTCTGGGAGAGTATTTAGCTCACATACGTGACGTCAATATTGCCGCACAATCACATAATTTGGTGCCTTTCGATTTAGTAGTTGATGCGCTAAATGTGAATCGCTCCGCAGCGATAAGCCCTGTATTTCAGATAATGTTGACTACGGATGGAGAAGATAGCTTCCGGTTTAATAAAGCAGACTCGATAGAGGCTTTATCAGGTGTTGAGTTTACCTCGCTAACGGATGGAAAGATCACAACCAAGTTTGATTTAGATGTTCATTTTGAGCTGTCTGACCACCAGTTAACCGTTAATTGGGTATACGACATTAGCCTATTTAAAGCATCGAGCATTGAGCGATTGTCCGAGCAGATGATGCAGTTGTTACGCGCGTTGGTAAAAGGCAATTTGCAGCGCGATATCATGACTTTACCAATGAGCGCGTTGACGCTTTGTAACGAAGTTCAAACCACAGCACTACTCGCTAAGTTGAATCCGCTAGACTCGACGCAGCCTGTTGTTGCCGAGAGTTTGGTCACATGTTGGTCAGATACTGTAGCAAAGCACGCAACTAACATCGCGCTTCACTGGCAGGATCAAAGTTGGACCTTTCAAGTATTGGCATCGCGTGTAGCAAAGTGTGCGCAAGTGCTCCAGACAGTTCATGGTATTGAGCGTGGACAGGTTATCGCTGTGCAGATGGACAAAAGTGATGAGATGGTCGTTGCTTTGTTAGCCATTATGACTGCTGGCGCAGCTTACTTGCCGCTAGACCCAAGCGCGCCGCAAGAACGGATAGATTTTGTGCTAGCTGATGCTAAAGCCAGTCTATTGATTTCACAGCCTGGTTATCAGACGCGCTTTGATAGCGCTCAGTGCCCAAGCACTACCGTCAATATGTTAGAAGCCGCACAAGTCGCTGGGGAAGTTACCTCTGTTATCGTCTCGGCAGAGGATCTTGCCTATGTGATATACACCTCAGGTACTACAGGGCAGCCGAAAGGTGTCATGGTATCGCACCGCAATGCAGTTTCATTGATGGAAGAGATGCAACGTTGGCCAATATGCCAAGGTGAACAAAACTGGGGATGGAATGCTAATTATGTTTTTGATGCGTCGTTGCAGGGGTTATTGCAGCTGATAGCTGGAATGGCGTTAACACCGATACCAGAAACCCTTAAGTTACAACCACAACAACTGGGGGAGTACCTTAGCGACAATAACGTGACGGTATTGGATTGTACGCCAAGCTTAGTCGAAATGTGGCTGGACGAAGACCTAGATGCGCAACTACCAAATCTTATCATAGGCGGTGAAGCCATCTCTGAATCACTTTGGCAGCGTTTGGTTAAGTGGCAGCACCAGCATGATCGGACGGCATTAAACGTTTATGGTCCAACAGAATGTACCGTCAATGCAACGGTTGCCGAAATCTCAGGCTCCTGTCCACATTTAGGTTTGCCGTTATCTAATACTCGTTTGTATGTGTTTGATGATCATCAAAGGTTAGTCGCAGAAGGAATGAGTGGGGAGTTATATATCAGTGGTGAAGGCGTTGCAGAAGGGTATTTAGGTAAACCTGAGCTAACTGCCAGCTGCTTTATTGATAACCCGTTTGGTTACCATCAATCATGCCATGCTCGGTTATACAAAACAGGCGATATCGTGCGTTTTTCAGACGGTATTTTGCACTACGTAGGTCGTGCTGACTCTCAAGTGAAACTAAACGGATATCGTATTGAATTGGCTGAAATAGAGCAGCATCTTTTCGCTTTGCCTGATGTCGTAAGGGCACATGTGATGATTAGTTATTTAGCAAGTGGTACTCCTATGCTTGTGGCATATGTACAAGGTGTATCTGAAGTGCTTGATAGTACTGGGTTGAGCGCTACATTAAGTGCGAAATTACCAAGCTACATGATACCTCAACAATATATTGCCATGACACACTGGCCAGTTACTCGCAACGGCAAACTGGATATTTCTGCATTACCACAAGTCGAGGTTGAGCCATCCGGGGACAGTTTAAGCACTGAGACGGAGTGCAAGTTAGCAGAGGTATGGCAAGCAGTATTAAGGCTACCGACGGATACGCTGCTGTTTAAGGGGTCGTCGTTTTTTGAGCTAGGTGGCAACTCATTACAAGCGGTCGCGCTAGTCCGAGCAATTAAAAAGACGTTCAATGTGCAGCTCAATGCACTAGATGTTTTCCAGCAGCAAACGTTGAGTTCACTGGCAGCAAAAGTGGATGCAATGGATAGTTATGGTGACCTTAAACAACTTGTGTGTTTGCGTGAAGGCGATGACCAACAACCCCCGATTGTGTTTATTCACCCTGTGGGTGGTCAGTTGACTTGCTATGCACAATTGGTTTCTGAATTGGAAACGAATGCACCTATTTACGGGCTGCAATCCACTACCTTGCAATTTAGATCGATCACTGCGCTGTCCACACATTATCTGTCTTTGCTTGAGGTTGATATCGAGCACCCGAATTATCATCTGATCGGTTGGTCGATGGGTGGAGTAATTGGTCACACCATGCAAAGGTTGGCACAAGAAAAAGTACTTAGTCTGACCATGATTGATTCATATGTTCCTGAGTTACATAGAAATATTGAACAAAGTGAATTACAGCGGTTAGGCGCTTTTGCCGAAGAACTTGGGGTGTCGCTGGATGGCATTGCCGTTGAAGATGTACAGCATTTGGATCACGAGCAACGTCTGGCGATGCTTCATCAGTTGTGTGTGACACAGCACCTAGTTTCTAAAGCGTTTACCTTAATGGATTTACAGATGCAGTGGCAGATATTGAGCCATAACCATGCATTATTTTCAGCCCATACCTGCATTCCTTCTGCATCCAGTGCTCGACTAATTTACGCCAGCGATTTTACGGCTGTAGAGGGATGGTCAACACGTTTATCACATTGTGAAGCATTTGGCATTGAGGACACAGATCATCATGCCATTATGAAAGAAAATGAACTTAAAACACTGATTAATAAACATTTAAACTAAAATATAAAAGGAAATATCCATGTTAAAAGATACTGTAATTTTCAAAGAGCAATACAATGGTCAAATGCCAGCTGCACTTCAGGAGCGTTTTTTACCTGAAGGTCCAGATTTCCCGCTTGTAATTGAAGATACTAGCGGAACACACAGTGCTGCGCAGTGGGTTGCTGACAATGCAGCAAAAATAGATCAACAGCTGAAGCAATACGGTGCAATTCTATTACGTGGTTTTAATCTACAGAATGAAGACGACTTCCGTGACGTCGCAAATGAGTTTATTCCGACGCTCGCAAAATATATGGAAGGCGCGACACCTCGTACCAATCTCGGCAAAGGTGCTTACACCTCAACTGAGTTTCCTAATGAATTGAGCATCGCACAGCACAACGAGTTGTCATACGTTAAACAATGGCCAATGAAGATTGCATTTAGCTGCATGATCCCAGCAGAGGAGCGCGGTGCGACACCTATCGCAGACGTTAGAAAAGTGCATGACTATATTGATGCTGATATTAAAGCCAAGTTTGAACAGCATGGTTGGATGTTAGTACGCAACTATGGCAATGGCTTAGGCCCAACTTGGCAAAAAGCATTCAACACTGATGATATTGAAGAAGTTAAAGCATACTGTCAGAAAGCGGATGTTGAGTTGGAAATTATCAGTGCCGATCAAATCCGTACTCGCCAAGTGCGTCCTGCTATTCGCGATCACATTCATACCGGTGAAAAGGTGTGGTTTAACCATGCTGCATTCTGGCATCCGTCAAGCTTGTGTCCAGTGATTAGAAAAGAGTTGGTGTCTCAATTTGGCGAAGAAGCGTTAACTTATAACACAATGTATGGCGACGGCTCTGTGATCCCTGACGACGTGATTGAGCATATTAACGAAGCCTATAAAAAAGCGACCGTGACTTTCTTGTGGGAAAAAGGCGATGTGTTACTGATGGACAACATGTTGGTATCACACGGTCGCGATCCATTCAAAGGCGAGCGTCGGATTGTTGTTTCAATGGGCGAGCCAGTGGAACTATAAGTTAGTCATGTGGCTCGTGACTGCGAGCCCCAAAATAGCAGGTTTATTATGTTGCTTTACTATATTAAAAAATTCAAAAAGATCATGTTCTTATCGGGGCTCGCTAGTTTGTTTACTGCGGCTACATCGATAGCTTTGTTTCATATGATAGGGGAAAGTGGGGAAACCGGTTTTCAGCCTCTAGAGGTTGTTGTGTTTGCGGTATTAGTCACGTTTCTATTAGCGGCTTCAATGACGACGAGTTACTTTCTCTCTCAATACAGTGCAGGCACAGTAAACAGTGTGCGCCAAAACCTAGTTAGTCGAATTTTGGGAACCGATTACGACAAACTAGAAAAAGCTGGTAGAGCGCGACTATATAACGTTCTGACCAATGATGTGAATGCTATCTCGGGAGCGCTCGCTGAGATGCCAGCTTTCGTTTATAACAGTTTTCTGTTGTTGGCTTGTTTCGGTTATCTATTTGTACTGTCTGAAGTCATGTTTGGCATTCTTGTATTAGCTGCGTTAGTGTCATTTTTAATCACAAAAATAGTAATGACAAAAATAACCAAGGCCGCGAACCAAATGCGTGAACATCAAGACCATGTATTTGAGGGCTATAAGGGCATTTTAGATGGCGCGAAACAATTAACAGTCAACAAAGCGAGACGCCAGTACTTTTTTGAGAAGCGCCTACAGCCAGTGATGACTGAGTTACGCAGCAGCGAGCGTGAATATGGCTTTGCCTGGGACATTAATCGCAATATAAGTCAGGTGGTGATTTTCATCACGTTGGGCACCATAGTTGCGGTCAGTCATTATCTACAGCGCACTGAATTAGTAATGAGTTATATCCTTATCGTAACTTACATTGCGGCACCATTTGGGTATGTGATGAATCTATGGCAAAACATCGCTCGGGCACGCGTCTCTATGCAAAAAATCGAATCTTTACAGCTTGGCAGTGAACAAGGTGGATTAACTACGGATCAGCACACGCCGCTTTCAGAAGACTGGAACAAGCTAGTTTTTAAAGATGTCTCTTTCGCTTATGAAGCGAAAGGAGAAGATACCGCTTTTTCTTTGCCGAAACTGAATCTGACGTTTAATAAAGGAGAAATTATTTTTATTACCGGTGGTAACGGCAGTGGTAAGTCAACATTCTTACACTTGCTATTGGGTCTTTACACGCCCTCAAAGGGCGTAATAAAAGTGGATGAACAGGAAGTGCATGCAGCTCAACTGGATAGCTATAGAGATAAAATTACGATGGTGCTGCCCGATTTCTATCTTTATCGCGAGCTGTTAGATGCTAAAGGTGACCCAGTAGATAGAGAAACAGCGAATACATTGCTGGCTCAGTTTCAATTGGATCACAAGCTAAGCGTGGATGAGGAAGGGTTTTCCGCCACACAGTTTTCTCAAGGACAGAGGAAGCGTTTGGCATTGATCGCCTCAATTCTCGAAGATAAAGATATCTACGTGCTAGATGAATGGGCTGCGGATCAAGACCCACATTTTAGAGCGCTATTTTATCAAGAATTGCTGCCATGGTTGAAATCGCAAGGTAAAACAGTAATTGCGGTAACTCATGATGATAAATACTTTCACCTCGCTGATCGCCATATCAAGTTTGATCAGGGGCAGGCAGAAGAGTTGAACCAGAAAAAACAACAAGCTGCATAGTTAAAGGAGCACATATGTTTGATTTTATCAAAGGTCGCAAGACCCCAGAAACACCAAAAAATACGGATATCGAAGCTGTTGGAGCAGAAAGTGAAGTGACAGTGAAAGAATCCCAGTACACTGTTGGTGGTAAAGTGGTGAAAGAGCGCCATGTAACCGTCACCAAAGGCGATGGCGGACCAGCCCCAACCACGCCGACTCCGCCCCAAGCTCCAGCCAAATAGGTGCTTAACACTGAGTGGTGCGAGGCGAAAGCTTCGTGCCACTTTAGCTCACTTTTAGCGTGTTAAAACGATTCAGCTGACTGTCTTGTAGGTACTATTGCATTTTTTTAACGTATTTTTTGACTAAACCGCTGTGTGGAATAAAAGTACACTCTTACCTTTCTCATCAATCCTCGCTACAATATTGTGCAATTTGTACTTAGTAAGTGCTTGTTGTCTGCTAAAGCCATTTCAGTATTACGGTGCACAATGAAGTGACCGGATTAAAGACAGAGTATTGAACCGTACGTTTGTTTTTTGACACAAGAAAAAGGATCCTGTGTTCATGCCGTTAAATACAATTATTCTTGCTGCGGGCAAAGGCACTCGCATGCGCTCTAAGTTGCCAAAAGTACTTCACCCTATCGCTGGAAAGCCGATGGTTCAGCATGTTATCGACAATGCGGTCTCATTGGGCGCGCAGTCTACCAATTTAGTTTTCGGTCATGGTGCGCAGCAGCTACAAGCCGCGTTATCACATAATGAAGTGAACTGGGTGCATCAAGCTGAGCAGTTGGGTACTGGTCATGCTGTCGCGGCAGCAAAGGAGCATATCAGTGATGATGATAAAGTACTGATCCTCTATGGTGATGTGCCACTCACAAAGCTGAGCACGCTACAGCGTTTGCTGGATGTCACGCCAGATAACGGCCTTGCGGTACTCACTGTTGATTTAGCAAACCCGACAGGTTACGGCCGTATGCTGCGAGAAAATGGTAAATTGGTTGGTATTGTCGAACAAAAAGATGCGTCTGCGGAGCAACTTGCTATTACTGAGATCAATACAGGCATAATGGCGGCTAACGGTGGATTATTGAAAAAGTGGCTTGGGCAGCTATCGAACAATAACGCACAAGGTGAATATTATCTCACTGATATCGTGGCGATGGCGCACAGCGAAGGGGTAGAAATTACTTCTGCACAGCCTGATGATGAGATGGAAGTTGAAGGTGCGAATAACCGTGTGCAACTTGCTGCTTTAGAGCGCGCTTATCAAACTTGGCAAGCTGAAACCTTGATGATAAATGGTGCTAGTTTAGCGGATCCTGCTCGTATCGATGTGCGTGGACAGGTAACAACTGGCGAAGATGTTCAGATTGATGTCAATGTGATATTTGAAGGCCATGTTGAAATTGGCGATGATGTTGTTATTGGTCCTAACTGCGTACTGAAAAACTGTAAAATCGGCAATGGCGTAGTTATTAAAGCTAATACGCTTATTGAAGATGCGCTGGTCGCTGATAAGTGTACTTTAGGTCCATTTGCTCGCTTGCGTCCTGGCGCGATAATGGAAGAAGATTCTCATATTGGTAACTTTGTCGAGATGAAGAAATCTCGTTTGGGTAAAGGTTCAAAAGCTAATCACTTGACCTACCTTGGAGATGCTGAAATTGGGGAAAAAGTGAATATTGGTGCCGGGACCATCACTTGTAACTATGACGGTGTGAATAAGTCAAAAACCATTATCGGTGATAATGCCTTTATTGGTTCTAATTCATCACTAGTTGCACCGGTTGAAATTGGTAGTACGGCAACGATTGGTGCAGGTTCAGTGATTACCTCAAGTGTTAAAGATGAGCAATTGGCCGTCGCGCGAGGAAAACAGCGTAACTTGGATGGCTGGCAGCGTCCAATAAAGAAGTCATAATATTATTTAATTTTTAATATCATACAGATAGCGTTAAATATTTCTAAACCTAAATAAGGTAAGTGCGACTTGCCTTATTTCATTCCTTTCTGTTACCACCCGTGGTACATTGTATTTTCAATAAAAAAATATTAACAATAATATTACCCGATAAGTGCTATGGAAAATTTATTTCGCCGTGAGGTGTTAGAGCATAAACAGCACCGCTTAGAGGGCACAATTAGCTTAGTCCAACCGCCCGTATTTAAGACTCTGGGATTACTCATTTTAACGGTTGTGATTTTAAGTATCGTGTTTCTATCAAGTGGTAGCTATACCAGAAAGGAAAGAGTGTCTGGCGTTATTGAGCCCAGTGGTGGATTGCTGCGTATTGCTGCAATGCAACAGGGGGTGGTGTCTGAAGTATTGGTCAAAGAGGGTGAACAAGTCGCTGCTGGGCAACCTTTGCTGCGAATTGCATCTGCAAAACATAGCACTGAAGCCACAGAGTTGAATCAAGCGTTACTGAATCAATATCGCTTTCAGCAAAAGAACTTACTACAGCAGATAGAGCAACTTCGTGGTCAGTACGAGCTTGATATCGAAGAACTACAGCAACAAGAAACGACTGTAAAAGAAAAGTTAAAAGAACTTGAGAGCCAAGCAAGCACGTTCCAAGAGCGGCTACTGCTTAATCAAGATTTAGTATCGCAAATTGCGACCTTAAAAGGCACTGGTTATATTTCTGAACTTGAACTACAACGTCAAAAAGACACTTTGCTTTCACTCAAGCAACAAGCGTCGTCAATCCGTTCAGAGCGTATTGCGCTTGAGTCACAGCTGAAAAATATTAAAAATCAGTTGGCGAAACTGCCGATTGAACATCAAAACAGAATTTCTCAGCTGCAATCGCAGCAAGCAGATCTACTGATACAAATCTCGTCCATTGAGCAGGAGCGGCTTGGTGAAGTTCGCGCAGCTCAGTCAGGGGTAGTGACGGGATTGCTCGCTAAACTTGGCAAAAATGTTTCCATGGGTCAGCATTTACTGACCTTGATCCCCGAACACAGTGACATGCAAGCAATCGTTTATATACCCACATCAGCGTTTGGCTTTATCAAAGAAGGGCAAGAGACTAAGCTACGCTATCACGCGTTTCCCTACGAAAAATTTGGCATTTACAAAGGAAAGATTGTAGAGCTCAGTAATAGTGTGATCTTGCCTGAGGAAACCAACATGCCGGGTATCATTCAAGAGCCTGCGTACCGTGTTGTTGTTGCGTTGGATGAACAAGCAGTAAAAGCATATGGTATAGATACAGTCTTGCGTGCAGGTATGACGCTTGATGCGGATATTGTGGTAGAAGAACGCTCTTTATTGCGTTGGCTGTTTGACCCAGTGTTTAGCATCAAAGGCCAGTTATAAGAAGTAAAAGGGTTGATATGGAAATGGAACATGAAGGCGCAGCCAATAAGTTAGAGTTTTGGTCGCGGAAATCTTTACCAGTGATCATCCAATCAGAAGCGGCAGAGTGTGGCCTCGCGAGTCTTGCTATGGTTGCTGGATATCACGGCTATCGCACTGATTTGACTCGCTTAAGGCAGCGTTTTAGTATTTCAATCGAGGGCTGTACGCTGCTCGATATTATGCACTTTGCTGAAAAGCTCCATTTAACTTCAAGGCCTCTGCGAATTGAGCTTGAAGATCTAGATGCGCTGCAAACACCGGCAATTTTACATTGGGACATGAACCATTTTGTGGTGCTTAAGAAGGCCAACGAAAAGCGAATTGTGATCCATGACCCCGCTGGTGGCGAAAAAATCTTTACGATGGAAGAAGCCTCCAAGCATTTTACTGGCGTGGCTTTGGAGTTGACGCCAACCAAAGACTTCGAAAAGAAAGAGCAAAAAGCGAGTCTTAGATTTTCCGATTTTTGGAGCCGTATTACGGGCTTAAAACGCTCGTTGCTACTTATTTTTATACTTTCCATTTTGCTGCAAGTATTTACGCTAGCAGCACCCTATTATATTCAGCTGGTTATAGATGATGTCATACTCACTGGTGACACCTCACTCTTGACGGTGCTGGCGATTGGGTTCTTTTTAGTACTGCTTTTTGAAATCGCCACCAATGCACTGCGTGGCTTTACCTTGCTGCACTTTGGTAATCAGATGAATATTCAACTGGGGGCGAACCTATTTCACCACTTAGTGCGCTTACCCATCGCCTATTTTGAGAAGCGCCATATGGGGGATGTTGTTTCTCGCTTCGGCTCTCTTCAGCAAGTAAAGCAGCTCCTTACAACAGGGGTCATTGAGGCGATTATTGATGGCTTAATGGCGATTATTACCTTAGCGATGATCTTCTTTTATAGTCCTATGCTATCCGCTGTGGTGTTGGTGGCTGTGATCACTTACGCGATTATCAGAATGGTCATGTATAAGCCATTTCGCAATATCAGTGAGCAAGAAATCATGGCGCGCGCGGAAGAAAATTCCAACTTTATGGAAACGGTACGCGGGATCCAAACGATTAAATTATTTGGCTCAGAGGTCAAGCGAGAAGGACAGTGGCAAAATCGCTATGCTAGCGCGATTAACCACAATATACGCTTGGGTAATTTTAAAATTGGCTATGACGCGATTAACCGCGCGCTATTTGGTATTGAAAATATTATTGTGGTTTATTTGGCTGCACATTTAGTGATTGCAGGTGGGTTTAGTACCGGTATGCTGTTTGCCTTTATGTCTTACAAGCGTCAGTTTATGGATAAGACCGCAAATCTTATAGAGAAACTGATTGAGTTTAAGATGTTAGGCCTCCACTTTGACCGTATCGCTGATATTGCTTTAACGGACAAAGAAGAGTTACAACCAGATCAATATCGCAAACTGAATATCGAAGGCAAAATTGAAGTAAAAAACTTGTCGTTTGCTTATTCAGACGCAACCCCAAATGTCATAGACAAACTGAGCTTAACAATCAATGCGGGTGAATCAGTTGCAATCACAGGGCCTTCTGGCTGCGGTAAGTCGACGTTACTTAAGTTAATGCTGGGGCTAAATAAACCATCCAGCGGTGAAATCTTGGTGGATGGTATATCTCTTAGCCAAATTGGCGCTAGACAATACCGCCAGCAGATAGCTGCGGTGATGCAAGACGATGAGCTCCTATCTGGTACTGTGGCTGATAATATCGCCTTTTTCGATTCCCCGATTAATATGGAAAAGGTAGTGCACTGTGCCCAGCTTGCAGCCATTCATGATGATATTAGCGATATGCCAATGGGGTATGACAGCTTGATTGGTGACATGGGGTCGAGCTTATCTGGAGGACAGAAACAGCGGATCATCCTGGCGCGTGCTCTCTATAAAGATCCGAAAATTCTGTTTATGGATGAAGCAACGAGTCACCTTGATACTGGGTTGGAAGAGGATATCAATGATGCGGTGTCTCGGTTGAAGATAACGCGTATTATCATCGCGCACCGGAAAGAAACCATTGCCTCGGCTGACAGAGAAATTAAGCTCAAAAAGCCAGTGCACCATGAAGGGGAAGAGCAAACCTCGACATCGGGATCTGAATAAATAAAGCGAGCATGCAGCTCGCTTTATTCTATTTTTGAATAACAAGCATAGTTCATAAAGTGACTTTCACAAAGCAGTCGTCGTAACATGTAAGTTCTGTGATAGTGGGTCCGTTACCGTCAACGCCACCCGCTACTTGCGGTGTCATTTTTTTATCTAGCGTTTTGCTGTGAGTAGTTGAAAGTGTTTTTATGATCTTCTTTTTGAATGCTATTTTCATAATTAACTCCTTTATTGGTTTTTGTTTTATTAAAGATGTAAGTAACAGTTAATTAATTTTAGTGTTTACAATATCTTTTGCTTATTCAGGTGTTTTGTATTTTAAAGCTGAAAAAGAGTAGAGAGTTCCCTACTCTTTTTAGTCAGATTATGGGATCTGGCAAGTATGCTCACGGCAAGAGTGGTTACGACCTGTCCAACAATCGCCATAGCGATCTGTGAATAGAGAGCCAGCCGGAGAATTAGCCCGAACATCACCGCCAGCAATTTGAGGTGTCATATTCGCTGGAATAGATTTGCTGTCATTTGAGAGTGCTTTTATGCACTTTTTGTTTAGTGTCAATTTCATTCGTTTTTCCTTACTTATGTTGGTTAATAGCAGTCCTTTATTTCAATCCTTTTGCTACACGCATTGAACGCGTGTGTACAAAAGTTAAGCTAGTGTTAGTTTGAATAAATGTCAATACTTTGTTTTTTTATGGCAACCTTTATATCAAAGTTTGAGTTTGGCTAAACAAAAGGTTAACTTACCTATGGTAAGTACAGATATTACAATTAAGAGTTGAAACAAGGATAAGTATGCTAAAGGCGTTAGATTTAGAAAAAAAAGAACAAATCCTGTCTATAGTGGAAAAGCTAGCCAAGCAGGTTGAATCAAATCTTGAAGCTGTGAACAGTAACGGTTTGCTTAGTGGTTTAGCTGGACACTTGTTGTTTTTATTTCGAGCTGCAAACTTTAATGATGCTTGGGTCGATGAGGAAAAATTTCATCAGGCGCTAGATAAGCTCCAAAATGAATTGGCAGAGCAAACCCCTGAACTCAGTTCAGGGTTAGCTGGGCAAGCTTGGGTGCTTGAGTATTTTAACCAGTATGACGACGAAGAGTATGATTCTGCTCTGCTGGAGGAGATAGATAACTTCTTCGACACTGCACTCGACTTTTCTCCTTGGACTGGAGAAATTGAAATGGTGTTAGGCCTTGCCGGATATTCTCCCTATATCTCACGTCGTGCAAAAAAAACACAACAAAGTACTTTGTTTGATCGTCTTGTTACGGGATACGAGTCGGTTGCGGTAGAGCTAGATGGTCAGCAGATTGCTTGGTCTCAGCCGAAGCAATCGGTATATAGATTTGACAAAGAAAATCTCGAACAACATGAGTTTAACCTTGGGCTTGCTCATGGTGTACCCGGGATTATCGCGGCACTTATTCCTGCGCTTCAGGACGAAAAAGTAAAGCTGCGGGCGCAAAAACTGGTCGTTGCGGGCTGTGATTGGCTGCTTGAACAACAAAGTCATGCTGATGATAAGAAAGCTTGCTTTGGATCATGTGCAGGAGATGAGCACCATTCTCGCTTGGGTTGGTGCTATGGTGACTTAACGATTGCGTTAACACTTGCAAGAGCTGGGCATGCGTTAGACAAGCCAAGTTATGTTGAACAGGCACTGGAAATCGCGTTGTTTAACGTCGATAGAGACGCGAAGCAAGGCCATATTAACGATGCCGGACTTTGTCATGGTTTTTTTGGGTTGGTAACCATTTATCAACTACTCAACCAAGTTATGCCTCATCCTAAGTTACAGCAGGCCGCCTTAACTTGGTTAGATTATGGCTTAAATCAGTACCAAGAACGTGGACTAGAAGCCCTGTATTCATATAACGGTCTGGAAAAGGCACACCAGGAAGATCATAGCTTTTTAATGGGTTTTGCGGGTATTGGTTTAGCGCTCATCGGTGTGCTGGATGACAATCTTGATTGGACCGATTGTCTGTTAATGAGTTAAGGAGTATCTATGCCAGCTAAAATAACAACAGACTCCTTTTTTGTTCTGCGAACACCAAAACTGCCGATTGAAACCTTGTTCAATCAGCAAGATAGTAATGCGATGTTAAGTGCCTGGCTTGCCACACCAGGGGTGATGGAAGCTTTGTACGTTGCAAGTCCATCTCTATTAGAGCGATTGGAACAGTGGCGTGAAAAGCCGAACTCCAAGCAGGGGAAAAAAGTCGCATTGGCGCTATTGCGATACCTCATTCGAATGTCTTCACGACCTACACCTTTTGGTCTTTTTTCTGGTGTCCATACGGGTAAAATCGGCTCAGAAACTCGTCTTGTGAGTGATAGCGCAGAGCATGATTCCCGCAAAACTCGCTTAGACATGTTTCTGCTGTCTGCAATTCGCTCTCATTTAGCAGAAACTGAAGCAAAATCAGATAATTTGTCTTATTTACCTAATCCATCTCATTACTTTATAGCAGATCAGTGCCGCTACATCGAAACTTACCTTTCTGATGACACTATGCAGTATCGCCTGAGTGCCGTTGATAGTGATGAGTACTTCATCACTATGCTGGAACTGGCGAAACAGAAGCTAAGCTTTTCTCAGCTCATTGAGCAATTTTGTTTGCGCTATAGTGAAGCAGAATATGAGGAAGTTAGTGCATACCTTGAAGAGCTCATCAGTGAAGGGGTATTAATTCCCGATATTCCGCTACCACTTACTGGTGAAAGTCCCGACATCGCGTTGATTAAAGCGTTGAAAAATGTTGCGCCTGTGGAAGTTTACGCCAAGTTGGAGCAGGCGAGTCATGACCTTGCAGTGATGGATGAAGCGGGACAAGCGAAGCCTGAGCAATACCAAGCCATTTTTAAATACCTTTCTGAGCTACCGGTTAAAGTTCAAGAAAACAAACTTTTCCAATCAGATACTTATCGCGCCTTTTTACATTGTGAAATGTCACAGCAAGAAGTTGCAAGGGTGAATAAACAACTGCAATTGATCGCGAGCTTAAATCGCAGCGCTAAGCATAACCCACTTGAAAACTTTATTAATAAGTTCAACACGCGGTTTGAAGGTCAATTTGTACCTTTGGATATGGTGTTGGATGATGAATCGGGTATTAGTGTCTCCACTGAAACTGGCTATGATGCCCCGCTAGTAGGTGGTTTACAGTTGGGTCGAGCGAGTAGTGGACAAGCTAGCGCCCCTGACTACACCGAACTGGATCACATTATTGAGCAGGCTGTGACATTGCCAAGTAATTTAGGCAAAAGCTGTGTGGTCCTGACCAGTAGCGAATTAAAGCAAAAAGTTAAGGATAAAGTAGAACTTAACTTGCCACGTTCAATGGCTGTGATGTTGAGTTTATTTGAGGACGAAAAGTCGAATCCTGTGTTCAAGTTCAATGGCTGTTATGGGCCGTCGGCTGCTAATCTTTTGGGTCGTTTTTGCCACCTTGATGAAACATTAAAAGAATCGGTTATTCATCATTTAGAGCAAGAGCATAGTCACAGTGAAGAGGTAATCTTCGCAGAAATTGTACATATGCCCGAGGGAAGGCCTGGTAACGTGATTGCGAGGCCGCATTTGCGACAATACGAAATCGTTTTTATGGCAGACAGTTCACTAGACCTTGAATACCAGATCCCGCTAAGTGATCTGTATGTTTGGGTCGAAAGCCAGCAGGTTAAACTCTGGAGTAAGCGACTCAATAAACGCATTATTCCGCGTTTGTCGAGTGCACATAACTTTTCTGCTCGAAGCTTGAGCGCATATAAATTCCTTTGTATGTTGCAGCATCAAGAAAGTGAAACGCCCAAGTTTTCACTGCCTTCGAGCCTAAGAAACGCAACTTATGTGCCGCGCATCATGTTAGATAACCTGATTTTACATGAGAAAACATGGCGTATTGAACGCAAAGAACTTGAAGCGTTATTAGTTAATCAACACATCGACGCAAATAAGCTTCAACAACTCAAAGAGAAGTATTTGTTAGATGATTGGGTCAGTTTTGCCGCAGGAGATAATGTTTTAACTTTGAACTTAAGCCAAAGTGCGATGGTAGAAGTGTTGCTGATGGAAACCAAAGGCCGCAATACGGTTGAGCTCAGCGAAGTATTGGCATATCAGCTGACGCCGCGTGTAACGGATGCACAAGGTCGTCATTACGCAAATGAAATCATTGTTCCTTTACTTAATGAGAATGCGACTCCCCATTCGCATTTTGCAGAAAAGCCACTAGAAAATATTACCGCCACACCAATCTCTCGGCGCTTCAGTGCAGGTTCCGAGTGGCTCAGCTTAAAAATATATTCAGGTAATACCATTGTTGAGCAGCTACTTTATGAGCAGTTATTGCCGCTTATTGAGGAAAATAGTGCATTGTTCGATAAGTGGTTCTTTATTCGCTATGGCGATCCGGATTGGCACCTACGCTTACGCTTCCAAGGCAAGCCAGCAGTGCTTTGTGGAGAGTTATTGCCAAAACTCAATCAGCTATTGTCACCTATGATAGAGAGCTCTCAGCTGCATAAAGTTGAATTAATGACTTATGAGCGAGAAGTCGAGCGCTACGGCGGTCCGCAATCGATGACTTTGATCGAAAGCTTGTTTATGTTTGACAGTGAGCTTATTGCGAAAAGTTGTCAGCTAGTTGAAGAATTCGGAGAAGATGTCCGTTGGCGTATCGTATTGGCTTGTACTAACCGTTTGCTTACACTGTTTGATTATGATGCGGAACAAAAGCTATCACTGATCTCTTCATTACGCGCGGGGTTTGGTAAAGAATTCAATGAGAGTAGCGCGCTTAGAAAGCAGCTCGGTAATCGTTATCGCGATCACCAAACGCAGCTCGATGATGACTTTACCAAGCTTAATATTGCGAGCTTGGCGCAATGTGATGAGACGCAACAAGCGATGTTGGCGCTGTTAGAGGCGTGGCAGAAGCAGGCAGAGCCAGTGGTGAAGGAAATTTTGACATTAGCAAAGTCAGGTTCACTTAATTTGAGTATACAATCATTACTCGGCTCTCTTTTGCATATGCATAACAACCGTATGTTTAAAGCTTATGGTCGAGAACAGGAATTTGTTATTCATGATATGTTGAGACGAAAGTACTTCTCTGAGTCTAAAGTTTCTTAGAGAATGAAAAAGGTTGGCTTGGTTGCCAACCTTTTTCATTTATGAGTTATGCTGACACTTTATTTTGCATTTTCTCACCAACAAGTTTTGGTAATACTCGCTCAATGAACTGTTGAAGTGGCTTAACGTGCGCTTCTACGTCAGTCCAGTCCGCTTCTAGGTCCTCAATAATATGATGAGTCTCTATTACTTCACCCTGATAGCAAAGTTCAATGATGGGGTGTAAGAATTTACTTAACTCCGCATCAGTCGCGTTGTCTTTATGCACTCGAACCTGATTGAACGGGTCGCCTTCAATTGGTGCACCAAAGTCTAATGCTATCTGCAAATGATAGTGATCACCTAGGTGAGCATGGAGGTACGGACTTGGCAGGTGCTTATAATATTGTGCCATACCGCTCTGTGATACCGTAACTGCATCTACCATGAAGCCATGTTGTTGCCATAGTGCGCTTGTCTCATTGATACGGTTCAGGATTGCACTGCCGATTGCTTCTGGCGTACCTAAGTGTTGGTCGCATGCAAGCGTAGTATCATGATGCTTTTGTTTTAGCATCTCGACTAAGGCGCGGCTATTGTATCTAAAGCCTGAGGTCGACTTACGATATTTGGTGGATTGTGTCAACGTGCCGGCAAAATAAAGGCCTTTTACATTGATGGATTCAAAGCTGCAATCTAGAGATGGGAAGCGGCCTTCAATCATGAGATCAGGTTTTGCACTATCGGCAAAAATACTGCTGTCCATGGCAAATCCAGTACAACAAATGATCTCGTCATACCCTATGGTTTCTTGCTCACCATTAGCATGAGCATAGCTAAAGTGCACGATAAAACGGTTGTCTTGTTTCTCAATACGCTTAATGTCAGCGTCTAAGATAGCGTTTTGCGACTTCAGTTGATAAGTATCTAGAATATTGTTGTTTACTGCACGTAGGTCGCCAACATAGTGGGTCTTCCATGCCATATCTAAAGGGTTTGGACTACAAACGTGGATTAGGCTGGTAGCAGGGATAAGGTGATCAGCCGTTTCGAAAGCTGAGTTTCCTTTACCGATAACAAGTACGCGTTTGTTTTCATATGGTGCCAAATCAATATTTAAGTCTGAGTATTGTGTAACTAGCTCTATTCCTTCGATCTTCGGAATATAAGGTTTAGGGACACCTGTGCTGACGATGACGCGGGCTGCTGTATATTGTTCATTATGAGTTGTGGTCACAACAAAGTGATCGGCAATCTTTTCGACGGATTTAACACGCTGGTTATAAGCAACATTTAGCTGATTTTGGTCAACATAATGGTTGAGGTATTTGACTAAGTTATCAGCACTTGGGAAAAAGTCGCGGTCAAAACTGGAAAAGTTGAGGCTGTAGTCATCAGTTAAAATGGAGTTCCAATCGTGTCTTAAGTTGAATTCAGGGTTTGTTGAGCCGGTAAATACTTTATTAATTGAAATTAGTTTCCGGTGAATTGGGAATGTTTCAAAAAAACATCCTGCGCGCTGACCTGACTCCAACATGAGGTAGGACAAGCCACTTTGTTTTAGGTGGTATGCGGTTTGGACCCCTGCTGGGCCTGCGCCAATAATAAGATAATCAAGCATGTTCGTTGTTCCTTGTTGGTGTTGGTGCTGCAACAACTACTCTAGACAGGGTAACGTTCCCCGCTTTCCCTATTGCAGTTATGATATTAATTTGTTGTATAATTGTTGTTTTAAAATGTGTATTAATTGTGTATTTGCAATGTTTTTTTTACCAACTGGGCGGTAACACGAATTCCAGTATGTATTTTTAGGGAGGGAGTCGCAGGTAGTGCAACTAAGGTAAGCAATGACTAAAAGCTAATAGTCGGTAATAGGTATTAGCTATGTACTATCTAGAGATATTCTTCAGTTTAGTGACTTTAGAATGCTCTCTTTGACTAAGCTAACTTACCTGCGGACGAGAGCAAATACTAAATAATATGAGAATTTTGATAAGTACATTGATATACCTTGAATTTGTTCAGTAGCAATATGTAAGTTGGGCTTGAAGTAGCATCTGGACTTACAGGAGCTAAGTAAAACTAAAAGGTTATTTAGAGCGTATAATTGGAGGAATTACAAATCTGCTATGTGGATCTAATGACCTAGTGGTCTTTAGGTAACAGATTTAGTTTTTTACCTTGTGTGCCTACTAGCTTGAAAAGCACTGCTATCCCGCCAATAAAACTAAAAGTTAGCATATTTTGTGAAAACTTTTTTATAAATATTATCGACAATAGCCACCTAAGAAATCATATTAAACATTATCTTCATCCATAATAAAGCTATAAATATCATTTTCTTATTTTTTTCTAAGGATTGATAATTACTGATTTTTACACTTTGTTTGTACTCTGGAGTGGGACGGTTGAGCTGAAAGGTCGACTGAGACTATAACTACGAAGAAACAAACATAAAAGGTGTAGACGTCATGCTGAAATTGAAATTTATAAAAAGAAATCTAAAAGAATTAAATGATAAAGGTCACTTTAATAAGTCTTTAACCAAAAAAGTTGTAGGCGGTAATACGGACGGTATTGTGACTACCACACATAGTGTCGCTGATCCAGAACCTAAACTTTAGAATTGTTAGTAATGAATGTAGGAAAGGCATTATTAGGGTGCTTCACTACATATTCTTTAATGATCTCTGCTTCTACTTCACCATCTTTTACTATTGAAGTAGAGCCTCCAAGAGTTGAACTCGTGTATGCATATGAAAATGCGATTGCTTTTGAGTTTTTAGCTTCGGAAAATGTAGAAGTTTTTGAAGGAGATATTTTAATTAAGTATATCAATGAAAAAAATGAAGAAAAAAAAATATTAGCCACATCATCCAGCTTAGTTAATTGGATAAGAAAGCATAGCTTTGATCAACAAGGGTTTAGCTCTGGTGATTTACTTATGAAATTGAAGAGTAGGACGGTTTATGGTGTTATCAGGATGCCTAGCGATACTGATGAAGGTTTCAAGGTTGGACAAATAGTAACACTATGTAATAGAGGGGTATCTGCGAAAGTTATTATCCAGAGCAAAGAAAAAGGAAGCTATACGTTTGTAGCTAATGATGTGTCATTTGAGTGGCAATCAAAAATCGACATCAATATTATGGATGATAATCATGGTTGTGTGTAGTTTTTTTGTTGCATTTGTTAGTATTGTGTTTTATTGTTGTGGTTGTTTTGTTTGGGTTTTATTTATTTTCGCTATGTAATTGTTGAGTTATTGTACTTATTGAGTAGAATGATTAAGTAGATATTTATAGCTAAAAGTAAATAATGAACGAAGTGAGTTTTTCAAGGAAAGTTAGAGAAGTTCGATTTGGTGAATGGGTTTTGGACCCCAAGTCACAAAGAATATTTGATGGCGAAGTCTCCAGAGAATTGGAGCCTCTTATCTTTAAACTACTTTGTTATTTTATTGTTAACAATGAGTCGGTCGTAACAAGGCAAGACCTTGTTGAGAGTGTTTGGTGTCAGCGCTATGTAGATGATAATGCTATCAATCGCGCTATGTCAGAACTAAGAAAGATCTTACGTTCAAACAAGCAGCAAGGTATTGTGGTTAAAACGCACTACAGTAAAGGTTATAGCTTTTTCCTTGAGCCTGAAATCATTTATTTCGAAAACACATCCGAGTCTTATCCTCACGATAGTGCGCCAAAAATTTTTCCCCCTCGTACGGCGTTTATTTTCTATTTTGTACTTGCCATGCTAATCACAAGTCTGATATTCGTATTTATATCGTTTAAAACACGTGATGTAGATGTGAGAGAAGTTAGTGTTGATGAGAAAACAATTTCTTGGCTTGAAGGTAGCTACAACTCGATCATCATACACCCATCTGAACGATTTATTGCTTTTGAATTTACTCCTGAAGGGAAAGGGTTTTCTAGTGTTATCGTTAGAAATTTAGTGACAAATCAAGAAAATATGATTTCACATCAAGATGTTAATCTTTCTCCTTCAGGTTGGTCTTTAAAGTCGAGCGAGCTTTTCGTCAAAAAGATTAGAAACAACCAATGTGAAATTTGGAAAGTTGACTTAGAGGATAAGGAAAAGTCTCAAAAGTTTGTTATGAATTGCGATGAACGACAGCGTGTAATGGCCGGAATAAGCGATGAAACAATAATATATTCTAAGTTTGGCTATAGAAATAATAATAACTTATCTACAGTTGTGATTAGAAATATAAAGTCAGGTGATGAATACCAGATCACTTCTCCAAGTCTTAGCTCATTTGGAGATAACTTTCTTTACTTTGATGAACAGGGCAAGAAGGTATACTTTGAGCGAGTGCAGTTTGGATTTACGGAATTAATGGTGACAGACATTGAAGGTACAGAGGTAAAAAGCTTATATAAAACAGAAGGAAGAATATGGAGAGTGAGTTACGATAAAGAGAATGACTCAATATCGTGGTTTGATAATATCAATCAGGCTATAGTCTACTTTTCGTTGAATAAGTTTTCTGTATCAAAAGTCGAAAAGTTAGATAAGAAAAGCGCTTACTCGCTCGCGTACAATTTGAGTAATAACAAGATTATAGCTGTGAGTGTTCCATACTCTTTTGATATTTATGATTTCGATTTGCAAGAAAGGAAATTCAGTCCTCTCTACGTGAGTAGCGAAGATGAATTTAAGGCGATCTACAAAGGTGAATTCAATGCTTACCTTAAGAAACACAGTAATGGGTCTAAAGAATTAGTACTTACAGGTTCTGGAATTGACAGTGAGGAACCTTGGATGGTAGGAAATATTTTAGACTTTGATCTTGCTGAGAAATCAAAAACGGCGCTCTTCCTATATAAGGATTCATTTAAGGTCTATGACCTAATAACTCGAGAATTGCGAGCCGAGGTTACACTAAAAAACTACCCAATAAGTATAGGATTTAAATCTGAAAATGTTGTTTTTGGCTTAATAAAGAATGACAAATTGAGACAGAACCAAGCATTTCTCTATGACCTAAATGCTATGAAAATGATTCTTTTACCCTTAGACAAGGTGAGCTGGTTTGCCCCCTATAAAAATGGAAGTTATATATATGTCGATGTTGAAGGAAGTGTCAGGGTTAAAGAGAGTGATGGGAGTACTAAAAATGTAGCCAACATAACAAAAAGCTATTTTATAGATTCCTTTGCATTAAGAGAGGGTGAGCTGTTTCACTCGGACGGAAAGAACATATTCAAATATAGATTTGAATTGGGTGATTTTAAACCTGAGCTCATAACATCCGAATTACCTAATAATATGTTTATTAATAATATATATATACTTCAGGGAAGTTCAAAGCTAGTTTTAGATACCGTCAGTGTATCTTCAAATTCACTAATTTATGCAGATACTAATCGATGAGTATGTGTACTAGCTCAGACTTGACCTGACAGTTACCCGTTTTTCAATCGGTGACTGTCAGCCTCGATTTGGGCTAAATTCTTTTCAACCCAGATCGATTTCCCATCTAATAATGTTTCAAATGGCGTTCTACCACAGCATTTTTTCCTTGATGAGTTCGAGTGCTTTAGGCTAAGCGTTGCAAACATATCTTTTAGCTTATGGTTTTCTTCTTCAAGCTCTTTGAGGCGTTTAATATCAGACGCTTCCATACCATACATGCTATGTATCATTATATTCTTTAAACAGCGCATCTCATTCGTGAGACATTAATTAGAGCTTATAATCACAGTGTGCTCTGGAAATATTAGGCTATATGCAAATAAATAAACACAAAAGAAGGCGCAATATTATTGAGATTGATTGGCAATTAAGCCGTGCATAAAGCCAACAAGCTCAGACTGACTCGTTTATTATAATTTTGCGGTCAGTCAGGCTTGTCGGAATTATATGAGTGGGTACTTTTACCTAGTTTAAATTGACACACTCAGAGCGCTTTAAGCTAGGTCAGTTATAAAGCCTTGTGTATCAAATTCTTTATGCAAATCGGTATCAAGTAGCCCTTGTATTGCACTGGAACTAATGAAAACACCATCTAAGCCGTTTGCTTGTCCCTTAGAGTAGCCATGACTATATGCCCACTTGATTAGCTGGTACTCTCTGCTTGAAAGTGTATGATTAAATGTTTCTTCTATTTTTATCGCTGTATTTTGTTTCATGAGTAACCTACTTTGCTGTTGAGCTTTAACATGAAGTACGGCTCGATGTTGAAGTTATGTACCTATATATTATCTTTAAGGTTACAGAGGAAAAGTTTTATTTGGTACTTATGAATTCTTATCTACCCTAGCAAACGTTCAAGTTTAAAGTTTTGATTTTTAAGCTTTTATTTTTATTTTCTGATTTTTGGTGGGAGCATGGGAAATTAGTGTGGGGCGTTAGTGTCAATTTGTAACGTAGTAATTATTTTACTAAAAGATACTAAACCCTTTTAAGTTGCAATATAATGACGCACTTTACTTTTGTCCTTAGATAGCATCTGAGCTATTAAATTTTATAGGGAGCGTGCCTTACAGGCGTGCAACCTGTTTGTTGTACCTAAATATTAATACGGAGTCATCAGGAATCATGGCTGAAAACCTTGAACAGCTTCTACTTGCGACACTGAATAACAAAGAGTTTCTGCATAGTGAATCATTTGAGTATAAATCACTTTTTCTCAGCTCGGTTACTCCGGACATTTCCAACGCTAGGTTTATGCCATGTATTTTTATTGAAGATGAACATGCAAAACAGTTTATATCTAGAGCGATATCTAAGCGTAAACTATGTGATCTATACAACGGGGAGAACTATGTTCTTGTTGGTAAATCTTGCATCATAAATTGTCTTAAATATGGCTCAAGTGAATGGAAAAAGGCGAATACAACAATTGAGTCAATCGTTGAGCTTGGAGAAAATATTGCTGTTTCTGAAATGATCCAAGTGCCTACGGTATACCCTATCGATGATGGAAAGTATCAGATACTAACTGGACACAGACGCTTTTTTGCACTGGTTTTCGCTTATGGGTTTGGCCATGTTGCTCAGTTTAAAGTCTATGCGCGCAAGCCTATACTCTCAAAAGTTAAACAGTTTCAAGAAAATGCTAGTAGAGAGGATCTTCCTCAATACGGTAAGCTTCAAGCATTTTTGGCTGCGATGATGGAAGTTGACTATTTGGATCAAGCTCGCCTTAAAATTGGTGAAAAGCGAATTACAGTTAGGGAAAAGACAAAATATCTTGGTATTTCTTTTGGGGCTTTTGATAACTACAATGTTTTAACAAGGTACCCAGAGGTCATTCGAGCATACGAAAATGGATTAAGCTTTTCTTTTGTAAAAGTAAAAAAGATCGTTTTGAAAATTGAAAATGATTACAAGGTCCAACACGATAAAAAAGTATTGAATATTGGTGACCGAAAAGCGATTGGTGCAAAAATCTCAGATGTACTAGAGGGGAAAGCTGCCACTAGTATTGAAAAACAGAACTACATTATTAAGAATATCTCTTCGAGTTCATTGCTTAAAAAGCTTTTATTTACTGATATTTCTGAATTAGACCTTGGTGTTGATTGGGAAAATGTAAATTGGGAAGATCGGGCTCAAGTGACTACTTTAATCGCTGAAGTAATTGAGTTTTTAGATAATAATTAATGTTATAGTTAAAGCATATTTGGTGTAATGTTATCTCGCACTTTTTTGTTGTGTTATAAAGTTACATTTGATGTTTGAATGGATTCTCGTAATTTTCCTTAGTTTTTTGTAGCTCAAGCAGTTTAGCTATTACCGTTTATATTAGACACTGCCCCACATGGGGATTGACTAGCTACGCAAATCTTAGTATTGAGTTTTATACTGAGTGAGACACAATCAACGGAAATAAAAATGATGAAAAAATTCGGGCTCGCCATATTGGTGGTATTCAGTACGCTATCTTGGGCTAATGAAAAATTAAATGAAGAACTCTCGGTGTTTACACCTTATCTTGGTACTTGGCAATCGGACTTTGACGTGCCTTCAGATAAACCAAAGATGCAGGATGTCAGTCACTGGGAACGGGCTTTAAATGGAACAGCCGTTCGTACCTTACATTCAATCAACGATGGCATGTACGGCGGAGAGTCATTAATTTTCTGGGATAAAAGTAAAAACAGTCTAGTGTTTTACTATTTTACGACGGCAGGATTTTACACCCAAGGAACAATGGAAGTCCTGAACCAGAGCGAGTTTGTGGCATACGAAGAGGTTATCAATAACAAAGATGGTATTACAAAGGTGAAATCTATCAGTAAGTTTGAGAGTGGTCAATTTACGGTGTCGACACAATACTTGAAAAACGGCGAGTGGACTGAACCTGAGTCGAGAATTTATACAAAAAGCGACAAAAAAGTTAAATTTAAGTAAGCTTTAAAGTGCCTCCTTGGAGGCACTGAACTGTATTATTTACTCTCGATTAGTAAATATCAGGGCAAGTATGGCGACCACACGTATTGGCAACACAATGCGTTAGCCTGTCTTGGCTGAAACGAAGCGCGCCGCCTGCAACCTGTGGAGTCATTACTGCTGGAACAGTTTGCTTATCAGCTGATAGAGCTTTGATTTTTTTCTTGTTTAACGATAATTTCATTTCAGTATTCCTTCTAAATTATAGACTCTGATTGAGCTCATTATATTGTAGTTATGTCATCCGATTTATTCTTCAATGAACAAAAAAGTAACACAACAACTAAGCTAAAACATATTTATTACTTTTTCAACATTTTGCTATTAATTACATTTTTTCAACGTTCTTTTGCGTCTGATAATGGTGATAGAGATGCTAAGCACTAAGTGGGCTTAGCATCACATGTCGATCTTATTCGTTATTTTTTCTCTAAACTCAAAGCTCGTCCTTTGCGGCCGGAGTTTGGCTGCGCTGCTCTAAGCGCCTGTACTTGATTAAGTGAGGTATTGAAGGGCACCCAGTTGCCGTTTTCAAGCTGTGCTTCGATAACAAAACCCGGGATGGCAGTAAAAGCGTCGAGTTTTGCTCCAGATAGCTGTTTTGCGGCGACGACAGGGATGCGAAACTCAATTCCGGCTTGTGCTAATTTAGGCAGCTCTTGAAGGCCCAAAATAGCCACGAATCGTTGCCAATCAGCCTCACGTTGCGCCTGTAGCTTAGCCGTAAAATATCCGCTAGACTGGCTGTATATACGACCTGCTTGGTACGGTAATTCCCACTCGGCATGGTGCCATGCTCGCTCTGCAAGGGCCAATAGCCGTGGATAAAGCATGTATTCGGCTTGTGCATCACTGCGCAGCATTTCACTCCATAAGTGCCCTTGTAGCCCGGCAAACTTAACCCCTTTGTTTAGTGATGAGTCGCTGTCGTTAGCTATGTAGGCGTGGTGATTGGTATTTTTCCAGATCTCTGCATGCGCAGGGAGGTTGTCTGGCATAAATTCAAACATCTTTTTGCTTTCGATAGCGCGACTTGCCCAGTGATTACCACGCTCTTCTGGGTGAGATTGATATGGAAAGTCAAAGTAGGTTACATCAGGGCTAGACAAGACAACCTGCCAGCCCTGATTGGCGAAGCGATGCGCGACGGCGTGCCCGTTTTCGCTTAATGTCGCCCAAGCATTGCTCTGTACGTTTGCTGGCATATTTGCAGCACGTACATCACCTAAACCGTCGCTCCACCCTGCAACCTGTATTCCTTTTTTATCAAGTAATTTTGCGATCCGCTCAATGAAGTAACCGTTAAAGTTAGTAAAATCTTTCACGCTTGCCTGCAATTTTTTACAAGCCGGCGACTCTAGCCAAGCACCTGCGGTTTCATCTGCACCTATATGGTAAGTGTTGAGTGGTACACCTGCACGGTCATGCAGCACTTTTACTTCGCTTAATACTTTGTCGATAAAGGTGTAAGTGTTTGCAATACAGACATTTAGCGTGTTGTCGTTGTAATGTTGAATGGAGCTATAACGCGTCTTGTCAGCAGCTTCTACTAACCGGTACTGCTGTGCATCCTCTGGTTTGCCTTGTGCCGTCAGCTTTTTATATCGCGCCTCCATGGCGATGATTGCAGCACGTGAGTGACCAGGCATATCTAATGAGGGTAACACCTCGATATGATGCGCCTTGGCATAGCGCAGGATCTCAATATAATCCTCTGCAGAGTAAAAGCCATTCACTTGCGCGTTTTTATCATTCCCTGCGCCTAATTGCGGCAATAGGCAGCGAGTTTCGGTCAAATCAAAGCAGCGGTACGCGCCGATAGAGGTGAGTTCATCAAGACCGTCGATGGCTAAGCGCCAGCCTTCATCATCCGCTAAATGAAGGTGCAGTTTATTTAGCTTGTACGCTGCCATCTGTTCAATGGTTTGTAAAATAAAGGCTTTGGAGCGGAAGTTGCGGGCAACATCGACGTGTAAACCACGAAAGTCATACCTTGGTGTATCAATAATATCCACCATGGGAATACTCAAATCATTGATATCCAACAGTCCTGCAAGGCTTTGTAGCGCATAAAATGCAGCGGCGCTGTTATTGGCTTGGATTGAGATGTTATTTTTGCCGACCGTCAGTTGATAATGTGGACTTGATTGTTTATTTGGCTTTACAGCGACATTAACTACAAGTCCGTCCTTGGTGCTTTTTACCCCGAGGGTATTGAGTCGCTGTTGTGCCATGGCGATAGCATCAGCTGAAATACCTGAAAGTTGCAGATTAATACCGGCTGCTAGATTGAGTCGTTTATCGGACAGCACTGTCAGTTGTTTGGGCTTTGGTATCAGCCCAATTGCAGCATTGAGCGTTGGCTTCACTTGATGTTGATATAAGTATTCGCTGCCCATCCACGGCGTGTCATCTTTACTGCTGGTTTGCAGCTGGTTGAGCGTATCAAATGACGTCAGATAAGGTTGTAGCTCAAGTCCTGTGTCGTTATCGTGCTGGGTTTGCGTGCTTTTGATCACTTGTGGGGTGAGCTTAAGCTGCGCGTCCGTTACAACATAATTTGGCATAAATTCCGAGCGTGTAACCTGAGAGTCCTTGGTATAAAAGCGCACGGTAGTGGGAGTACTTGAAAACCCACTAAACCCTGCTGCAGGCGTGATTTTGTGAATATCACCATTGATATGGGTGATGGCAAAGTTATCGCCCTCAACTTGGTAAATCGGCATCAGTTGGCTAAAAAAGATAGCAAAGTCATTATTTGCCTTGGTATTTTCTGTAGCTACGCTAAAACTCAGCTCTGAGTAATAGCATTTTTGTTGTGCCTTGGGGCAGGTGCTTGGCTTGCTATCTAGCAAGGTGTACTTCACATCAAGATTCTGGCCTAACCAGTTTACTGCGGTTTGGTCGAGCGCATAAAGGGGTGACGACACCCCAAAAAGTAGGGCCATAAGCCGATTAAACTTCATTGGCTAGTTCCTTGTTATCATGGTTAATTTTATTGTGTTGAAACAATCCGTATGCCCCTAAAAGTGGCGCGTGATTTAAGGTGCTTGGAATGACACGAACGGATTGATATAAAGCATTGCCAAGCAACTGCTGCATCTTGGCTTCAAGTGCGGCGTTAAAATAGTCATATGAATGCGTCACGGAGCCGCCTAGTACAATGACATCTGGGTTCAGCACCATGACTACTTGCGCGAGTGCATGACCAACGTGACCGCCAAAAGTCTCAAATTGTTGTAGTGCAAATGGGTCGCCACTGCGTGCTTGTTCGGCCAACCATCTCCCTTCAATTCCTTGTCGCCCAAAGAATTGTCCTGAAGCATAATCTTCAATAATTCCATCAAGATAGCTTAAGTTGCCTAGCTCTCCTGCAGCACTATGGTTACCCGTATATAAATTACCGTTAAACACAAAACCGGCACCAATGCCTGTGCCAAGGCATACGCCAATTAGGTTGTTGGCATGGTGGCCACCATATAAGTATTCACCAAATGCAAAGCAGTTTGCGTCATTATGGACAACAACGGGCAAAGAAAAGTGCTGTTCTAACAATCCCTTCAGAGGCACATTTTGCCAATGAGGAATATTTTGTGTTGTCAGCACGGTGCCGCTGCACACATCCAGTGTGCTTGGTACGCCAATCGCAATACCAGTTGTTTCGGTCGTTAGGTTTTCTTCAATTAAACGGATAACAAAGGCATTAACTTGGTCTAAGTTGGCCTGACTAGGCACCGCATACTGGCGTACCTGCTCGACCTGAGTGTGGGCAACCGAAGCCACAAGCGCTTTGGTGCCTCCCAAGTCAATACATAACAAAGAGTGATTCATCGTAATTTAACTATTTTCATTTAGAGGTTGAGACAGCGTCTTTTGACTATTGCCAAAAGTTTTATTTTTAATCAAAGGATTAGCCCATACACCAACACTCAGAATATAGCTAAGTGGCAGTAGTAACAGCAGGGCAGCAAGTTGTAAGTTGTTACTCAATTCAGCCGCAAAACCTATGATGGGAGACATAAAAGCACCGCCAATGATCCCGGTACATAAAATCCCTGTGATTGCGCCATGGCCGGTTTTGAATGAATTTAATGCCAGAGCAAAGATGACCGACCACATAATGGAGAGGAAGAATCCCACAATTGGAAAAGCAATAAGCGCTACGGTAGTGCTACCGAATAACGCACTTAGTAGTGCGATAGCAGCGCCAGAGCTGAATAAAATCAAAAGCTTTTGTGCATCAATAAGTTTAAGTAGTGCCAGTCCAAGTAAACAGCCTAAGGTTAGGCATAACCAGAATTCGCTCACCACTTTTGCGCCTTCGGTGGCTGGGTCTAGGCCATGATATTGCTGCAAAAACACGGAAATAAGGTTAGCGACACCTTGTTCTAGCGCAACATAAGCGGCGATGGCGGCAAAAAATTTCAATACGGTTTTATCTTTAAAAAAACCGATACTTTGTGACCAGCTCAGCTGCTGCTTTTTCTGCTCGGGTACCGCGCTAAATGGCGTAAATTGCGAGAGCAATAGCATCACGACGCTTAGGATAGCGAATACCGCATAGATACTTAGCCAAGCTTTGTCTGCTGGGATAACACCAGAAAGTGCCCCGCCAAATCCCTCTGCGGTGGTGACTTGAGACTGTAGTTTGCTATACACCAGAGGCGCGAGTGTTGCGGCAGCACCAAACATCAACTGCGCAAACACCGAAAGCACGGCAAAGTGTTCTGAACCACCGCTAGCGCGTAATAGTGGATTGATAGCCACTTGCAGTAGTGCCATGGCACAGCCGAGCATAAACAACGCAACCATGGCAATGGCAAACGTTGGCATTAGCACAAAGGTCGTTGCGCCAATTGCAGCAAGGGTAAATGCGAGCTGCATAACGGTTTTTTCTCCAAAACGCTGAACTAGCAGTCCCGCCGGAATAGACATCACACCATACGCGATAAAAAAGGCGAATGGGAAAAACCCCGCGAGCGTTAGGCCTATGCTGTAACTTTCTATTAGTGCTGGAAAAATCGCGCCTAAAATATTGGTGATAAAGGACACCGTAAAAAAGGTTGCCAATACTAAGGCAATCACTAGGTAGCTTTTTCTCATGTTGTATTTCCACCTTCATTAGAGAGCAGGTGATGGCGTGGCGATCTCGCTTGTGGGCAGACAAACAAAAAGATCAAGGGGAATCTCACCACCACCCGCAATTGGGTTATGCGCGGAATGCTTGTGCTCGCTGTATTTGTTCCAGTGCAGTTGTATGGGCAGTAAAATGCTCATCACTAAGCTTCGTTAGATAGGCCTTGGCCGCCTGTTCGATATGCTGTGGTGCTTGATCAAAGGGCATTTGGCAGGTGCTATCGCGATGATCCATGCCGCCAAGTAAGCAATACCAACTGGGACGAATATAGGGAGAGTACATCCTGTGTTGGTTGAGCCAAGCATCAAAATCACCACCGCTACGCCAGTGTGTGAGCAGCTCATCGAGCTCGCTTAAGCTCAGTGCCGCGACTTTTGCATCATGCCAATACTGCGTATCTGCGCGCTTGCTGGTGGCGTAATGTGCCAGAACATACTCTTTAATACCGAGCACCAGATCTGACAGTTGTTGATTGATGGCTTGTACCTCGAGCTGTTGTGAAAGCAGCCTATTCAATAACTCAATGCTATAACCTGTGACCATCAGCGCGGTGGCTTCGAGTGGTTCAATAAAGCTCTGCGCGAGACCAATAGCAAACACATTGCCTTCAACACTGCGTGTCATCATGCCCACTTTCATGGTGAGGTGTTTGGCTTGCCCTTTATCGAGTTGTGCGGCTTGACGCAGCTGAGCCTCAGCCTCTTCGGTGGTGGTATGTGCGCTGCTGTACACGTAACCATGTCCGGTTCTGCCTTGTAGCGGGATCTGCCAGCGCCAGCCGCACGGCATCGCGATAGCTGAAGTGCTTGAAGGTAGCGGGTTTATTTTATCGCCGGCAATCGCGACAGCTGAATCATTGAGTAACTGATCTGCAAAGGAAATAAAGGGCACTTCGAGTGTTTTCTCTATCAGCAGGGCGTTAAACCCTGAGGCGTCGACGTAAAAGTCGCTTTTCACCTGTGCACCCGACTCAAGTGTCAGTGCAATAATTTCTTTGGCGTGATGTTGTACGCTACTCACCGTACTTTGAATATGCATTACGCCTCGCGCTAGGCTAAATGCCCTTAACCAATCTGCAAGCTTTTGCGCATCAAAATGATAGCCGTACTCAAGCGCCCTTGGTAATGGACGCTGTGGCAGTGGTGCTTGTTGCTTGTCGGCAAGTACTGCGGCTAAAAAGTAATGTTCGGGCTTATCTATATATTCGCTACCACGACGTCTGGCGTTGGCGTTGACAAAGTAGACTTCCGCTGTTTTTGCATCCATTTCAGAGAAGAAGGGATGGAAATAGCTGCCATTGTCGCCATTCCAGTTATCAAAATAGATCCCGGTTTTATAGCTTGCTTGGCATGCGGGCATCCAATCGCGTTCTTTCACACCAAGACTTTGCATAAAAAGCTGCAAATGTGGCGTTGAGCCTTCGCCAACGCCAATTCTGCCAATACTCGATGACTCAATCACCGTAATTGATAAATTGGGTTGATGCTTTGCAAGGTAGGCTGCGCACATCCAACCGGCTGTACCGCCACCAAGGATGGTGAGTGACTGTATTGTTTTCATAGGCAAATGAGTTTTCATAGGCAAATGACCCCAGCCGTAAGCGACTGGGGCTCCGAGGTTAGAACTTATAGCTGACGCCAAGGTAATAACGCGTACCAAATTCAATGGTGTTCTGCGTTAAGTTGTAGTTGGTGTCGTAAGATTGAATAACCTCATTGGTCAGGTTTACACCCTCTAAGCTGACATCCAGATTTTCCATTGCATGCCACACCAACGATGCATCCCATTGTTGGTAGCTATCATTGCGCACCGCTTGTGCTGCACCGACGCCAATCCATTCACTACGCCAGTTATAAGCGATACGTGCACTGAACTGCTCGTTTTCGAAAAATAGCGAGCCATTGAATGAGTTTTCAGATACTCCCGGCACCATTTCTTTTGCATTATCTGGTGTGGTGGTTTCACTATCCACGTAGGTGTAGTTAGTAATAAAGCCGAAGCCATTATCAAAGCTATGTTGAAGCTGCAGTTCTATCCCTGTTACGTCACCGTCTCCGTTACTACGTGGGCGTGTGACTCGGCATTGATCATACTTAGAAGGGTCGGTACCGCATCCGTCTACATATTCAATCGCTTCGGTAGAAAAGACAACGTTGTCAATTTTCTTCACAAAAACGGCTGCTGAGAGCAAGGAAGCTTCGGTAAAGTAATATTCGACGCCAATATCAGCTTGATCTGCTTCGTATGGTTTAAGGTTCGGGTTACCACCGGTGGCAGAACCAAAGTTAGCATCAATCGCTAGACCTGGTTTTAAGTCGTTATAATTAACTCGAGACATAACGCTAGAGGCGGCCGCACGGATGATAATATCGTCGCTGTAGTCATAAGCGAAGTTGATGCTCGGTAGCCAGTTGTCGTAGTCAACCGTTTCATCGAACACCGTGTTATCAACATAACCGCTGGACTGCTGTTCTGTATCCACATAGCGTAAGCCGATATTACCGCGGAAGTTTTCACCGCTGAATTCACTTTGCACATAGATAGCGAGCATATCTTCTTCGACATTGTAGGTTTTACCAAAATCTTGCTGCTCGATTAATTCACCCGCCTCATACTTGCCAGTGATAAAATTCCACCACTTATCTTCATCGAGCTTGGCGTATGAATTAAGAATATGTCCGCCCGTTTGCGAATGAAGATTGGTAAAAATACCATCACTCCAGTTAGCTAAGCTATTACCATCAGGGACAAAACCAACAACATCCGCTGGATTTCTTTGTATTGCGATACGTGCAAATTCGTTTTTATTAACCTTCACACCCGCTTTGATGTTCTTGAAGTAATCATGCTCTAGCATCCACTTGATATCGGCTTGCGCATAACTTACCTCATGTTCTTGAATCGTAGTTTGGAAGTTCGATTCATGAGCAAATTTGAGCTGTGAGGCATCGGTTGGGTCTAGCGAATCAAACCAAATTTGATAAGGGCCGGATGCATCGTAAGTAAAGCCGCCATCAGTACTATTTTGACCGTTAGGGAAGGCTGGATCGCCAATTTTTCCACCCTCATCTGTTGCCGGGATCCACCAACTTGAGGAGCCAAACTGTGTACCACCATCAGATGTTGATCGACCAATAACACCGCTAATCTCGAAAGTTTCACCGACGTATTTACCACTGAAGTTTAAAGCATCGACTTCCATATTTACGGCGTTACGAACAGTAGGGTTGTATATGATGTTCGCGTAAGCTGGCAAAATACGCGCACGCTGTGTACCGCCTGCAGCGTTGTTTTGTACATCAACAGCACCTGCACCACGGGCACTTACGGTAAGAAAGTTATGGTTTACATGTGGATTGTCAAACTCAAAGCGAAAGTAGTCTACCGCAAATTCGGTGTTATCGCTTGGTGCAAATTGCGCGGTAAGTTGCGCGCTGGTGCGCTCGCGCTCAGCTCTGAATGCTTGCGAGCCGATAGCCCAAGCGCCCACTGTAGATGCTTGTCCCGTGTCTTGATCCGCCGCAAAATATTCATAGTAGCCACCAATGGATTCAATAACGTGACGGCCTGAAGTCAGGTTCTCAATAGAGTATGCTGCGAGCACACCAAATTTTTCATCGTCACTTTTCCAGCTACCTAAAAATGAGCCACTTATATCATTTTCATCATACAAGGTAGATCGGCCCATTTCTGCTGACACCATGTAAGTGTGTGCATCTAAGTCCAGTGGCTTACGCGTGATAAGATTCACTGTACCACCCAGCGCACCTTCTTCAAGGTTTGCTTCAGGCGTTTTGTAGACGTTAACTGCCGAAACTTGCTCTGCTGATAACAGCTCCATGTTAAAAGTACGCGTCGATGGACCCAAATCATACCAATCGGTACTGGCAACGGATTGGCCATTTAATAAAATACGCGATTGCTCGGGCGCGGTACCACGGATAGTAACACCACTTACTTCACCATATTGGCGGTCGACCGTAACCCCAGAAATACGCTGTAGCGCATCACCAATGTTTTTGTCGGGAAACTTACCAATATCTTCCGAGGTGATAGCATCAACAATACCATCTGCAAAGCGCTTGGTGTTCATTGAAGCTTCAAGCGAGCGGCGAATGCCTCTTACTTCAATCACTTCGACTTTTTCTGTTGCGCTTTGTTCTTCGGCTAATGCTGATGGTGCAGCGGTGAGTAAAAGGGGGGATAAGGTACTTGCTGTCACGATGGCGGCAAGTTTATTCAATTTAAATTGCTTCAACTTAGTTGTTTTCATTGTTCTGCCCATTGTTCCTATTTGTTGTTGGCAGAAGCTAGGGTATCGCCTTGAGTGTTTTTTAAGCGGTATATTTCTATCTACTAATGATACTTTTCACGCTTAAATGAGCGTAATTTGACAAAAATACTTCACTGCACTTCAGGCTGTCGCTATATTTCGATAGATTAATATTGTTTGGTGATTGAATTTGCATGGTGTGCAACTAGGTGTAACGAGCAGTTGTTTTAAAATTTATAACATGCAGATTTTAAATAAGTTTATTAATGTAAAAGGAAATTGCTATGCGAGCGATGTACGAGAAAGTACTACCATCTCCTGGATGTTCATGGCGTTATTGCCTGTATCAATTGCCCGAAATTCCCTTTAATTGGCACTATCATCCGGAATATGAGATCTGTTTGACGCTCAACAGTGTCGGTGTATGTCATGTGGGCGATCATATCGCCCCTTACGAAGACTTAGATTTGGTTATCCTAGGTCCTGACTTACCACATACTTGGCAGTCAAAACCGAATCCGGATCACTCCGCTCATGTTGTCCATGTTGCACAAATACCTGCGCACTGGTTGGAGTCTTTAGTGGCCCAGCACCCTGAATTACACGGCTTATCTGAATTGTTAAATGCAGCGCGCCGTGGCGTTAAATTTCCTGTAGAAATCGCAAGGCAAGCGAAAAAGTGGTTCGAGCAAATCGCGGATGCCGAGCCGTTAATGCGCTTTGTGCTTTTACTCGAAATGTTAACGCAGATGACGACATCGAACTATCAACATTTAGCCAGTAGTGGCTTTCGCTTTGACGCCCGCCATGACCCCGCGAAAGACAAGTTCGACCGGGTTATTGCCTATATCTATGACAATTACACCGACAAATTAAGCGCCGATGAGCTTGCACAACAAGTGCACATGAGCACCAATCACTTTCATCGTTTCTTTAAAAAGCGCACGGAGCGTACTGTGACGGAATTTATCAATCAGCTGCGTATTGCCAAGGCCTGCAAACTATTAATTAGCTCCGCCTCTCCCATTAGTGTGATATCGGATCAATGTGGTTTTAATAATATTTCTAATTTTAATCGTCGTTTTCAAGCGTTGAAGGCGTGTACACCCAGTGAATTTCGCGCACGGCTGCACCAAAAGGCATTGTATTGATCTAAACGTGGGCCTGTTTATTGTGCTTTTTAATCAAAACTTTAATTCAAACCATGAATATTTCGTAATGCTATGATATTCATGCTTATTCCTAAATATTCAACTTGGTATTTACCAAGGAATTGCCAAGAATGTGCGAGGTCGCAACAATAATAAGCGAGGATGACCGTGATGACACTAGGACACTTTATTAAACAGATCCGTACACAAAAAGGCTTGAGCCAACCTCAGCTAGCTGAGCAAATGTGTGTTGAGCAAAGCTATTTATCTAAACTAGAAAACGACAAATCCGTGCCTTCTAACGAGGTATTTAGAAAGTTGCTAACGGCGCTCAATTTATCCTTAGATGAGTGTATGCAAACCTTATCAGCGCAAGGGAAACGTGAAGAATTAAGCCAAATTCCAGACATCGAATATTGGTATAAGCAACATCAGCAATCAAAACAAAAGCAATATAAGCAACTTGCGATGTTGGCTATTTTGCTAGTGTCTCTCGGTGTCGGATTATTTTGGAGTGGCTACAAACAGATATTTTTTAGTGAAAAGCTGTTTGAATATGAATCTCAAGGTGTATTGCAAGCCGGTGAGCCCGTCGAGCTATATAGAAAGTGGCGCTTTCTCCTTGTTCCTCATAGTAGGAATAGCGATATTGAATTTGTGGAGCAAGTTAAGCTTGCCATGGCGAAACGTTTAGACAAAAAAACGGTATTTTTCTCAGACTATAGGGGAAGCGCTTATACCGAAACGGTAACCGATGGTAGAAGGCATTATCGTTTTCAAGGCCCTAAATTTAGTGAGCGTGTAGAAAACGCCTGGCTGCAATTTGTTGGCTTATTATGCTTCTCTGCTGGGGTTATGCTAACTTTAGTAGGCAAACGGTTAGTTAAGCCTTAGTTTATTAAACCTTAAGGTAAAGGTGTAAGATGCAAAAGCGATTGTTTTTTGGTATTGGCATGGATGACGACGTTCGAGCGCATATCGGTCAGTGGCTGGTGGATAGCGTGAGTGCCAGTAAAGCCAATACACAACCAAGTAATTGGCATCTTACACTGGCGTTTCTTGCTATGGTAGAAGAGTCACAAGTAGCCGAGCTTTGTGATTTTGCTAGTAGTTTATCGGTGCCTAAATTTACACTCTCCTTTGGTGACTATGGCTACTGGCAGCACAATGGTATTTTTTACTTAAAGCCCGAACAAAAACCACAAGCTTTGCTTGATTTAGCCAATCCACTGCGTGCTTTTGGAGAAAAATGCGATCTCTATCATAATCCGCATCCGTTCTCACCACATATCACACTATTTAGAAATTGTAAGCCAGAGCCGAGTGTTACGAAGCCCATTACGCCTTTTTCACTCACAGTAAAGAAATTTCATCTCTATCATTCTCACCGCAATGAGCGTGGCTTGATCTATGACCCTATTGAGTCATTTTTTCTGAGCTGAACTTAAGACAGCCAGCGCTTTAGCTTTTTAACCAAAGTTTCAAACCAAGTGAGTTGATAACGCTGGTATTTGTCGCACTTGAGGAATAGCTTTTTGGTGGCCTCGTTTCGTGCTGGACTAATATGTAGGCGACTGCACTCTTTACTTGCGCTGTGCCAATCTTGTGCGCTGACGGCTTTAATCAAATTAGGGAAAGCCAAAAATAACTTACTGGTACCGAGGTTGTAAGCCATATCCAACAGCGCAATCTTAGCGGGGGTTGGTAACAACTGATAAGGAATGCTACCGGTATCTTGCTTGGCAAGAAAGTGCACTAAATGCTGTTCAAATTCTTTGATCTGTTCTTTAAGGTATTGTTTAGACGCTTTTGGTGGCAAGGTAAGCTCGGTATATTGCGCATACCAAGAAGCCTTGTAGCCGCTGGGTTTGCCCTTAATCTTACGGTATTCATCGCGCTTTTGTTGCAAGGTGGCAGACCGTTTAGAGCGCCTATCCCGCATTGGTAACTGGCAAAATTGCTCAACACTTTGCATATGAAAACCAACACCAATCGTCGGATTGGCATTTACGTCTAGGTACAAATGCAGTACCTCGCCCTCAAATTGCAATAGATGCTGTATTACTCGTTGATAGAATTTGTCGGTGTCGTTGAACAACTAGGTACCTCAGTGATCACTGCTTTTTCGTTCGTGGTATAGCACTGTTTTAGTATAGAACAGTAGCAGGCCTCTGCCTTAAAAACCGATTTGTGGGCATCAATTTTATCCCATAATCCACGATTAAAATTGCTTTTTGGCATGGTAAAAATGTTGAAAGTGTCGCCATCTGCCAGCAAAATCTTTTGTGGCGCACTGGAAACATACCAGCCAAACTTTTTTAGATAATTGATATTTGACTCTTCGTTTTGAGCATCGCTAAGCGCTGCTTGATAGGCATTGAGGTTGCAGCATGCATCCATAAGTTCGGTAACATCAAAGTAATTTTCGCCATCAAACTCGTACTTAATGTAGTGGATTATGGCAGGTCCGGTCCCCGAATTGCGAATATCGACTCGAATGGTTGCTTGAGTGGAGTCTAAATCAAAGTTGCTATAGCTAAATTGAAGCCATGGCCAAGTTTCAGTTTTTAGCTGCTTTTCGGCTGCGGAAACTTGCTCCTGAGCAGCCTTTGCTTGCAGATAAGTTGCGTAAAACGACGCTGCGGAAATAAACATCGCACACAAAGCCAAAATGGTATTCATTTTGGAACGAGAAAGTTTAAAGGAGCCCCTTGAGTGTCTTGAGTTGTGTGGCTGTGGCCGAGCAGGCTTTGCTGCCTGCGTTTCGGCTACATTTTCAGAGGGTAAGTTATTATTGTTATGTTCTGACATATTTATCCAACTGACACTACGGCCTAAGGCGACAGAAATACGAGTAACGTATCGCCAATTTTCAGTCTATCTGTCGATAGCTGGTTCCATTGCTTTAGCTTAGCGACACTGACATTAAATTGCTTAGCTATGCGCCATAAACTATCGCCGTGTTTTATCTTATAGTCCAGTTGTTTGTCAGCCAAAATGGGCAAAATTAGCTTTTTTCCTGCACGAATTCGGTCACTCTTTAATTGATTAAAGGTTTTTAACTCGGCGACGGTTAGCGAATAGCGTTTTGCAATGGTGCTGAGAGAGTCTCCACGTCGGATAGTGTAATGTTGCCATGTATCTGCAGGCATTTTTGGTAAGTGTGTGAGCATGGTTTGCCACTCTGACACGCGCGCTGTGGGAATGACAATATGCTCAGGGCCGCCGAGTAATGCTGGAAAACGTGCATAGCCTGGATTTAATACCTCGACTTCTTTCCAGCCTTTGAGATCAGATAAAATGGCTTGTTGTTCGAGTTTAATAACGCTGATCAGCGAGCGATTAGGGATCTTAGGAAACTTCATCAAGTCATGCTTTAACAACTGTGATGCCGCAAGTAGCTTTGGTACGTAGTGGCTGGTTTGACGTGGTAGCTTCAAATGGAAAAAGTCAGTTGGTTTACCTGCTTTTTTATTTCGTTCAATGGCCGCAAGCACTCTACCTTCACCTGTGTTATAGGCGGCAATGGCATGATACCAATCACCATCAAAACGTTTGTGGAGGTATTGCAAAAAGTCCAATGCGACGCGGGTCGAGTCTACGATATCTTGGCGACCGTCATACCAAGCGTTGATCTTGGCACCATAATGTTTTGCGATCAGCGGCGTGAGTTGCCACAAACCTGAAGCATGCTTGTGAGAATAGGCTTGGGTGTTAAAGTCACTTTCTATTAGCGGCATCAATGCAAGCTCTATTGGCATATCGCGCTTTTCGACTTCTTCTACTAAGTAATAAAGTAGCGGCGCTGCACGTTCACTGATGGTATCCATATAATTGGGATGCCTGAGGTACCAATCAATCCGTTGTTTTACACGCTTATCGTCGGAATCGGCAAAGCTGAGTTGATCTTTAATACGGAGCCATAAATCATCAGTTGCGAGTGGATCATATGGCGTTTTAACCACCGTTTTAGCTTCGTCTTTGACTGTATTTTTTGGCTTGTTATGAGTAGATTGTACGGCGTTATCTGGCGTTGGTTCATTCTGTTGAGGTTGCTGTATTTGGCTACAGCCATTTAGCAGCAGGATTGCTGCAAGTAATGGAGTGATGAGGTTTTTCATAGAGCCTTTTTTATTATCCTTTTATTATGCAGTCCAATGAGGCATCTGAACTGCATAAGATTGTATATAAATTCGGTGCAAATGCAAAAATAGGCACCTTACCTGTTGCGGCTGTGTAGTGTAGGGTGATGAAATGGATACAAAATGAACTTTAGCGTTACAGCATTTAGCATTGATTAATGGAATTAACGCAATAACACTCGGTTACTTGGTAATTGTGTATTGCTCACTTACTCAAGGCTTAGTTGGTGCTTAAACTGTGTTTTATAGGTTCGCGAGAGCGTTAATACTTTCCCACTTAGCAATGCGATTTCACTGTCACCGCTGGCGAGCGGCGTAATACTTACCACTTTAGACACATTAATAGCAAAAGAGCGATGAATACGCACGAAGCCAACGGGGTCTAAGCGCTGACATAACGTAGCAAGCGTGGAACGTAGCGGATAAATGCGGCCATTTACGTGTAGATTGACGTAATTTCCAGACGACTGTAACCACTCAACCTCTTCAACTTTAACGATAAATTCTTTACCAAGCTTACGTACCAATAAGTGATGAATAGGTTTGTGGAGTGTTTCATCTTCATCGCTTTCTTGTTTTATCGGAGATGCTTCACCAAGCATATGGGAGACACTAAATTGATAAGCTTTTATGAGTGCAATAAAAAACACTAAGCTCCATGCATCTTTTTGATATTCATAGATAAGTTCAAACCAAGAAAGGTGAAAGTTGTAATCTAGTTGCAAACTAAAATAAATCGTTTCACGTAATAACACCATGATGCCAACATGGCCAAAACAAAATAACAGTGAGGCAATAAAAAAGCTAAAAGCGACATTAAAAGGTTTGTGCCACTGCCAAGGAAATGCGTTTAAATACCAAGATATGGCAGGAATTAAGGCTAAACTGGCAGCAGCACTGGTATATTCCCATACGAAAGGTTCCCACAGCACAAAATCGAGCTGCGCATCTCGTTTGGCATCCATGATCAGAGTAATGGCATTCAAGGTGTTATTAATCGTTAGAAAGAGGGCGAGTAATGCCATTGCCATCAAAGGGTGGAACTGCTGAATAAAGGTACGTGAAAACATCATGGTTTGAGTTTTTCTTTTACTCTAGCAACTGGATGCAAAGCGGTCACTTATTTTATCCCTCTATTCCACGGTTTATCCCTAGCTATTGTTATTTAAGCAAACTTCGTTTGTTTGTACGCTGTATTGGCGCACTGTAGGGGTAAGTTTACTTTCAAAAAGAAAATAACATGGATCATTTAAATCGGCGAGTAGAGCTAGACTGGCTGCGTGTTATTGCATTTACGATACTCATTTTTTATCACACCGCTATGTTATATGTACCTAACTGGGGTTTTCACTACAAAAGTGCTTATACTTCGGTTTGGCTGGAATATCTGATGTTACTGATCTCACCATGGCGCATGTTGCTTATCTGGTTTATCTCGGGAGTTGCGCTTAGATATATTTTTGATAAACAAGGTGCATGCACAGCCATGCTCTTTCGTACTCCTTTGCTATTGCTCCCGCTATTATTTGGTATATGGCTTGTTGTGCCCGTACAACTGTACGCAGAAATGCAGCAAAATGCTGGATTAACGCTTGGGTTTGTTGATTTTTACAAACAGTTTATTGATTTTAACAGCCCTTTATTCAGTCGGTATCAAAGCGGTATTTGGCCCCATGTTGATGTCAATCACTTGTGGTATTTGCGAGAATTATGGCGTTTTACTTTGCTCCTTGCTGCACTGCATATTGTTTTCAATTCAAAGCATCAAGTAATGCTACGGCACTTTATCACTTTGTGCTGGTCAACTTATCTACTAAGCGTGCTGGCTTTTGCAAGCTTACTTTGGGCTCAGCTAGTATTGGACGGCGATAGCAAAAGAGAATTTCAGGGGTTTGTTTTTCTGCTCGCAGGTTATCTGCTTGCTAAGCATAATCGGTTTTGGGCTTGGCTTGCTCGGCAAGGTAAAGTGCTACTATCGGTTTGTGCAGTCAACGCCATAATTATTTTGCTTTTATATCATTTTTACTGGTTGCAGCAAGATACGCGCACAACCTTCATTACTTGGAGTGGGAGTCTTGTGTTGGTGTTGCAGCGCGTGTGTGCGGTGTTGTTGATATTAGCATTAGCGGCGCGTTATCTTAACCGTCCTCACCCGCTGCTTACGAGGCTCAATAAAGTGGTGTTTCCCATCTATCTCTGGCACCAAAGCGTGATTATTGCCTTGGCGCTTTGGCTGAGCCGTTATCAACTCGGTGGTGTGTTTGAGAGCCTATTGGTGATCACAGGAACGCTGCTATTTTCTGGATTGTTGTTTTGGCTGGTGCCAAAGCTGGGTTCCCTTGGGTTGATGGTGGGGTATCGCGCAGCCTTGCTGACAAACAATAAAACTCTTTGGGGCGTGGGGTGTTTGTTATTGTTGCCGCTGATCCTCCGGATTATTTAACCAGTGCACTGCGCCATTGTGCAATAAATGCTCTACTCTTATTGCTAGGGTCAGTATGCCTCCAATGGAGGATACTTCACGGATAGCATCGCCACGGGCAAGGTGGTGAGCGAAAATAAGAAGAGGGAATCAAGCAAATGAAACCAATTTCTTCACCTCTGGCGGCAATTCAGCCGCATTACGATGTACTTGTTATCGGTAGTGGTTATGGCGGTTCTATCGCTGCGTCACGTATGGCGAGAGCCGGAAAATCAGTCTGCCTACTTGAGCGAGGGCGCGAGTTTTTAACGGGAGAATTTCCGGATACCGAGTTGGAGGCCGCTGGTGAGTTGCAGTTTAATAGCCAAACAGGACACAAGGGCTCTCATTTGGGATTATTTGATATTCATATGCACCGTGAACAGAATGTCGTCGTCGGTTGTGGTTTAGGTGGCACCTCTCTTATCAATGCCAATGTTGCTTTGCCCCCAGTAGATGCAGTACTGAAAGACCCAGTATGGCCACACGCGATTAGAGATGATGAGGATGGCTTGTTGGAAGAGGGATTCACGCGGGCTCGAGAGATGCTGAAACCTGCCTTATACCCTGAATATTACCCAACTTTGAATAAACTGAAGGCTCACCAGCAGTCGGCAAATGCATTAGAAGCTCCCTTTAATAAAGTACCAATCAATGTATGTTTTGCGATGCCTGAAGGTGGCGTTAACCATGTGGGTGTTGAGCAGCAAGCATGTAATAACTGCGGAGACTGTGTGTCTGGCTGTAATTTCAATGCCAAAAATACCACTCGAATGAATTACTTACCGGATGCTTGGAATCATGGCGCAGAAATTTTTTGCCAGGCCAGTGTGCGCTACTTGGAGAAAACCGACTTCGGTTGGCGGGTGTTTTACCAAGACATGGGAACCGGCGCAGAGTGCTTTTCTGCAGCCCCGTTATTTGTTGAGGCGGATCTTGTGATTTTGGCTGCAGGCACGCTGGGCAGTAATGAAATTTTATTGCGTAGCCAAAGTCGTGGTTTGGCTATCTCTTCGCAACTTGGTCAGCATTTTACTGGTAATGGCGATATGTTGGGTTTTGGCTATAACTGCGACACCGAAATCGATGGTGTTGGGGTTGGTAATCTAGAGCCAGAAGGCAAAGCGCCTACAGGACCTTGTATCACCAGTGCAATCGATCTTCGTGAAGCGAGCGAACGCGCGCAACAAATGATTATTGAAGAGGGAAGTTTACCCGGCGCCATGGCGGGAGTGTTACCAACTGCGCTTGCAAGTGCTGCGGGTGTAATTGGGCTCGACACGGATCACGGTTTTTATGACGCTTTGGAGGAGCAAGCGAGAGTATGGCAAAGCCAATGGCGAGGCGCTTATCATGGTGCGGTAAAACATACTCAAACCTACTTAGTAATGAGCCATGACGATAGCCAAGGTGTCATAACTTTAGAGCAAGACAAGTTGAACATCCGTTGGCCAGAGTTAGGATCTCAGCCTAATTTTCATCATGCGAGTGAAAAGCTGCTTCAAGCGACAGCGGCGCTCGGTGGCACCTATGTTAAAAACCCAATTTGGTCACCGTGGTTGAATAATCGCTTGGTTACAGTTCATCCTTTAGGTGGCTGTCGGCTTGCTGAGACGGGTTCCGAAGGGGTGGTGAATCATAAAGGGCAAGTGTTTACAGGAGAGAGTGATGCCTGCTACGACTCGCTCTATGTGTCAGATGGTGCCATCATTCCAACGTCGCTTGCGGTCAATCCGCTGCTTACGATAAGTGCATTGACGGAGCGCTGCTGTGCACTTATCGCCAAGGACCGTGATTGGCAAATTGACTATCAATTGCCATCAAGCCGCTCCCGTAGCGCTGAGCCGACTACAACAGGGTTGGCGTTTACAGAGCGCATGCAGGGCTATTTTAGTCGCGTGGTAGAGCCAAGCACTACCTCTTTACAAACCTACTTGGCTGCCTATCAGCAGGGTCAAGAAACAAACCAAACGCTGTCGTTTGTATTGACGGTCACCTCGACGGATCTAGAGGTGATGTTGACCGACCCACAACATAAAGCGCATATTTCGGGTCGCGTTGAGTGCAATCTGCTTTCTGATAAACCACTGACCGTTCGCAATGGTGAGTTTCGTTTGTTTGAGCGTCAGGCCTTTCCTCCAAATACTCGGAAGATGATCTATAAAATGAATTTAACGGCGGAGGATGGCAAGCAGTACTTCTTTAATGCCTTTAAGTTAATCAAAGACGACCCAAACTCTCTCGATCTTTGGGATGATACTACAACCTTATTTGTTGATATTCATGAAGGAGAAGATACTCAAGGGGCCGTATGTGGTCACGGTATTATGAAGATAGCGCCGATTGATTTTGTGACGCAGCTTGCCACTATTCGTGTAAGTCATGCCGAGAGTAAAGCGGCTCGCTTAAAAGTCATCGCGCGCTTTGGGCAATTTTTTGCGGGCACACTATATCAAAGTTACGGCAGTATTTTTTACCAAGAAAAAACGCACAGTGGTGAATTGGTGCGCAAAAAGCGGCCGCTAAGGGCTCCAACACCTGAAGTATACTTGTTTGATACAGCTGATCATGTGCAGCTATCGCTGACTCGTTATCGTGGCGGTGACAAGGGCCCAGTTATGTTAGTGCATGGTCTGGGAGTTGCTTCGAGTATCTTTTCCACCGACATGATTGATACCAACTTAGTCGAGTACCTAGTCGCTAACCAATATGACGTGTGGCTATTGGATTATCGAGTCAGTATTTTGTTGCCTGCTGCCGCAAAGCAATCAAATGGCGATCAGGTAGCGAAATACGATTACCCAGCCGCGGTGAACAAGATCCGAACCATCACGGGAGCAGATAGTATTCAGGCGGTGGTGCATTGTTATGGTGCTACGACCTTCTTTATGTCTATGCTTCGCGGCCTTTCAGGGGTTCGCAGTGTTGTTGCATCACAAATTGCGGCGGACGTCGTGGTACCGATGGCAACAAAAATGAAAACAGGTTTACACCTCCCCTCATTTTTAGAAAGGCTGGGCGTAGACTCGCTAACGGCGCGTGTACCAGAGCAGAGCAATGGGCTTGCCTCTTTGTATGATAAGGCGTTAGGCTTGTACGCGCTCGCTGAAGCACAGGGGCGATGCAATAATGACAGCTGCCATCGCGTGACCTTTATGTACGCCTCCTTATACCGTCATGATCAGTTAACCGATTTGCTGCATGAGCATATTGATGAACTATTTGCCGAAGCCAATATTCAAACCCTAGAGCACCTTGCTGCAATTTGTCGCGCAGGAAAACTGGTTGATGCAGATGGCAAGGACGTTTACATGCCACACATCAACCGATTAAACGTGCCGACGCTATTTATTAGCGGGGCAGATAACGAATGCTATTTACCTGAGAGCACGAAAAAAACTTATGAACGTCTTTGTCTTGCCTTTGGTGATGAGCAATTTACGCGTAAGGTGATCCCCAATTACGCGCACATAGATTGTATCTTTGGGCGTCAGGCTGATGTAGATGTTTTTCCACATATTCTCAATCATTTAGAGCGATATTAGTTAGGACACTAAAGACGGTAGGCACGATTAGTATCGGCCTACCAACTTCCGCTTAGCGTGAACGCAAACTCCGGTGGTACACGCTCGTAAATAGTTTCTACTGCGCTTATGGCGTTTGCCCGTGAGGTGTTGTAATACAAGCGTCGATATTCGTATCTAGACGTGAGTGGCGAAGCTTCTAAGTTGAGCTTAACTCGCTGGCTTACTTGAAGCTGCGCTTGCAAAGTCAATTGCAATGAGCCTGATTCAATAAACTGCTCATCGGGGTAATATTCGCGATAACTATCCCCGCTGGAAATCTCTGCGCTCCACGAAAAGCGATTAAAGCTTTGTCGAAACTGCACGCTAGCCCAATGTGGAACAGTCCCGTTAATCGTACGTTTTCCTGTGAGCGCGTCACGGTATGATGCGTCTCGATAACTATAATCAAGATTGAGCTGACTGTTGTTGATCCAGCTTGATAAGTCTAGATTAACCGCACCATCTAGCCCCCAAAGTGCGGCATCCCCGGCATTTTCAACTATGCTTTCACCTCGATTATCTTGCTGATATTCATGCACATCTTTTTGCCACTGATAAAAAGGCTTAACGTTAAAACGCCATCTTCACCTTCTTCAATATCAATTTGCAGTGCAAGTTCAGTGTACTGCATTGGCTTTATTTCAAGATTGCCAAACTGTAAGCGGCCAAATCCTGCGTTGAGCTCTGGTAAAAAAAGTGAAAAATCGAGCTGTTCCACTTCATGCTTTAAGGTGGTTGTAAGCTGAATGTGTTTTGTTGCGTCATAATTTAATCGCACCAACGGCTTGGCGATGAGATGCTGAATATCTTCACTTTTACTACTGTTGGTCGAAAGCGTAGCCTGTTCGGCTGCCAGTTTGCTGTATAACTGCCATTTTGGTGAAAGCGACCAAGTAAAAGCAGCAAAAGGCTCAATACTTAGCTCTTTTATCGTGCTGTGTAACTGCTCCTCGGGCAATAGTGTGTTGGCATTCACGCGATTGATACTGGCCTCAAGACCGTACTCCGAGACAGCATCGTTTACCATCAGGCGAATTACTCGCTCGTCAGTGCGTTTATACTGTGTAAAGCTTGGTGTTGAAAGTTGCGCAGAGATACCATCAAGCATGTGCAACTCATTCTTTTGTTTTGAGTAGTAGCCTGTAAGCTGTGTGCTCCAGCGCTGACCTTGCCACTGCCTATCGATAGATATTTCGCTAGTGTCTGTTTTATCGCGCTCTTGCGAAAACGCAGATTCAACATCGCTGGGTGAAGTTGGCGTGCGGTACAGCCATTCGTATTGCGACTGCAAGTTGTCTTTTACAGCCTGAACATTGAGCGTTAGGGCACCATCCTGCATGGTTTTATGGCTGGTAAGTGAGAGCGTTATTCGCTCACTTTGCTCTTTAAATGTTTCTTCGCTCTTTTCCTCGAGAGTATTACTAGACGCAAACAGTTGACCTTTATTGGTACTTTTAAATGGCTCATCCTGAGCTTGAATATGACCGCTGTGTGTCCATTGCCCTTTAGGTAATACAAATCCCGCCATTGCTGTTTTGCCAGTGGAGGCACTGGCATTTATTGCACTACCTAGTTGCCAATTATAGGCATTGTTTTTTTCATCACGAATGATGTTAACAATTTGATTATATTGCTTAAGTGAAGGAAATGGATGGTGACTTAGGTACACTTCTAGCGCAACGATTTGGTCAACGGGAAGTTGTTTTAAATACTCCGAGACCGATCCAGACTTTACGCGGATCTCCATACCATTTAATAAAATATTGGCAGAACTGCCTCCGAGGCCGCGCTCACCACTTTGTTCAATGAGTGTGAATGACGGTAAGCGCTCGATAGCTGCAAGTGCATCTTGTGCTGCAAACTGTTGCAGTGAACTTCCAGCATAAACACTCGGTTTAGCGTTATCCATATTGGCGTAAACGCTGCTACTTATGACGCTCATTAAAGCGTAATAGGCCGCCGTGAAGGGATGAAGTCGTGTCATTGTTCCTCTTTGAATAAAAAGCTCTCCATTGCGCTATTAAAAATAAAAAAGCAGATAAAACAAATTATTAGGTACGTAAGGTGGTTCTATGGGACGGAGCGACGGGAAACCGTAAGCGGGTTCACGTCGCTCGTTGGTGTTATGCGGCTTGAGAAAGCGTATCAAAGCGTGACTTTAGTGCTTTCTTGTAGCCTTTACTCAAGCTAATTTGCGCGCCCGTTGATAACTTGATGATGGCATTACCAGAAGCTTTGGTGATGATACGTTCAACATAGGCCAGGTTAACCAAATAAGAGCGGTGGGTGCGCACAAACATATCGCTTGGCAGCATGGCTTCAAACTGAGATAGGGTCGCTCGTTTGAGGTATTGGTGTGACTCGGTGTGAATTTCAACATAGTTTTTAGCTGCCACAATGTGCACTATGTCTTTGATTTGTAAAAATGACTTATCGCCGCCTAAATCCACAAGCAAACGTTGATTTATCGCGGTACTATTGTTTTCTTTATTGCTTTCAATACGGATAAACTTGTGCCAAATCATAAAGCAGACGTAGATCACCAGCGGGTGTAATGGCGCAAAATAATACAAGGTATAGGGAATATCATCGCGATAAACGAGATAGTCGAATCCAGCTTGTATAGACATGCTCAGCACGAATAAAACCGAGCAGCAAACGAGGTAATTGCGCCAACATACCTTATTCTGTTGGCTGAGTTTATTTAGCCATAAGAAGAGTATAGGTGTGTAAATATACCAAAGCCCCCATTCCTGCAAGGCCCACCAGATAGGGTTATTCAGTCGCTCACTTTCTATCTCAACCCAATCGTGCAGTAAGTCGATTGCGGTTAAAAATATGATGACGGCAGTCCAGCCAACTCCAGTAATAGTAAGAATAGGTTTGTATACGGTGTGCACGAACTTTTCCCTAAATTAGATACTTCTAGTTTACCGATTTTTTATAAGTTCACAAATCCTCAAGGAGCGACCTGGCATGTAGTCTTATTTGCCTTTAACTAAAGATAAGCTTTAAGCAAAGCTCAAGTGAGTTAACCAAATACGCATCTGAAGCATGCGCCTTGCTCGCGCCTAAGATAAATTAAGTCGCCGCCATGATTGATCATAATTTGTCTCGATAGGCTTAAGCCTATCCCCGAGCCTTGTTGTTTAGTGGTAAAAAACGGCACGAAAATCATGTCAATGACATGTTCTGCGATGCCGGGCCCATTATCGCTTATTTCTATATAGTGCTGGCCTGCGTTATTGGCTCCAGTTTTCAACACCACTTGGCGGGTGTTTCGCTGGTCTTCGTCATTGCGCTGCTGCACCGCTTCAATGGCATTTTTGGTTAAGTTAATAAGCACTTGCTCAATCTGAGCCGTGTCTAACATCACCAGTTGGGAGTGGCTAACATCAAGCTGTAAGTCTATGTTCGCTTGATGACAGCTTTGTTGATGTAACTGATAAATCCCTTCTACAATCGACGCAAGCTGGGCAGGTTGCAGCGCTGGGCTGGGTAAATTACTCACCGTTCTAAAACGGGCGATAAAAGCGCCCAGATACTCAGTGCGTTTTGCCAGTGTTTGCAACGCTAAGGCTAGGTCTTGTTTATCCTCTTCATCGTCAAAACTTAATGTGTCGGGCAAGAGTCCCTCACAGGTTTGTGCAATGGATGACAGAGGTGTAATAGAGTTAGCCACCTCATGCGTAAGCACTTTGGTGAGGCGCTTATAGGCTTGCTGCTCTTTGTTTTGTAATGCATCACGAATGGATTGTAAGGTGACAATTTTACGAATTTGCCCTTGGATCTGCGCTGACGTTATTTGTATAGACAAGTTATCTTGTTGCTCGCCATATTGCCAATTTGCTATTGTTTTCAAGCTGTTATCGCATTCATTAATCAGTGGTGCGATATCTTCTAAATCTTCGCTGTGATTAATGGGTTTACCGAGTAAGCGGGTTACCGCTGGGTTGGACTCAATGACATTACCATCTTTATCGAAAACCAGTACGGCTAAATCTATATGCACTAAGAGGGTCTGTAAAAAGTGAGCTTGCTGCTCAGCGCTCAACCGCGCGTTTTGGATCCGCGTTTTAATTTCTTCTAAGTGTTGCCGCATGGGGTGATGTTGGCTTAATCCCAAGGAGCTATCGCCATTGGCTAAAGACTTAAGTACAAAGCCCATGTGCTTGTTTTGCTTGTTAAATTGAAAATATAAGGCCGAGATAAACACGATGGTAATAAGGGTGATCAACAGCCAAGTTGCCGAAAAGCCACCTTGTATATACAAATATAACGAGAGCCCATTGGAGATTACTAAGCCAATAATAGTAAAGAAAAAAACAAGGGTGGGGTGGTGAGCAAGGCGGGTCATTTCTTTTCTTCCTACAAATCGTACTTTTCTAAGCGACGATACATCGCCCCTCGGGTTAACCCGAGCGCTTTGGCTGCGTTTGAGACATTGCCTTGATAATGCTTGAGCGCTGCACGCACCGTACGTTGTTCAATCTCTTCAAGGTTGAAAGTGCCTTCAAAAGTGAGTGTGTTGGTGTCCGAGGTATCTTCCATACTTGCTTGTGCCGCCGTGGGATTAGTGCCAATCACGGTACTGATATCCAAAAACTCGCTTTCACTTAAGATCACCGCACGCTCAATAGCATGTGCGAGCTCTCTGACATTACCTGGCCACGGGTAGGTTTGTAGACATTGCATGTCGCTGCTATTTACCTCAAGCTGCCTTTTATACTTGTGGCAAAAGTGTTCAAGGTAGTAGTTTACGAGCAGTGGAATATCCTCGGTACGCTCGCGAAGCGGTGGCAGACGGATCTCTATGGTATTGATCCGATATAATAAATCTTGCCTAAAACGGCCTTCATCAACCGCTTTTTGCAGATTGTCGTTGGTGGCACAGATAAGCCGTATGTCCACTGAAATGGGCTTATTGCCGCCCACTGGAGTGACTTGCCGATTTTGTAGCGCTGCAAGTAGCGTTGTTTGTTGGCTCATTGGCAGGTTGCCCAATTCGTCCAAAAACAAGCTCCCCTCGTGTGCGAGTTCAAAGCGGCCTACCTTATCGCTTTTCGCATCTGTAAACGCCCCTTTTTTATGACCAAACAATTCGCTTTCAAACAAACTTTCTGAGATAGCACCCATGTCTAGGCTGATAAAGGTATTGTCGCGGCGCATACTCGCCTGATGAATGGCGTGGGCGGCGAGCTCTTTGCCCGTGCCACTTTCGCCGGTGATCAGAATATTGGCATCGGTGAGTGCTGCGCGTTCTATTGTACTAAATACCTTTTGCATGGCTGGGCTTTGACCTAAAAAAGCAAATTGATGGCTACCACTAGATTGATTGAGTGCCTGATTTAACCCTTGTGCCTGACGAGTAAGCTTACCAACTTGCTGCTTGTCTTTGGCATGGGCAAATGCGGCAGCAACCGCACCGAGTAGTTGGTCGTTTTGCCAAGGCTTAGCGATAAAGTCGGCGGCGCCTGCTTTTATCGCATCAACGGCAAGCTGAATGTCACCATAGGCAGTCATTAACAACACCACAATGCTTGGGTCTTGTTCGACAATTTTCTTTAACCAATAAAAGCCCTCTTTGCCACTAATAGCATCTTGGCTAAAGTTCATATCAAGCAAGATCACATCTATTTGCTGCGAAGCGATCTGCGCTTCTATATCAAAGGGGTTATCTGTGGTGATGATGGTTTGGTAATGCTTTTTTAGCAAAAGCTTTGCTGCAATTAATATATCGCTGTTGTCGTCGACAATTAATATGGTGCCTTCCTGCTTCATATCCTGATCGCTTTATTTTTCTTTTAGCGTACCGCAATCGTTTAGATCTCGTCTACGAAAAGTGTTCATTTATGGACACTTTGTTATTTTTGATGTGTTCTATTTCCGGACACTTATTATTCTTAGAATATAATGCTAAACGCCTAACATTTTGTAATTGCTAATAAAATCAAGCTTGGCACGGGGCTTGATATTAGTCATACATATTCGATAAAACGATTTAACCGACTAACAACAAGAGGCGTGATTATGGATAAGAAAATAGAGCGTTCAGGATTGCAAAAACATCTTAAAAAAGCGGTGGCAGGTGGTGTACTTCTGAGCATTGCAGCAGCGGCACTGGCATTCAATAACACTGCCTCTTCAGGCCGTAGTCAAAATCTCGCGCTGAGTAGTCTCACGGTGAGTACCGTAAGCAAGGGGGCGTTTGTGGACGCACTAAGCTTACGTGGTCAAGTCGTACCAAAAACCACGATTTACTTAGATACCATCGCCGGTGGTCAAGTGGAAGAGCGCTTGGTGGAGCAGGGTGAGTTTGTTGAAGCGGGTCAGCCATTAGTGAGATTGAGCAATACCAGTTTACAGCTAGACGTGATGAGTCGCGAAGCGCAAGTAACAGAGCAGCTTAACTTCCTAAGAAACACCCAAATGACGATGGAAACCAGTCGCCTTAATTTACGCCGTGACTTGCTTGAAATTGACTTACAAATTAGTCATTTGGAACGTCGTTATAAGCAATCCAAGCCACTTGTTGAAAAAGGCGTGCTGGCAACCGACAGATTGTCTGAAATTGAGGACGATTTACAGTATTACAAGGCCCGAAAGGAGCTGACGTTAGAGCGCCAAACGCAGGAAAATTCAATTCGTAAAGTACAAGTCGAACAGCTAGAAGACAGTGCTGAGATGTTACAGAAGAACTTGCAATTTGCCCGTAAAAATCTCGAAAACCTACTGATCAAAGCGCCGGTGTCGGGTTACTTGAGTGAGCTGGATGTTGAAATCGGTGAGTCAAAGAGTAAAGGGGCAAGGTTAGGCCAAATTGACATTCCGAATGAATACAAGTTGGTTGTCCGTCTTGATGAGTTTTATTTAAATCAAGTACAACCGGATATGGCAGTGAATGTGATGTTAGACAGTGGCTTAGTCAGTGCAAAGGTGAGCAAAATTGATAGCCGTGTAACGCAATCACAATTTCAGGTAGAAGTGGCATTACCAAGCGGCCAAAGCGACATTAAACGCGGCCAAAGCATAGATGTAGAACTGATGCTTGGCGGTAACAAAGAAAATGCCTTATTGCTAAAACGCGGTGCCTTCTTTACTAGCTCTGGTGGTAACTGGGTATACGTGTTGGCAAGTGATGGCAAAACCGCCGAGCGTCGTGATATTCGCTTAGGTAAAAAGAATCAAGATTATTACGAAGTGTTAGATGGCTTATCACAAGGTGAGCAAGTGATCACCTCAAGCTATAGCAACTTCGACAAAGCGCAACAACTCAATTTCTAAGGATATAACAATGATAAAACTAACTAACCTAAACCGTGTATTCCGTACTCAAGACGTTGAAACGACTGCGCTAAACGATATTAACCTCGCCGTTAATGAAGGTGAGTTTGTCGCCATCATGGGCCCATCTGGGTGTGGTAAGTCTACTTTATTGTCCATCCTCGGGATGTTGGACTCACCGTCATCTGGGCAGTTTGAGTTTGCGGGCACGGACATTGCGGGCTATAGCGAAAAACAGCTCTCACAGCTACGTAAAGCGTCTATTGGTTTTGTATTTCAAAGCTTTAACCTGATTGATGAGCTAACGGTGTTTGAAAATGTTGAGCTACCGCTGCAATACCAAAATATCTCAAAAAGTGAACGTAAGCAGCGTGTAGAGCAGATTTTAAAGCGCGTTGCCATCGACCACCGTGCCGATCACCTACCACAGCAGCTTTCTGGTGGTCAGCAGCAGCGTGTGGCGGTTGCAAGAGCGCTGGTTATTAACCCTAAACTTATCTTAGCGGATGAGCCAACGGGTAACTTGGACTCCAAAAACGGCGAAGAAGTCATGGCGATGTTACGCGAGCTAAACCGCGAAGGCACAACCGTGATCATGGTAACGCACTCAGAAAAAGAGGGGTCATACGCGGATAGACTTGTACGCCTTCTCGATGGCCAAGTGATGTTAGACAAAGCCAACACAGTGGTGCAACCACAAAAAGTAGAGGTGGCATAACGATGATAGTGAATTATCTAATAACGGCATTGCGTGCTTTTAAGCAGCAAAAACAGCATTTTATTTTAAATGTACTTGGGCTTAGTGTGGGCTTAGCCGCGGCAATTTTGGTCGCACTGTTTGCAAAAAATGAACTGTCTTACGACAGCCAGCAACCTCAAGCTGAGCGCGTGTATCGAATTGCACAAGACTATTCGCAATTAGGGCTTGGGGTCGTTCCTGTTTTTAATTACATCAATGGCACTCGAGCACTTGAATATAGCCAGGTTGAAGAAGTCTTTGCGCTGACGATGGTGGAGTTTACTCGCGAAGCTGAAGTCGATGTGACAGTAAAAAATCAAGGGTTTAAACTGAATGATCTTTATGGCGCAACTGCAAATATCGAGAATTTTATCGATATGGAAACGGTGGCAGGTAGTCTAAGTCGCGCCATGAGTGTACCGAATAGCATTGCATTGAGTAGTTCAGAAGCTCAGCGTATTTTTGGTCGCACAAACGTGGTTGGCGAGACTCTACAGCATAAAAACGGCCAATATACGGTAGGTGCAGTATTTACAGATTTACCTGAAAACACGCATTTTGGCTTTAAAAACCTAGTGTCTGTAGAGCATGATCCAGTCAATACGGATATAACTTCTAGTTATGTTTATTTAAGATTGGCGCCGCAAACAGATGTTATTGCTTTGGAAAGCATACTGACTGAGAAATATTATTTCGGTGATTTTAAGGGTCGCTTATCGCTGCAATTACACCCCTTAACGGAGCTTCACTTTACTGCAAAGTCGCCGTTTGAAATGAAAGTGGGTGGTGCGAAACAAGTGGTGATGATCTGTGTTGGTTTAAGCGTGCTGCTGATCCTTATCGCTGGCTTTAACTTTATTAATATGACGGTTGCACAGTCGACCAAACGTGCAAAAGAAGTGGGTGTACGCAAGGCACTTGGTGCCAGCAAGTCGCAATTAGTTGCACAGTTTTTATCTGAGTCTGTACTCGTGTCATTGCTTGCAATGACAATAGCCTGTGTTTTGGTCGAGCTACTATTACCAAGTTTCAACAATCTAGTTGGCCGTGAATTAAGTATTGATTATGCATCTATGTTTAGTGTCGTTGTGGTCGCGGTTGCCGTCACTGTGGGGCTATTGGCAGGTCTTTATCCTGCATTTTTTATCTCATCTTTTAGTGCTAAACGCGTATTAAGCGGAGATTTACAGCGTGGGAGTACTGCGATTTGGGTGCGCAAAAGTCTTTTAACTGTACAAGCTGCACTTGCGGTTGGGTTAATTATTGCTTCGGTAATGCTACAGTACCAGTTGGCACATTTGCAAAACTTACCGCTTGGTTACGAAACCACACAACGTTTGGTGGTCTCAGAAGTGCCCGTTAAAGCGGCTTTAACAAAAGCGCCAACATCATTAGTTAAACAGTTCGCGGCGATTGAGGGCGTTGAACATATCAGTGTGATAGATACGCAGCTGACTCGCTCGATTAATAATACCCTAGTACCAACTTGGCCAAATGGTGAACAGTCACAATCCCTAACGCCAGTTATTGGCACAAGCTACGAGGTAGTCAAAGGATTAGGGTTAACGCTACTTGCAGGTCGAGACTTTAGCCGAGAGTTTGCCGGTGATTGGTCAAATCGAGTTAACGGCGTAACCACAATAGGCACCATTATTACCGAGTCGGTCGCTAAGCAAGCTGGCTACAGTAATGTTGCTGATATTATTGGCAAAACTATCAAAGATACTGGCCGCAACGTAGAGATGCGAGTGGTTGGCGTCGTCGCAGACGTCAAAGTGGGGAATGCACAAGAAGCGAGTTCTAATATTATGTTTTTATTAGGATTTACTTATTTTAATCCAACATCTGAAGTGATCTTAACGATTAACCCGCAGTATTTAGCACAGATTAGACAAGATGTGATTAGTGTGTTGGCAAAAACCGCAAACGTGTATGAACCAGAGATCAACCTACTGTCAGACAGTTATAGGGCGGTACTTAGTGGTGATGAGCGTATCTCTAAGGTGGTACTTATCTTCACTGCACTAGCTGTATTCTTAACCTGTTTGGGCACTTTTGGATTGGCATCTTTTGCAACGGTTCGCCGTCAAAAAGAAGTAGCTGTACGCAAAGTCTTAGGGGCATCACGGCTAAGCATTGTGAATATCTTAGCAAAAGAGTTCCTGACTTTGGTGGGAGTCAGTATCGCCATAGCTTATCCAATCACCTATTGGCTTGTTGGTGATTGGCTTGCAAACTTTAATGACCGCATTGAGCAAGCAATGTGGGTTTATGGTGCAGCAGCCTTGGTGGTTGCCGGTATCACTTGGTTGACTGTGGCGACCCTTGCCTTTAAAGCCGCGAGTACACGTCCGTCGCTGATCTTGCGATATGAGTAAATTAAATTGGTAATCACTCAAGAAATTGCGGCCTAATTTAGGCCGCTTTCATCATTTATTTCTTGGTGTGTTCATCACTAATATCGGCACGACCATTTCTGCTTTTGAATGGTGTGAATATGCTGCTACAAGCAGTCATTTCAAAAGTGAGTCACAATCGCGAGTGGAAAAATCAAGTGACTTTGTACTGGATATCTTTATAAAAAATAACTAAAAAGGATCTTCTATGCTCACTTCATATTTGAGTACGGCAATTCGGGTAAGTAAAAAGCAAAAGCTACACACACTGCTCAATGTCATCGGTTTCAGCATTGGAATTGCTGCTGCAATTATCGTGGCTTTATTTGCCCAAAGTCAGTTGATTGTTGATAAACATCAGCCTGATGCAAATCATGTTTACCGAGTGCATTTAGATTTGCGTTCTGTGGGTGTGGGCGTGCGCGGTGCGATTGACCCTAGAATGCCGCAGCTGATGCAAAAGCACAGTCAAATTAAGGACCTGTTGATTATTAGTCGGATTGAATCGTTACAATATAGTGGCGAACCAATGGCGGATATCGTGAAGGTTAAAGATCAGCGCTATAAGTTCAAAAAGGCGTATGTTGCGACGCCAAATTTGGCTGAGTTTGTGAATATCTCTGTATTACATGGAGACTTAACTCAGGCTCTTTCTCAGCCCAATCTTATCGCCCTTAGCCAGACAGAATCAAAGCGCTTGTTTGGCGATACAGATGTTATCGGCAGGCAACTTGAATACGATGGGGGAAGCTATGAAGTGGCTGCTGTTTTTGCGGATTTGGAAGCAAATACACACTTTGATTTTGATGTGCTGATGTACTTACCCAAATTACAGCGCGGTCCTTTTAGTAGTCATGTGTATTTGAAGTTGCAGCCAGAAGCAGATCCCAACGCGTTAGCCCAAGAGATGACGCGCGAGATGCAAAAAAGAGCTAAAAACCCGAACTTCAAAGACATCCAGTTTCAGTTTATTCCGTTGACCCAGTTGCATTTTCACACCAATGGCACCGTAGAGATGAAGCAAGGAGGGTCTTATTTGGCACTACAAGTGAGCGTTGTGCTGAGTACTTTACTTGTGATCATAGCCAGCGCTAATTTTATTAACTTCAATATTGCCAGTGCTGCAAAGCGTGCTAAAGAAGTCGGCATACGTAAAGCGCTAGGTGCTAGTAAGTCGCAACTCGTCACACAATTCCTGTCAGAATCGTTACTGACTGTACTGTTTTCAGGGTTTTTAGGGGTTGTAATCGTTGAGTTGGCATTGCCGCACTTTAATCAGTTAATCGCGCAGCCCCTGACATTGGTATACAACTCTCTATTTATGCTCGGTCTTGTAATTACATTGACAGTGGTTGGTTTATTTTCTGGGCTATATCCAGCTTTATTTATCTCGTCATTTGGTGCGAAAAAAGTGTTAAGTGGCGATTTTAGTCGAGGGCGTTCATCAGCAAGGATCCGCAAAATAACCTTATGCTTACAAGGTGCGATTGGCGTAGGGCTGATAGCAGCTATCAGCATGCTCTATCAACAAATGATGCTGGTAAAACAGTTGGATGTAGGTTACGAAAAAGCACAGCGAATTATCATTCGAGAATTGCCCTCAGAGCTGATCTATCAGCAACAAGGAAACGCATTGCTTGATGAGTTAGGCCAGATCTCAGGTGTGGCTGGTTGGACATTGAGCGATACCAATTATGCAACCGCCATTAACGGTGGGATGCATTACACTTGGCCAAATGGCGAAACCTATGACGGCATGTTAGCAGTAATCAATACGGGTTATGACGTGATTGATGTACTCGGGTTAAAGCTGATTACTGGGCGAGGCTTTAGTCGCGATTACACTGGAGATTGGTATCGTGAACAGCAAAATGGAGAGGCGCATGTCGCTATCCTGATAACCAAAAAAATGGCTCATTTAGCGGGATATGAGAAGCTTGATGAGGTAATCGGCGTCACTGTTACCGTACCAAGGCGAAAGTTGACAGCCAAGGTTGTGGGCGTAGTTGAGGATATCAGAATTGGTTCCGTGAATAATGCAGTACAACCTACTTCGTTGATGCTTGGTCATGTTGATGGTGAAACTGCAAATGTGGTATTAAAAATCGCTGAAGGCATTGATCCAGATAACGTGATCACTGAAATTGAACAAGTCCTTGCTGCACATCTCAATCGTCGTGATATAGAAGTGCAATCTCTCTATGATGAGTTCTTGGCGGCCCACAAGAATGAACTTTATACGCTTACCATGCTATCTATCTTTAGTCCTTTAGCTATATTGCTGACCTTACTCGGAACATTTGGGTTAGCGTCATTTACTACCTTGCGTAAAGAAAAGGAATTAGCTATCCGCAAAGTGTTAGGCGCTTCACGTATTGGGTTAATTAGCTTGGTTGCTAAAGAGTATTTGTGGTTATCTGCATTGAGTATGGTACTTGCAGTCCCGCTGACGTATTGGCTAGTTGGTGAGTGGCTTAATCGCTTTAATGAGCGGATAAATCAATCTATATGGATTTATGGAGTCGCAGGCCTACTTGTGATCTTGCTTACTTGGCTTACCGTTGTGCTCGTTACCTACAAGGTTGCAAGCCGGCGCCCCTCATCAGCGCTGCGCTACGAGTAGCTGATAGCAATTTTTAAAATAGACCACTTAATAAAGCAAGTTGGTATAACTCGCTGTCAATTTAGTGTCAAAAACCATAGTTACACTGGGGTTAATTCAGGCTTGAATAACAAGGTGTAGCTATGGCTAAGGTTAAGACAACCTCTCGTCTTCGTAGAAGATCAGCTAATTCACTTTGGATTGGTGTTTATAACAGTATCCTGTTGTTGTGCTTACCTTTGATTGCGCTGATCTTATTAAAAAAATGGCTACGTAAACCGGGTTATAAAAAGCACTTTTTACAACGCTTAGGTGTCTATAATTGTAAGCGTTTACCCGCCTGTATTCATTTACATGGCGTCTCCGTTGGCGAATGCGCCGCCATTGCTAAACTTATTCCTGAGCTGCGTAAACAGCATCCTCATTTACCCATTGTTTTTACTTGTACCACGGTTGCGGGTTCCAACTATATTGAGCGCAACTGGGGGGAGCAAGTCATTCACACTTATTTGCCACTGGACTTTCAATTGACAGTTGGTGCGTTCTTGACGCATTTTAATCCGGTATTGACCATGTCGGTTGAGATGGAGTGGTGGCCGAACCTTATTCGCCAGTCGCGCAACCAAGGCAGTCGAGTGATGCTGGTAAATGCCCGCATGACCGACAGATCAAAAAATCGCTATGCCAACATGTTAGGTCTTTTTACCTTTATGGTGTCAAAGGTGCATAAAATTCTGCCGCAAAGTGAGCTCAGTTATCAAGCTTTTCGCGAGTTGGGTGTACCACCAGAAAAACTGATGATGTGCGGTAATATCAAGTACGATTGGCCAGAGCTTAAACATGCCGACCCAACGCAAAAACCCTCTCAGTTGACATGGATTGCGGGGAGCACGCATGACACTGAAGAAATAGCGGTGGTCGCAGCGCACAAACAGTTGTTACAGCAAAATCCAGCAGCTCAGCTAATTATCGCACCGCGTCATCCTGAAAGATTTGATGAGGTATGGCGGCTGCTGCAAGCAAGCGGGCTGAGCTGTCAGCGTTACTCGCAGGCATCAAAACTAACGGCAAATACGCAAGTGTATCTGCTCGATACGATGGGCAAACTATTTGCGTTTTATCGTGATGCCCACGTTGCCTTTATCGGTGGCTCGTTAGTTAAGCTCGGTGGTCATAATCCTGCCGAAGCTATTGTCCAAGGGGCTGCCGTCGTAATGGGAAGTAGTCGACGAAATTGTGAAGATATATGTGCGCCGCTGAGTCAAGTTGGTGCACTTGTTGAGGGTAACGAACCACAGCAAATAGCTAAAGAAGTCATCGGCTTTTGGCAAAATAGTGCTGCAACAGTACAACAAATACAGGCTGGGCAAGCCGCTATCGTAAAGCATAATGGCGCACTACACAAAACCACATTGCAAGTTTTATATCAGTTAAAGCAGGCGCAACGGCCAGTTCATAGTACCCGATTACATCCAATGGTGATCAGATAACAATGCAATACAACAATATCCTTATTGTCCGGCTCAGTGCCATTGGTGATATCGTGATGGCGTCAGGCCTTATTTCTGCACTAAAGGCACGTTATCCAGAGGCAAAACTGAGCTGGTTGGCAGAGCCTGCTGGCGCGACCTTGCTACAACAAAATCCATTGCTAGATGAGGTGATCCTGTGGCCTCGTAATGAGTGGCAAAAAGTGCGAAAAGCACAGGGGATCATAGCGCTACTGAAGCTAGTTAATAGCTTTAAAAAGCAGTTGGCTAGTCGACAATTTGACTTAGTGATCGACGCCCAAGGACTCCTTAAAAGTGGCGTGCTAGCTTGGCTTAGTGGTGCTCAATATAAGGTTGGGATCAATAGTCGCGAAGGCAGTCAGTGGCTTATGAATAAGGTAGTGACCTCGCCTTGGTCTGCTGATATCAGCTCGGAATACAGAGCTGCTGCTACATTTTTTGGTGTGCCAGAAGCGGCATTTCAATACTCGCTCATTGCCTCGAAAGAGACACAACAACATACAGAAGCACTGCTATTGGAGCATACTCAAGGTCAACCTTATGTGGTGTTTTGCCCGTTCACAACGAGAGCTCAGAAACACTGGGTAGATGAGCATTGGCGTGAGTTGTATAAACAAGTAAATCAGTCTATTTGTGTGCATATTATTATATTGGGTGGACCAAGTGATATCGCGCATAGCGAGCGCTTAGAAAAACAGATGCCGGGGATCATTAATCTAACCGGGAAAACGACATTGCTTGAGTGCAGCGAGATCATTCGGGGAGCAAAAGGCGTGATTGGCGTTGATACTGGGTTGACGCATATGGCGATGGTGCATCATACCCCGGTTATTGCATTGTTTGGTTCAACCTTGCCGTATGAAAACACCTTCAATCCAAATGGTCGTGTGTTGAGCGATAAACTTGCTTGCTCACCGTGCAAACGCCGGCCAACCTGTGAGGATCGTTTTGATTGTATGGTGGGGCTCACGCCACAAAGAGTGTCGAGCGCACTAGGAGAAGTGCTATGAAAGTTCTGCATATTGAAGCGGGCCGTCACTTATATGGCGGCGCACAACAAGTGGTATATTTAACCCAAGCGTTGCAGCAAAAGGGAATTGAGAACGTACTAGTTTGCCCGCCTAATAGTGAAATGATTGCAGCAGTTGATAAGCAAGTTGTTGTGGAGCCTGTGAAAATGGCTGGGGATCTCGATGTCATGCAATGGTTGCGTTTACGAAAGGCTATTGCTCATCATCAGCCTGATTGTGTTCATATTCACAGCCGTCGAGGGGTTGATACTTGGGGATTACTTGCCGCGAAGTCGCTTAATGTTCCTATTATTTTATCGAGGCGAGTCGACAACACCGAGCCACGCTGGTGGTCAAAATTAAAATACCCAGCCTACGATAAAGTTATCGCTATCTCAGAGGGGATCCGCCAAGTATTACTCTCACAAGGTGTCGCCTCTGAGCAAGTAAAGTTAGTCCACAGTGCAGTCGATACCCAGCGCTTTGCACCAAATAGTGCGGAGCGGCAATGGCTGCTTGATGAGTTTGAACTGCCACAAAATGCCTTGGTTGTGGCTAATTTTGCGCAGCTGATAGAGCGCAAAGGGCAAGATGTGATCATGCGTGCAGCCAAACAACTCATTGTTGAGCATCCTAATTTGCGCGTATTACTGTTTGGTCGAGGGCCAAAGCAGCAACAGTATCAGGCGCGTATAGATGAGCTGGGGCTGCAAAAAATTGTTCAGCTGGTGGGATTTCGACAAGACGTAGCGCGTATTTTACCTGCGGTTGATATCGTTGCACATCCAGCATCGATGGAAGGGCTAGGCGTAGCGTTATTACAAAGCAGCGCATCTGGTGTGCCTGTAGTGGGCTTTGCTGCTGGCGGCATTCCTGAAGCGGTTGCGCACAATGAAACCGGATTACTTGCTCCGGTTGGTAATCAAGTTCAGTTTACCCAAGATCTTAATCGCTTATTGCAGGACCCGATTTTACGAGAGCAAATGGGCCGTAAAGGCCGCGCTAAAATGTGCAGTGAATTTGCCATTGAGGTGATGGCAGAAGGCAACTTGTCGGTATATCGAAGCGTGTTAACTGAGTTGGGAAGAGCGCCTTTAACTAGGGCCTGTTGACCTTTCAAGTTTGTTTTTGCAGCAGTTTGATTGGTATTTATACAAGGCAGAGCCTGCGTAGCATAGTTATTCTATGTAAGTTAGGCGATAACACAGTAGAAATGCCAATCAAGCGCTGCCCTTTGGGTTCCCCTGAGTGCGCTTTGTTCATTGTTGCTCAACTTTTGCCTAGATTACTAGGCGACAAGTCGAGCGTCGCGATCAACACACACTCAGGAGAACAAAAATCAAACAGCAAAGGTCAACAGGCCCTAGCCAATCACAGAAAGTGTGAGTTCCAATAAGGATAATCACCAATGCGGCTTACTAGCTTGGTTCTTAGTGGGTTTGCAGCAATATAGCGGGCAATGGTATGCCTATCTTCTGTGGATCTGAGCTGATGATCGTAATACGCGCTTTGCCAAATTTTGTATTTTGAATCCAATTGTTTATTTAGCAGGTAAGCTGTTCTGCCTTTTAATTCTCCAACAACCTTACCAAGTTGCGTATTTCCAAGTGTCAGTAAGCCATGAAAGTGATCTGGCATTAATACCAATTGAATTAATTCTCTAATCAATTTGAAGGGTGAAATAGCATATTAGCTTCGTTAAAAATTTCTCATTTAGAACAACTAAATAGCAAAATTTTTGCCTTGCTACTAAAGCTATTTCCCCGCTTCAAGATAGATCATTTAGTTAATACAACTGGTATAACACCCATGTTTGCCAGCAGCACTCAAACTTTTGTTCATTATGTGAGATAGATTGGCAAAACAATCGTGCCAGCCGATAATCCGTAAAATAGGGCGTGCGTTTATGGCAGTTAAACGTAATGAAGTATTCCGCGTACGGGATTGATATCCTGCCTTTTCTCAGGTCATTCCAGCTCATGTGCATTCCTTGCAATTGAGAGATGAATTTTAAAGATAATCCTTTCGATTAAATCTGTCGAGGTGAACCTCGACCTACGGTTGGATGGTAGGTCGTGATTTATCACGACAGGTTTGCGAATGGATTAACGATTATCGCATCGAGGTAAACCTCGACCTACGGGGGATGGTAGGTCGTGATTTATCACGACAATAGTTTTGCGAATGGATTATCGATTATCGCATCGAGGTAAGCCTCGACCTACGGTTGGCTGGTAGATCGTGATTTATCACGACATTAGGTTTGCGACAACACATTCACGACTATCAAGGTGAACCAAACACGCACAAGGGCCGTTTAATTATTAATCGGTTAAACGAGGAGAGAATTATGCTTGCTGCCACACTAAAAGAAAAAATCGCTAATAAAGAACTCCATGCCATCGTGCTTAGCTACGCGGATTCAAATCACTACTTAGCTGGTGGTCAGGATGCTGATGGGAACTTGCATATCTTAATGCATGCCGAGGGCAAACTAACGCCGTTTAACTCGCTGCGAGAGGCCGAGACAAAGCTGGCGGAACTCGGCGCAACTCAAGCCTATCTCAGAGTTGAGTCTGCCTATGATGAAATTGGTCCTGAGGACTCTTCGGGAACGCATATCAGCAATATGGAGATCCGTCACTTAGCTCCATCCGACATAACCGTTTAAATAAAAAGGCTTAAGCGCCCGCAGGTGAGCGCTTAAGCCTTAAAAGTTATCGAGTAGAGAGACCTTATTCTACTGAAAGTGTCATTGTTTTAGTTGCAACGGAAGCGGACTTTTCATCAACAACACTTAAACTTACTTGGTAGTCGCCTGGTGCAACAGGAGTGAATTGTAGGTTCGAGTTATGAGCTGCGGTACTGTCAATCACTTCGCCTGATGGAGCAACCACCTTCCAAAAATAGGTCAAATTGCTTGCGTTGCTGTCGCTATCCATAACCGTTGGAGTTATCCGCAGTGCAGCATCTGTTTTCAGTACACCTTGATAATCCAGCGACGTAATTACTGGAGCGCTATTTTGAACAGCGCTTACTTTGATGAATGCCGCGACGACCAAGTCAACCTTGCCATCAGACACGATGCATTTCAGCACATAGTTGCCAGCTTCATCGAAGGTAATAGACGCGCGATTATCAGCATTATTGACTACTGCCGTGCTATTCTCAGGCTTCGTTTCAAGCGACCAGCGATAAGTGAGCGGATCGCCGTCTTTATCTTCTGCGGATATCAAAAAGGCTTTGGTTTCCCCTTCCGTAGCTGTAGATATTTGTGGGCTCATAGACGCTGTGGGTCCATAGTTTTCAGGGTGGCTCTTTATCACGCCACTGGCGGTTTGGCTTAGCTCACCGTTACTTACCTCCACAAAATAACGGTAACTCCCCTCTCCGTGAGGCGTAAAAGTCACCGTGTCGGTATCTTCATTTGTAACGGAGTAGGTCAAACCGGCTTCAAATGGCTCAAACGTCCAACTAAAGGAGAGTGTTCTGCCGCTTGTATCTCTACTTCGCTTGGCACTAAGCTCGATGGCTTCATTGATTTTGGTTGACTCTGGCGCGTCGACGAATACAAGCGGTTTGTTTGCTTCGCCTAATTTGGCCGTTAAGGTATGGGTTGCTTCACTTAAACGGCCTTGTCTGTCTTTAAGGCTAAAGCGGATTTTATATTGCCCTGCCTTATCTAATTGAAGCGAGGTGAGAAATCCATTTGGTGTTGCCATTGCGGCTTGGCTGCCGCTCGGTTTGCTGTCAAAACTCCAAAGCGGTGTTACAGCGCCTTGATACTGACTACCGTCGCTTTTCAGCTCAACAAAAGTCATTGAGCTTAATGTAACCTCTGAAGGCGCTGAAATAACCGCTTTAAGAGCTGGCTGGTTATCTACAACGATGACTTTTTCCGATTTGCTATGCGACGATTTTCCATCGTAAACGGTTAAAGTAATGGTGTATTCACCCGCAAATTTAGAGGCAAAAGAGGCAAGGTTATTGTTAGGGCTTACCAATGTGTATTCATCAACATTAGCAGGAGCAGTGACTTGCCATTTATAACTGAGACTATCGCCGTCTGAGTCTGAGCTGCTGCTCGCATCTAACTGTAGATGCTCGTTGATGGCAATTTCCTGTTTTGTGAGTGTGAAATCAGCGACAGGAGGCGTGTTCACACTTGGTGTGGTTTTTTCTTTTACACGGATCTCAAACTGTGTTGTCGATTCGTTACTACCTGACTTGATTGTTAGCCCTACTATGTAGCTACCTGCAACATCAGCGGTAAAGTGCGCTTGCTTAGCGTTGGGGTTAGAAAACTGAGCGTTACTGCCTTGGGGTTTGGCTTGCCACTGCCATGTTATTTCGGCATTTTCAGGGATCGTACTTCCCGCAGTGCTAAGCTGAATAACGTTGCCTGTCTCCCCAAAGGCACTTGCCTGAATTTTTGCGATTGGCTTAGTCGTGGTATCCGTTCCTGAATCTGTATTATCGTTATTTGAATCTGTGTTGCCATTATTTCCATTTTTGCCGCTATCCTGATTGACTGGTGTGGTGTCACCGCCTGAACCGCCGCATCCTGCTAGTAATAGTGAACAACAAAGTATTGATGTTATTAAGTTTTTGTTCATTTAATTATCCTTTTAAGTACCTCAACTGGGAAATGTATCCTGATGACCAAAATATTTCCAGTTAAAATTTGTTCAGTGCAAAATTTAACTTGTTTAGGTTTTGAAGTTTCGACTATAATCGCCTTAAATTTCGAAACGAAACTTATTTAATGACTAAACGAAACACTCAACAGCGCAGACATACCATTCTTTCATGGGTGAATGAATACGGTGAAGTAAGCGTAGAATCACTCGCCGCTGAGTTTGAAACGTCAGAAGTTACGATTCGTAAGGATTTAACAGCACTAGAAAAAAGCGGCCTGTTACTACGCCGCTATGGCGGTGCGATAGCCCTCCCTAAAGAGATCACTGCATCAGGTAAAGACGAGCAAGACTCGGTACGTAAAACGGCCATTGCCAAAGCGGCCGCTGAGCTGATTAAAGATCATAATCGCATTATTATTGATAGTGGCCGAACCACCGAAACCCTAATTCCTGAGCTTGCGCAAAAGCGCGGCTTAGTCGTGATGACCAATGCAATGAATATCGCTAATCGCTTGTTATCACTAGAAAATGAGCCAACCTTATTGATGACCGGCGGGACGTGGGATCCGCACTCAGAATCCTTTCAAGGGCAAGTGGCGGAGCAAGTACTGCAATCCTATGACTTTGATCAGCTTTTTATTGGTGCCGATGGCATTGATGTAGAGCGCGGCACAACCACATTCAACGAATTAATTGGGCTGAGCCGTGTGATGGCAAAGTCAGCCCGTGAAGTGATTGTAATGGTCGAATCCGACAAGATTGGCCGTAAAATTCCGAATTTAGAAATACCTTGGGCACAGATCACCACTTTGATCACCGACAACAACTTGGCCGATGACCTCCGCCAAGCGATCGAAGCGCGTGGCATACAACTTATCTGTGCTGAACTACACACAACGTGCAAATAATGGAGAGATTATGTGTGGAATCGTAGGCGCTGTTGCTGAGCGTCCAGTAAACAAAATTCTTATCGAAGGCCTAAAACGCCTTGAATACCGTGGTTATGACTCTGCGGGTGTCGCACTTTGCGAAGGCGGCGCACTCAACAGCGTGAAAGCCGTAGGTAAAGTGGTAAACCTAGAATCTGCGCTTGAAAATGCAGAAGTAAAAGGTACTACTGGTATCGCGCACACGCGCTGGGCAACACACGGTGGCGTAACAGAAGCTAACGCGCACCCGCATATTTCTAACAGCGAAATTGCGCTGGTACACAACGGCATTATTGAAAACCACGAAGGTTTGCGCGCGGCGTTAAAAGAAGACGGCTACGAGTTTTTGTCTGACACCGACACCGAAGTGATGGTACACCTGATCCATCAACTCAGACAGCAACACACTACATTACTTGCTGCCGTGCAAGCAGCGGTAAAACAGCTTGAAGGTGCATACGGCACGGTATTATTTGATAAAGCCAATCAAGATGAAATCATTGTGGCACGCTCCGGCAGCCCACTGGTTATCGGCCTTGGCCTTGGCGAAAACTTTATTGCCTCTGATCAACTCGCGCTATTACCAGTAACACGCAGCTTTATCTTCCTAGAAGAAGGCGATGTAGCACGCATTACTCGCGAAACGGTAGAAATCTTCGACATTAACGGCAATTCTGTAGAGCGCGAAGTAGTTGAGTCTAACATCACGCAAGATGCGTCGGGCAAAGGTGAATATCGCCACTACATGCTAAAAGAAATTTACGAGCAGCCAATGGCCGTGCGTAATACACTTGAAGGCCGTCTAGACAACGATCGCGTTAGTATCGACGCATTTGGCGACAAAGCCAATGAAATCTTTAAAGATGTAAAACACGTACAGATCATCGCGTGTGGTACGTCTTACCACTCAGGCATGGTGGCACGCTACTGGTTGGAGCAATTTGCAGGCGTAAGCTGTAACGTTGAAATTGCCTCAGAGTTTCGCTACCGCGACTCATTCGTGCATGAAAATAGTCTATTGGTAACCATTTCACAATCAGGTGAAACCGCAGACACGCTTGCGGCACTGCGTCTTGCCAAAGAGCAAGGCTATATGGCATCGATGACCATCTGTAACGTACCAGGCTCATCACTTGTACGTGAGTCAGATCTTGCCTTTATGACCAAAGCCGGCGCTGAAATTGGGGTGGCATCAACCAAAGCATTTACGACTCAATTAGTTGGCTTATTGATGCTAACTGCATCGATCGCGCAGGAAAAAGGCCGTGACCAAAGTGCAATCGTCAACGCCATTAAAACCCTGCCAACCAAGCTTGAAGAAACCCTAAGCATGGCTGACGGTATTGAGCTACTGGCAGAAGAATTCGCCGACAAACATCACTCATTGTTCCTTGGCCGTGGTTCACAATACCCAATCGCAATGGAAGGTGCGCTTAAGCTTAAAGAGATCTCCTACATCCACGCCGAAGCTTATGCAGCAGGCGAGCTAAAACACGGGCCGCTAGCGCTTATCGACGCTGATATGCCAATCATCGTCGTTGCACCAAACAACGAGCTGCTTGAAAAGCTCAAATCAAACGTTGAAGAAGTGCGCGCACGCGGCGGTATTATCTACGTATTCGCGGACAAAGACTCAAACTTTGCCTCAGACGACACTATGCGAGTAATGGACGTCAACCACGTAGAAAACATCATCGCCCCAGTGGTTTACACCATCCCACTACAGCTACTTTCATACTATGTAGCCGTGATCAAAGGCACCGATGTTGATCAGCCTCGCAATTTGGCCAAGAGTGTAACGGTAGAATAGGAGAAGGCGCGCAAGCGCCTTTTTTGTCACATCCAAACTAAGTTGGAAAGTTATAAACAAGGATGGAAAGTGACAAACAAAGTTGGAAAGTGGATGTGAATTTTGCAGGTTGAACACCTAGCTTGGTGTGTAGTGGTCAACTAATTTTGGCCACAGTTTTAGAATCTTGGTATCTAACCTCAG
>NZ_AKXJ01000012.1:0-145738 GCF_000276645.1 Pseudoalteromonas sp. NJ631
GCTTTAGCAACAATGAGTTGGAACATTCCTTATCCAAACCTCAGGTTAAGTAATTTGAGTTAATCGAAGCGGTATTGCTGATAGGTTGAAGTCAATAGCGCAACAAACTCCCGTACCTTTGCGGGAGTATATTGCTTCGACAAGTACAGTGCGTGAATAGGATAACTTTCATCGTGTAGTTCAGGTAGTAGCTGTACACAACTGCCCATAGCTAACTCTTCTTTAAATGCCCATAGTGGCCCGTAATGCACACCAAGGCCAGCGTTTACCCAATTTTTCAGCACTGCAACACTGTTGGCAATGAGTTTACCACTTACCGCAACGGCTTCACGATGCAGGCCTTTACCGAGAATGAGCTGATTATCAAGCTTAGGTTTGTTGTAAAAGATAAAGTCCAGTTTGCTTAAATCGCTAAAGCGTTGTGGTTGTCCCATGCGTTCAATATACGATTTAGAGGCCACCAAGACTCGCGGTACATGACCTAGTTGTCGGCAAATCAAGGAGGAATCATCCAATTTGCCAATCCTAATTGCAATATCGATTTGTTTAGCCTTGAGATCTTCAAAATGACTGCCGAGTAGTAACTCGATATTGAGGTCTGGATAGGTGGTTATCATGGTTTGTACCACAGGAGCAATGAAGCGCTCGGCGAAGTCGTGTGGAGCTGCAACCCTCAATGTCCCAGAGGGCAGTGCTGAGGTGCCTGAGATCGACTCTTCTAATTCCCTTTTTTCATCTAGTAATTGCTTTACGCCTTTATAGTACTCAAGCCCAACCTCAGTTGCAGCTGTTTGCTTAGTGGAGCGCTGTAAAAGTTTTACTCCTAATCGACTTTCTAAGTTTGCGAGCTTTCGGCTTACCGAAGAGGGATCGGTACCTATCACTTCAGCCGCAGATTTGAGGCTGCCAGATTCAACGGTAAGAACAAACAAATCTTCTTCAGTAATCGATTTCATAGCGGATGTAAAAAATGCAATTAGTAAATGACTAAAATCACTATACCTGTATCCCTTTCACCTAGCTACACTAAAAGTCGATTGAATATTTCAAGTAGGAGAAATAGGTATGTCTAAGCAATTAACAGGTAAGGTTGCGTTTATCACTGGGTCAGCCAAAAATATGGGGAAGGATTTTGCCATTGCGCTGGCAAAGCAAGGTGCTGATCTTGTCATTCACTATCATAGTGCGCATTCTAAACCACAAGCACTTGAAACCCAGAAGGAAGTTGAAGCACTGGGTGTTAGGACGACGTTAGTACACGGAGATGTCAGTAATAAAGCACAGGTAATGAATATATTTGAGCATATTATTAGTGAGTTTGGCGGCGTAGATATCGTTATCAATAATGCCGGTACAATCAGCAAAAAACCGTTTGATGAATATAGCGAAGAAGATTTTGACAGGCTATTTGGGATCAACTGTAAAGGGGCATTTTTTGTGATGCAAGAAGCAGCAAAACATATTCGTGATAACGGTCGGATCATTAATATGGGCACTTCGCTGTTGGCAGCATTTACTGGAAATTATGCGCTCTACGCTGGCTCAAAAGCACCACTTGAGCATTTCACTCGTGCGCTGGCAAAGGAAATAGGGCATCGAGGGGTGACCGTCAATACTATTGCACCAGGTCCAATTGACACTGACTTTTTCCATGGCGAAGAAAACGAGCAAACCGTTAATTATTTGCAGTCTGCAAGTGTAATGAACCGACTGGGGCAAGTGGATGATATTACCCCTGCGGTGCTTTATCTTGCGTCGGAGCAATCACGCTGGACGACTGGGCAAACCTTGTTTGTTAACGGAGGCTTTGTCACTCGTTAAGTATGCTATTGGGCACGAGTTGGTTAGGCGGTTTGTGCCAACGTTTTGTTCGCCAACAAGATGGTAAAAGTGGTGCCATTTCCGGCTTTGGAATTGACTTTTAAGTCACCTTCTAAATATTTTTTGACGAGATTATAGGTGACGGAAAGTCTAAGCCCGGCATGACCATGTTGGCGAGCTGTGGTGTAAAACGGCTCGAAGATCCGGTTTATGACCTCATTACTCATACCGACGCCTTTGTCTTAGGATACCAACCCTGCACGATACTTATGAAGTATTTCGACAACCTGAATTGCCCAGTGATCTGATACTTTTTTATTTGAATAAGCGGCACAACACGATTGGCGTATAGAGACTCTACTTCTGACTCAAGGTGAGCGTAACGGTTAAAAGCATATCCAAGCAGTAAGGCAAGCGCGATGACGGGAAACACATTTAGCAGCGATAATTTATGGCGAATATTAATTAGCTCTAGCACTACAGATAGCTCACTTTTTACATATTAACTTGAAGTATAAGTGCTGTTATTAATGTCGCCATTTTTCGTGGTGAAAATTAAAAAAAGCACAATGTGCGACTTGTGTCGCACCTTTTTGTTTGGTAGTGTGTGACATGTGTCGCAGTTATGAGAAAAACAATGAAACCTAACTCAACCGAACTAATCGTTTTAAAGATCCTTTGGCGTGAACAGCCAAGAACGGGTAAAGAAATTCACACAGAAATAGGATCAAAGCTCAGTTGGAGCTACTCATCAACTCGAAAAACTCTAGAGAGAATGTGTGAAAAGGGTTATCTCGCCGAGCAAATGCAAGGCAATAAAAAAATATACTCAGCTGTCCTTGCGAAGGTACCAACTCTCGCACTTTATGCCCAGGAGTTTGCAAAGCAAATCATGGAGTTGGATGAGCCTCTTCCAATTACTATGTTTTCAGATAGTAAGTTAATTGCAGCGGACGAATTAGATGAATTAGAAGCCATGTTAGATGAGTTAGCTAAGACGCAAGGTGATAAAGAGTAGGGTATGGAACTAATATTACTTTCGGTCTTGCTGTGGGTGGCGCTTAGTGGCTTAACGTACGCACTTGGAGTGAAATTTTCCACTCGGTATGTACAGAATAAAGGACTTTGGTGGGGCGTGCTGGCTGTGACTTTTGTGCCTTGGATCCCACTTGAACACATAGAGCAACATAACGCCATTCCAGCCATACTGTTTAATGCCAACTTACAACAATTTGCAGAACCACTGCTGGCAATGACTAAGCGCACACAGGTTGGGTCTGACTGGCTAAATCTGACGCTTATGGGCTTATTTATAGTCTATTGCGTTGGGCTTGTTGCTCATTTTTTGGTACTTGGGCGACAGTATTGGCGAGTAAAACGCCTCTGTAGTACCGCCTCAAAAATAAAGCTTGGCGCACGAAATTGCTATCAATTGCCTATTACTTGCTCTCCTTTTGTGTTCGGACTGTGGCAACCAAAAGTGTATTTACCTGTGGAATTTGACACCCTACCAGAGGTAGAGCAGCAAGCACTTATTCTGCATGAGTTAACCCACATAGATAAAGGCGATCACATTGCAGTCGTAACTTGGCGAATACTCGCGACGCTTGCTTGGTTTAATCCGTTTATTGCAAAAATGGAACAGGGCTTTATTCGAGCGATGGAATATCGTTGTGATGAGGTGACGATAGCGAAGCACAGCCTTGAGCCTTTGGCTTATAGCAAAGCATTAATGAACTCTTTAAAACGAGCTGCTGCGCAGCCGAAAACGATGAATATGACTGCAAGTTTCGCGTCTAATTCACTGACTTTAGATGACTATAAAAAGCGTTTTAGCGTTATTCTTAAATCTAAAAAGAAGCCAAATAACCTTGTGTTGATAGGGTTTTTTGTGTTGCTTAGTTCAGGTTTAGCCTATGGCAATATTCAATGGACAATGGGAACGGCAATGGTCAGTAAAACATGGACATACCCAGTCGCCACACCTGAAATAACATCAAGGTTTGGGCATGTATCGAATTTTCGTCACAACAAAGCACATCAAGGACTGGATCTAGCTGGCGGCGTTGGTGAACCTGCGATGGCGGTTGCCAGCGGTACGGTCACGATTGCTGATGATAAAACCTTGCCTGAGAATTACGGTAAAGTGGTGTTGATCCATCATGACAATGGTTATCAAAGTCTCTATGCACACCTTGATAGCATTGATGTTGAAGTAGGTGATCAAGTATCACAAGGAGAAGTGATCGGTACCATAGGTGAAACCGGTCGAGTCACTGGTCCACATCTACATCTAGAAGCTCTGCATAATAACATGCGTATTGATCCGCTGACCTTATTGGAAAATTAACATGATAAAAAAGCTTTCTATCGCCATTGCAATGATGGCAACTTTTGGCTGCTCGAAACAACCCGAGCAGACTCATTCGGATAATAAAACGCAAGCGAACACCTTAGTGTCGGTGCAACCAGAACAAGACCAAGCTGTTGTACATATTGAACCCGTTAAAGACTCAATCGAGGCCCAAATCCAAATCAGGCAGGAGCTAAAGCCAGTTCAAGATATTCGTTTACTTGAACTTAAATCGGGTGAGAGTTTAGCTAATCTCTTAAGTGGGTTTGCGTTCAGTGACCGCGATAGTTGGCTGGTGGAACAAGCCGTGAGTACGTGGACATCACTGACTAAGCTCAAGGCTGGACAGTTAATAGAAGCAGAGCTTGTAGACGGACAAGTACAGCAGATCCGCTTTGAATATGCATTTGCACAGGTTATTGAGATTAAAAGGGGAGATGAACACTGGCATGCATCGCTAAGTGAACTTGAAACCGTCACGCAAACAAAGCGTTTATCGACAAATATAGATTCTAGTTTTTTTGTGGACGCCAGCAAAATCGGGGTACCCAATGATATTATCAATCAAAGTATTGTGGCCTTATCTCACCTTGTCGATTTTCAAAGAGAGGTATATGCCGGCGATCAAATCGATTTTGTATTTCAAGAACAGCAGCTTGTGGCAGCCGAAGATATACTCAAGCAAATCTCCAAGCCTTTAGAATTACAACATGTTGCGCTACTTTCAGGAAAAGAAAAATACCGCTTATACCGGTTTACTGATAATGGCGGAACGACCGCTTTTTATCACTCAGATGGTACCCTCGCGCAAAGCTTTTTAATGAAAACTCCGCTTAACGGTGCTCGATTATCTTCAAGCTTCGGTAAACGTCATCACCCAGTATTGGGCTATACCCGAATGCACAAAGGGATCGATTTTGGTGCACCTGTTGGTACGCCTATTATGGCTGCGGGTTCTGGAAAAGTACTCAAAGCTGGGTGGGGCGGCAGCTTTGGTAATCGCGTAGTGTTAGATCACGGTAAAGGGTATCAAACACTGTATGCTCACTTAAATGGCTTTGCGAACGGCCTTAAGGCTGGGACGCGAGTAAAGCAAGGAGACGTGATTGGTTATCTTGGTAATACCGGCCTGTCGCAGGCGCGTCACTTACATTATGAAGTGCATAAAGACGGAAAAGCCATCAATCCACTCACCCTAAAACAACCTAAAAACACCAAGCTGAGTGACACGCAATTTGATGAATTTAGCGCGCAGGTAGCACAAATTACTACACTGCTCGATAGCGAAAATACAAAGCTAGCTCACAATGATGGACAGTCGGGCCGCATGGGTAATACTGATGACTAGTGCTGAAAAAAATCGTATTAATAGCCTCGACTTTATTCGTGGGATAGCAATTCTATGTATTTTACTTATCAACATCGAAAGCTTTGCCTATCCCAATCCATGGGGCAGTTACCAATATGGCTTTATGACAGATATAGACAGTGAGGTAAGGTACTGGGTTTATGTATTTGCTCAGGGCAAGTTTTACGGACTGTTGGCGATGTTATTTGGCGCAGGTCTCACCATTATTCTTCAAAAACAGCCATTTGAATTTGCGATTAAATTGAGTGCGGCAAGGCTAGTGGCTTTATTTATACTCGGCCTTGTTCATGCTTATTGTATTTGGAGTGGCGACATTCTTTATCACTATGCCGTGATAGGAATGATTGCCACCACCGTCATATTACTTGGCACTCGGGCCATAAAAGTCAGCATAATAATTTGTTTGGCGTTTATGTTAGTTACAGGTTTTGGCAGAGCAGAGCGCACCATCGCCCAATACGATGCTTACCAAGCAGCACTCAATGTGGACGAAGCGTCTCGCACACGAGACCAGCAAAAAGTGATTAATCGGTGGCAGAATAAAACCGAACCACGGACACCCACCCACCGTACTTTGGAAGAAACGCCAAGCTTAACTGAGTATTGGCAGGAAAACTTCGACAGTCCGCAAGTCCACAAAGGTAAGCTGTTTTACTCAAGTATTTTTTGGTCCACGCTAATGATGATGCTGATAGGCTCGCAGCTGTTTCAATGGGGATTGTTCTCAAAGACTAAACTTAGCCCATTTGCGGTTGTGGCATTACTTTGCTTGATTGCAGTGTCGTGTTATGCCACTCAAGCTCGCTATTTTCATTGGCTGCAAAGTTCACATATTCCAGTGCTGTCTTACGCTAAACAAATGATCATTATACTTAACCGGGAGCTGCAAGCGATTATTTACTTGGTTTTGTTATCTTTGCTATATAACCGTTGGTTGCATCGCTTCAAACCCCTGGAGGCGATAAATCAAGTAGGTAGATTTGCGCTGAGCAATTACATTGGACAGTCACTGTTATTGGTGGTGATATTTTATGGCTTTGGATTACATAATACGCAAAGTCGCAGTGACCTCTTGCTCTTATGGCTTGTTATTATGCCAGTGCAGCTGTTGTTAAATGCGGCTTACGGGCGATTCTTTAAGGTGGGCCCCGTTGAACGTGTATGGCGCAAACTAACAATTAAGTTACATGCATAATCGACTCGAACTTTTTACAAATTCGAACTTCATACCTAAGCTAATTTTGACCTAATATTGAAGTCGACAAGTTAGCTTGAGGTAAAGTATGGAAATAGAAATAACACAAGGATGGGACATTGAGCATGCGCAAGCGGCTGCTGAGCTTTATGTTGACGCGTTTGGTAGCAAATTCATAGCCGCAGTGCCGGATCGCAATAAGCTGATCACTATTATCGCGAAGAGCTTCATCTCAGAATACTCCTTTGCTGCCTTTGCAGACGGCAAGTTAGTGGGGGTTGCGGGCTTTCAATATGGCAAAAGCGGTTTTACATCGAATATGGGCTTTACTGTACTCATTGACGAATTAGGCTTGCTAGGCGGGGTTAAAGCCGCAGCGGTGTTTACCCTATTTGAGCGAAAGCCTGCGCCCAATGAAGTGGTGATGGACGGCATTGCTGTTGCAGAATCGGTTAGAGGACAAGGTGTTGGTACTGCGCTTTTAATGGCACTGCAGCGCTATACCAAACAAAGCGGGTTTCACGCTTTACGACTTGATGTCATTGACTCTAACCCTCAAGCAAAAAAGCTTTATATGAGAATGGGCTTTGTTGCCTCCCATCACGAAGATTTTTCTTATCTCAATTGGTTAATCGGTTTTAGCGGGGCAACAACGATGTTGTGGCGTCCATAGGACCGGTTTTCTGTGCTGCAAAAAATAAACGTGAAAGATAAGCAGACCTTAGGCATTTGCTTTTGCTATGAAGTAACAAGTAAAATGCCGAACTTTACGCATAACCAGACACCGACATGACAGCAATAAACCCTGTATCGACCCTCCTTAATCATTTGCAAACCCAAGCCGTACCAAACGAGCTAAGGCGTCTATTTCATGGACGTGGTCGTTGCTATGAAGGGCTTGAACAAATCACAGTAGATTGGTTACAAGGTCAGCTCTTAGTCTCTTTATTCAAGGATCACGACGTTGACTTGATAGCGTCGTTAAAGCAGGCATTATTATCACTTGTGGAGACCGAAGCGTTTAACGGAAAACTCTCTGCTATTTTACTACAGCATCGTTATTTGCCTGACTCAGATCTCGAGGTTTTGTATGGTGAATTAACTGCTATGCCTATCGTTGAAGAAAATGGACTTAAATATGGCTTAAAGCTCGGCGTAAAGCAGAACATGGGACTGTTTTTAGATATGCGTTTGGGTCGTGAGTTTGTTAAAGCTCAGTCTGCGGGGGCTCGGGTACTTAATCTGTTTTCTTATACTTGTGGGTTTTCTGTTGCGGCAATTGCGGGCGGAGCTGCCCATGTTGTGAATCTGGATATGGCAAAAGCGGCGCTCAAGCAAGGCCGAGTCAACCACCAACTCAATGAACACGACCTCAGCAAAGTGTCTTTTTTAGGCCATGATTTGTTTAAATCTTGGGGAAAAGTACGTAAATATGGGCCGTACGACCTAATCGTAATTGATCCGCCAAGCTTTCAAAAAGGCAGCTTTGCACTGACCAAAGACTATCAACGTATTTTAAGAAAGCTTCCTGAGTTACTTACGCCAAATGCCCAAGTGTTGGCGTGTGTGAATTCTCCCGATGTTTCAAGTCAATTCCTCATTGATGAAATGACCAGAGAGGCACCAGCGCTTACGTTTGTTGAACGTTTGCAAAACCCACCTGAATTTAAAGACATTGATGAGCAAAGCAGCCTCAAGTGTTTACGGTTTAAAGCAAGTTAATCTATTTTTTAGCACTTTGACTGGATGTAAAAGTGTGGACTAATACAGATAACCATTTAGCATTGAAAAGCGACCATTCAGCAACATTCAGAGTGCTTTTCGACGCTAAATGCGTACCATGAACGTATTCAGTCACTATTTGTATTGATTATGGTCAATCTCACATTGCAGCGAAATGAACAATTCGCAATTTTAGCCATCGTTGCCGCAATAAGTTTTGCTATCAGTCTTACCGATTGGGTGCAGCGGGGCATGTTGTTGTCGGCAAATATCGCGCTTTCTTCTATTTTGGCGGTTGTGTTCCTCTACTGGTTACCTATGGTGATAAGTTACGTACTCATCATCCGTTTCAAGATAGGCAATTGGCCGCTGCAATATATCGGCTTTTATGGACTGATGGTAATGGGCTGTTTATGTTGGGGTGTACTCAGAAGTGGAATGTTAAATACCCATGCATTTTCACTGTTTGAGGCGCTAACCATCGCACTGCCTTGGTCTAGCGGTATTTTTGTGGTGATTAAGTTCTACCTTTCCCAAAAGTTGTTAAAACAAGAAAAACAGCTTCGCCAACTAGCTGAAATTAAGTTATTACACAGTCAGTTAAACCCGCACTTTATGTTCAATAGCCTCAACACAATTGCAGCCTTTGTACCAAATCAACCAGAAGCAGCACGGTCTTTGGTTCATAATCTCGCTGCGGTATTAAGATATTCATTAACGCATTCTGTGACAAGCGGAAAAATACCGAGCAAAGTGTCCGTTGCCAATGAGCTAATTGCACTAAATCAGTGGTGCGAGATAGAGCAAAGCCGGTTTGGGGATGCGCTTATCATCGACTTTGATATCGACGATGCATTATTGAGCGAAGTAATACCGCCAATGATTTTACAGCCGCTTTTGGAAAATGCAGTGAAACATGGCAACAGTAGGCCGCTTCACATTGATGTATTAATCAAAAAGTTAGCGAACCAGTTAATGTTTAAAATCAGTGACAACGGGGTGGGCTTTAAGGAGCAGGACATATTGGGTTCGTCAGATGCGGGACTCGGTCTTTCGATCACGCGCTCACGGTTAAAGTTAGAAGAAAATGCTGAACTTAGGCTTGGTAACGACATGCACACAGGTGGTGCGGTTGTCAGCTTTTCACTCACACGAGGAGCAAAGGAATGTTGAACATTGCCATTGTGGAAGATGAGCAACCAGCCATTGATAAATTAACGGAACAACTTAGCCAGATCACCAAGCACAACTTGGTACTGACTTGTAACACGCCATTAGTATTTCTTGATACATATCGAGAACTGGCGATAGATATTGTCTTTGTCGATATTAACTTGCCAGAATGCAATGGTGTTACTTTGGTCGAGAAACTTCAAAGGGCGGGGTTTTCAGGTGCGATAATTTTTACCACGGCCTACAGTGAGTTTGCGGTTGAGGCCTTTACGCTCGGCGCGGTTGATTATTTGCTCAAACCGTATAGTACTGAACGCTTAGCCCTGGCACTATCAAGAGTTAATCGTGTTATCACGACAGGATTAGCCGCTACTTTAACGAGTAAGGTGGCGGGGAAAACCTCACTAATTGATGTCAGCAGTATCGAACTTATCAAGCTAGAATACGGTCAAGCCATTGCGTTTAGTAATGGACAGCAATATCCCATTGATGGCTCCCTTGAGGAGATCCAACAGCAATTGCCAACACATTTCTTAAGAGTTCACCGTAATGCCATTGTAAACCAAAGCGCGATAACTGCGTTTGAACGCTGGGTTACAGGGGGTTACCTTGTCAAGTTGCGAGATAGCAATTTACAAGTTGTGACTAGCCGGGGCGGTGCAAAACTACTCAAACAACAACTGAGCAACATAGGGCTCAGCTAACTCAAAAAGGTAATAAAATGATGAAAACTATAATGCCATTTTCTTTGGTAGGGCTTCTTGCGGCCTGTTCAAACACGACTATACCAGATGTTAAACGTCAGTTTATCGATGATGGTCAGACTCATCCATTGGTTGTGGTGTTAGGTGGCAGTGAAGGGGGGAATACACTCGCTAATCCTCAGTGGAAACCATTTTTAGATGGATTTAATGATATTGGTGTCTCAGTAGCGGCACTTGGTTATTATGGCACTGAAAATACATCGAGCAGTGCAGCTGAATTATCTTTGAATGATATAGCCAAACGGATAAAAGCATTGAGTGCAGACCCAAAGATAAACCCAAATTGCGTAGCGGTATATGGTTTTTCTAAAGGAGCGGAGCTTGCGTTATTACTCGGTGCGCACTTTGATGAGATAAACCATGTAGTGTCCGTTATGCCTAGTCACGTAAGTTGGAATGCTGTTAAGACCTTGTCTTCTCGCTCGAGCTGGACACTTAGCGGCAATGCTCTGGACTACATTGATGCCCCCCTGTTGTCATGGAAAATGCAAAAAGGGAACGTAACGGGAGAGTTTACACCTGCCTTTGAGGCTGCATTGGCAGAGGCAACGCCTGAAGCAATTGCAGCCGCTCGCATCCCGGTTGAAAACACCAATGGGCCAGTGTTGCTGGTTTCTGCCAAACATGATGAAATTTGGCCATCGTACAAAATGGCCGGATATATTGAAGCTGATTTACGCGAAGCTAGTTTTTCTCATCCATTTAAACATATCGCACTTAACTCGGGTCACTACAGCTTTAACAAAAAAGTGCAAACTGAGGTAAATCAATTTTTAAGCGAAACCTTGGTAGCACGTTGCGCGAATAAATAGTAAGAAATTCACCTTGCTTTTGTATTGCTGGTCGTTGAAAAATTTACCGAGCTGCAGGTAACGTTGTGTCTGCAGCTTTTAGTCGCTTTGTGTATTTTGCCGGTGTGATCTGAAATATAGTTTTAAACTCGCGAATAAGATGAGATTGATCAGCGTAGCCGCAATCTAGCGCGAGTTGAGCGATGTTAATGTCAGGCGTTTCTCTCAGTTTTTGTTTAGCCAATCGGACTCTATAAATGCGAGCTAAATGTTTAGGGGTGATCCCACAATGTGTTTTAACTTGTCTCTCTAATTGCCGTTTTCCGATCGGAGTTTGAGCATATGCTTGCTCTAAAGGGGTCATTGAAACAATATGCTCAAGGAGTATTTGGGTATGTAGGATAGAATTCTGTCGAGGAATTGGCATATTCAATATCGGCTCTAGTAGTCGAAGTAATGCTGTCAGGTTGGCACTAGTTTGTAGCGTGTTCAACAAGGGCAATATATTTTTGGGATTTGCTATAGGATGTTGCAGCGTTTTCAGAAATGCCAGTCCCGCGGGTTTAAAGCGGATCCCGAAAAAACATGCCTGTTCAGAATAGTTGACTTTGCTAGACTGAATGGCAATTGGTTGTAGATAAAAGGGGGCTGTGAGCTGATTGTCATTGAAGCTAACGAGCCCTCGAAGAGGGAAAATAAATCCAGTTGCCCCGTCGCTTGGAAGCCAAGTTTCTCCGCGCTTGTGTGATTGTGCAAACCAGATAGCTTGCACATAGTTAGCGATTTCACCTGTTGGATTTATTAATTCAAGCGTTAGATCTGTGCTCATTGAACTCTATATTCGGCTTAAACATTTTCACGATCCGATTCCAGCTGTTGATGGCATTAATAGCGATAGTTAACGTGGTCAATTCTTTATCATCAAATTCTACATTAAGTGTTTGATAAAAAGCGTCGTCAATCATTTGTGCGTTTGTCAGCTTTTCACAAAGCGCTAATGCCAGTTTTTCTTTATTGGTGTATAACGGCATGTCTTGCCATGCACTTAATCCAATAATACGATTAGTGGTTTCACCATACTCTAGTGCCTGTTTAGTGTGCATTGCAATACAAAAAGCGCATTGATTGATTTGTGATGCTCTTAGTTTAACGAGCTCCCAGATTGTGACTCCAAAAGTTGCATGGGCCTGCTGTTTTAATAATTCCTCTTGTCCCAATAAATGCTGAATAAGCTCAGGTGCCTGATTGAAGTAGTCTGCTCTTTTCATTTCTGAATCCTCATGTTTAGTGATACGTATAGTGTAATGAGATGTAAGCGGTAAAAATTGAAAAAAAACGTCTTTGTAATAAAATTTTAAGGAGGGAACACACAACTCTAATTTAAAGGATGGTTGTAAAATAATGTGTGATGTAAACCTTGCTCTAGCGCTTTATCATTTATCCATACTCAAAAAAATCTGGCTTCAAGCCAACAACACTTATACAAATAGACAGCAGCAAGGAGAATCTGTCGAGTTCGAATTATATAAAACGACTTTCGATATACTTGGCCTCAGTTTATCTCAAGCACATCAGTTACAGTTTCAATATGCTCATGCTTACGATAGTTTTATTGATGCAATTGTAACAATTGCTCAGCCGAGTAGTGAAAAAATAGCATTGTTAAAACATGTCACCTGTCATATGCCTTGCCCCGACAGTTATCAAGAGAAAATAGCTGCTGTTCAGAATATGCCGAATGTACTCACTGAGGATGACCTGAAATGCTGGCAGGACAACGGCTATGTCATCGTTAAAAATGCAGTGAGCGCTGAAGGCTGTGCTAATGCGAGAAACGCCATCCAAAACTATTTGGAGATTGAGTTAGCAGATCCAAAGACTTGGTATAAGGTTAAACAAGAAAAATTGAGTCGCAGTATGGTGCATTTGGTACAACATAAAGCACTGGAAGACAATCGGAATTCAATGAGAATTCATAAGGCCTTTAGTCAGTTATGGCAAAGCGAACAACTGATAGTTTCAGCCGATCAGTGTGGGTTCAACCCGCCTGAAACTGCGCAATCTAGTTTTCAAGGTCCTGATCTACATTGGGATTTAGATTTCTCTAAGCAACTCAAGTTTGGCACGCAAGGGATTTTGTATCTATCAGACACTGAAGAAAAACAGGGTGCAACAACGGTTGTGCCAGGATTTCATACAAAGCTAGAGTCATGGCTTGCAACTGCCCCATGGGATCCATGTATACCAAACACCGAGTACTTACATCAACTAGGTTCCAAAGCAATTGCAGCCAATGCAGGAGATATGGTGATTTGGCACCAGTTTTTACCCCATGGTGGCAGCGCAAATACAGCAAACGTACCCCGCATAGTGCAATATATTAATATGAATCCATTCCCCGAAATGGAAAAGATGAAAAAATCTCTATTTGGTTAAATTTTGCCTTAACTTGGCGGCGAGTAAACAGTAGTATGATTGTGAAGTTTGGGAGAATGTAGCAACTCACCACAAGGAAAAGCCGTCGATGCAATTAGCACAACTCAATATAGCCACCGCTAAATACCAAATGGATGCGCCAGAAATTCAATACTTTGTAGAAAGTTTAGACCGCATTAATTTACTCGCAGAGCAAAGCCCTGGCTTTATTTGGCGCTTAAAAGATGAAACCGGTAATGCAACAGAGATTAAGGCGTTTGATGATCCAAATATTATCGTCAACATGTCAGTATGGCAGTCGGAGCAAGCGCTAAAAGATTTTATGTTTAAAACCGCACATAAGGAATTTTTGGCTCGAAAAAAGGAATGGTTTCACCGCGCTGAACAGGAAACCTACGTGTTGTGGTGGGTTGAAGAAGGCCATATCCCGACACTGGATGAGGCCAAAGAAAGGCTTGATTACCTGCGTCGCTTTGGAGATTCGGCTTATGCCTTTACGTTTAGAAATAGTTTCACCGAGCTAGACCTAAGGGAGAGGGAAGCTTGTGAAGAAGATTAATCTTGTGCACCGATGAAATGATAGTCAACCCTAAGGGGGAGAGCCGCGTGGAGTGGTGAATACCGATGATGTTGGTGATACACTTACCGCAGATCATGATGTATGGATTAAACGAAAAATGCGCGCGGCACTAAGAAGCAAGATAATAGAAGTATGTGATAAAAAAATCGCACAAAAAGGGGATAACGTTGGCGTATCATTTTACGCTTTTTTTGCCAATAAAAACACAGACCCAGCACTACTTATGGAAGCGGCAATTTGGTGGATACAAACTCACGAACTAGACCACTTCGAAAAGGCGTTAAAGATAAAAGCAATGGTTGAAAGTGGAATGTAGGCCCAAAGGACATGATCATGGGCCATCAACCGAGATGACCCAACTGGCAGTTACAGCGTGTAAAACGACACAAAAAATACGGCAACAGATGCAAGTGCAAACATAGTGTACTCAGTGATGGTTTGTTTGCGTTTCTCATCATCAGTTTTAGGGGCTGTCGCTATCATTAGCAGGCTAGTGACAAACATTGCTAATGAATATAAACATAAAATTGATAAGGTAGCATCTGTAAACATATAAGCCTCGACTTGGTTCTACTCACTTTAATTACGTGTATCATGGCCACACAGATCAACCTCAATACACGTTTATTTAAGTTGTATTCGCTTCTAATTACAGTAAATTATACTGTGTTTTTAGGTGTTTCTGAAAGGAGTAAAAGATGCAAGTTGAGTATTTTGTGGTTGACGCATTTACGCGTAAACGTTTCGGTGGTAACAACGCTGCAATCGTTGAGCTTGAAAATTGGCTTAGCGACGGCTTAATGCAGCAGATAGCCATCGAAAATAACCTTTCCGAAACCGCCTTTTTGAAGCCAATTGGTAACAATCATTATGAGATCCGGTGGTTTTCTCCAATTACTGAAATTGACTTTTGTGGTCATGCCACGCTTGCCGCGGCGTATGTGCTTTTTAATCACAAGGGAAAGTCAGGAGAGATAAAATTTCAAACCCAAGAAGTTGGGACACTCACTGTTAAGCAAGTGGTTGATGGTCGCATTGTGATGGAATTTCCGAACTTAGCCCCTGAGTTAACTGAAGCCCCCTATGCACTGCTGGAAGGGCTTAACGTAATACCGACGCGGGTACTTAAAAATCGCCAAGCGTACTTTGTGATTGTTGAGACCGAGCAGCAAGTACGCAGCTGTGAGTACGACAGCGATAAACTGAAAACCCTTGCGCCTTTTGATGTTGTGGTAACAGCAAAAGGCGATGACGTTGATTTTGTGTCGCGCTACTTTTGGCCCGCCAACGGGGGCGATGAAGATCCGGTTACCGGTTCAATTCATGCCGGGTTAGCGCCATACTGGGCAAAGGCGCTAAACAAACAGAAACTTCATGCACATCAGGCTTCAAAACGTGGCGGTGAGCTATTTTGTGAAGTGACAGATACAAATGTCATCGTATCTGGGTTTGGTGTACTTTACGCAAAAGGAATATTCGAAATTGAGGACGAATAAGATTCACTTCATACAGGCAAAAGAAAGTGACTTTGATTACCTATTGGCACTGCGTAAAGCGACCATGGTGCCTCACTTAGAAAATGCAGGACTGTTTTTGACTGAGGCTGAACATAAAGCCCGAGTATTATACGAATACTCAAGCTCACATTTGATTTATATAAATGAAAAATGTGTTGGCTTGGCTAAGTTTAAGCAACGCGAATATGACTATTACCTCTTTCAGCTGCAAATAGAGCCCCACCAACAAGGAAAGGGGCTCGGTGCACAAGTCATTAAAAGCTTGATAGAAACCAACTCAACATTGCCTTGGGTATTGACGGTGCTTAAAGCGAATCCCGCGAAGCGTTTATACGAGAAGTTGGGATTTGTGCAGTTTGATGATGATGAATATGAGTTTCATTTTAGGCGTGAACCTAATCCCTAAATTTAGTATTCTCTAGCCAGTTTAAATTTAAAAGAGTTGTTATGGCAAAACAAATATGGGTAGATGCCGATGCCTGTCCCGTGGTAATAAAAGAAATGCTGTTTCGCGCTGCAGTGCGTACTTCTACCACGGTTACATTGGTTGCAAATCAATATCTAAAAACGCCTCCGTCTCCTTTTATTCAAAAGCTTCAAGTCCCAAAGGGATTTGATATTGCGGATAACGAAATCGTGAAGCGCGTTAATGAGGGTGATTTGGTTATTACCGGCGATATTCCACTGGCAGATGAAGTCATTGAGAAAAAGTGCACTGCACTTAATACGCGCGGTGAATTACTGACGAAAGAAAACATAAAATCTCGCTTAAATATTCGTGACTTTATGGACACGATGCGTGCCAGCGGCGTACAAACTCAAGGGCCACCACCTTTGTCTCAAGCTGATAAACAAAATTTCGCCAATCAATTGGATACTTGGATCACCAGAAACACAAAGGGGTAAGTATGGCTTACAAGGCGAGTTGTTTGTGTAAAGCGGTTCGAGTTGAGATCCGTGGACCAATCGGCGATATCATTCACTGCCATTGCTCTTTGTGTCGCAAGTCTACAGGCACGGCTTATGCGACCAATGGCTTTGTACAGTGGAGTGATCTTGTGATTCTAAGTGGTGAAGAGGCACTAAACATCTTCGAGTTCAAACCTGGAAGAAAGCGTCATTTTTGCAAACATTGTGCAAGTCCAATTTTTAGTTCGAACGAAAGCGATCCAAAGCGGGTGAGGTTAAGACTTGGCATTTTGGACTCGGATATCAAAGAGCGGCCAATATCACATAATTTTGTCTCTTCAAAAGCCAATTGGGACGACTTAGACGCGCCGCTTCCTCGTTACGATGCATTTGAGCCTAGCCGCGATTTATCAACAACATCGGGAGGTAATTTGTGACGGGTATTAGCGATTTATCGCAGTTATTAAAAGACATTTCGCCGACGCTTGATGAAACACCTTATGTATTTTGTACAGTGCAAAAAAGCCTTGCTGAGTGCGTAATTTTCAATCCAATTGCGACCTTTATGGAGCGCGAAGGGTTAACGCTGGTAGTCACCAAGCAAATAGCAGACGAACATGGATTGGATTACAGCTGTGTGATGAATAAAATTACCTTGCAAGTGCATTCGAGCTTAGAAGCCGTGGGGTTAACTGCTGCATTTTCTAATGCACTGAAAAATGTTGATATTAGCGCGAATGTAATTGCAGGCTTCTATCATGATCATATTTTCGTACCCGTAAATGATGCTAAGCGGGCGGTACACGCGATACAAACGTTGGCAAAATGACATTGATAAATCTCGAAGATTGTTAGGAAGCATGAAAGTTTACTTTAAAAGAATGGCCTCCAAAGGTGTGTGTCCTCCGAGAAAACCGCTTAAGAAAATCCTTTGGTCATGGGTTGGTGCAATGGTGGGGATCTTGTTGATTACGGTGATTTCTAACCTCGCTTTACCATATGGTGTTGGCAGCGCATTGCTCATTGGCTCTTTTGGTGCAACTGCCGTTTTACTCTATGGCGCTCCTATGGCAGAGTTCTCTCAACCGAGGAATTTACTGGGCGGGCATTTCTTTTCAGCTTTACTCGGCGTCAGCATTTTTATTTTGCTTGGAGAAGAGAGTCTGTTTGCAGCACCGCTTGCGGTATCGCTCTCAATTGTTGTGATGCACTTTACTCGAACCTTGCATCCACCCGGTGGAGCGACCGCGTTAATCGCCATTATTGGTGGTGAGTCTGTTCATAACTTGGGATATATGTATGCATTTTATCCCGTGTTGGTGGGGGCTCTGCTGATGCTATTGGTCGCGCTGTCTGTGAACAATATGTCGCGCAACCCCAAACGGCATTACCCAGTTTATTGGTTCTAACTATTTTATATAAAAATTTAAAAGGACAGGCATGTCAAAAATTGAATTCGTCCCTTACCAATTAGTCCCAGCTAGCTTTAATCCATGGCGTGAAATATTTGTTGAAGTGGCAGAAGAAGTGATGGTGGCATTAGCACACCCTGAACTTGAATTTCTACACTTTGGTTCAAGCTCTTTTAAGGTTGCTGGCAAAGGGATTATAGATATCTCTGTGTTATACAAACCCGGGAAATTAACACAAGCTGTTGAACATCTTAAAAATTTAGGCTTTAAAGATCAGCACAGCGATAATCCATTTCCTGATACTCGTCCGAGAAAAGACATCGCGGTGATGTATCAAGGTGAGCTTTTTCAAGTGCATGCTCATGTCATTGAAAAAGGGAGTGAAGAACATATAAAGCAAGAAAAGTTTAAAGCTTATATGCTCAGTAATCCTGACGCGCGTGCGGAGTATGAAACTCAGAAGCAATTAGTAATAGCGCAAGGTATAGCTTCTCAAGATGAGTATGGAAAAGCTAAAGCACCATTTGTAAAACGCACTTTGAAGGACATCCACTTTAGTTAACTTATGTTCGCATAAATCAGATCTTTATAGCTGTTAGTGTGAGGACAATGGATATGACCTAACACTAACAGCTCTACTTTATTTGGCTTTTCAGACTTCCAATTAATTGTTTCTACAAATTGATTATTTTAACCAGCCTAATCGGTTCACCATCAACGTCAAACTCACCCGTGATCTCAAGTAATCCATTTTTCAATCCTTGTAACTTATCTACTTCAATTACTTGTGTTTGATAAGGTAAGAAAGTAACAGGCTGCTGCCAAAGTGAACCTTCATTTTGAAATGATTGAAATGGAGTAAAATCGACGCGTAATATACCACTCGATGCACCTGAATAGGGACCGGTTAGCGTGATGGTAATATTGTCACGAACAGTGACTTCCATTTTTACCCCATCAAAAGGTTTCTCTGACGTTAGAAGAGGCTTTTGTTGTGTTAGTCCGTTCCAACTAATCACTAAGTTCTGAAAAGTATGTTTTGGCAATAGAACACGGTGTTCACCTGAAGCTAGAATTTTTTTGTAGTTACCGTAACTTAGCGCAACAGCATGCTTACTGGGGTTGTTGACGTAAAGATAGTGCATTCCATCAGAAAAATAGCTTTGGGTGTTGATACCACTTAGCGTAAAGAGCGCATTGTCGCCAAGTGTTGATTGCCAACTTTGCATCAAGTGATTGAGGATTTTATTCTCAGTTTCAGTGACTGTCCTTGATTTCTGTTTGCTAAATATTTCGCGAAGTGGGGTCATACAGTCATTTAACTGAGCGCTATATTTCACACAGGTGTTAAAGGCTCTGCGCAGTAATGATGCACCTTTAAAGTGCCAGGGATTAGCGGTTTGTTCATTCGTGATCAAGTAATCATGCGCGGCAAAGTAGGGTGCTATTCTATGATTATTATTTCGGCCAAGAAGACTGATTTTTTGCAAGCTAAGCGCTGAAATGTCGATTTGGTTCAATTGTAATCTAGCCAGTTGCTCATGCTGTTGTGTTTTCATTTTAATAACTAGCACATCGTCCTGCTTTGAAAGCGTGAGCGCAAGTTGATGATACTGCTTGATATCCATGCGTAATTGCGGCAGCAGTGCGATAGACTTTGCGGGGAACAAAGCTTGATTGCTTGAGACCGTTAACTTTACTCCTTCTTGAAGGGTAAATTGCAGCAAGTTGTCTTTACTAAAGTCAACTTCTTCAACTTTAGCGCGTCCAAGACGCGCATCTAAGCTTTGACTTGTTAAATCAGCGATTAACGCAAAGCCAATTTCCCCACGTTTAATCTGCTCCGGCTCGAAATCGATTAGTGCTGCAATACCATTCTCACCAAGTGAGTCGATTAGAGGTGTTTTATCTGGTGCGGGAAAATCCATCACGGCATGTGTAGAAGAAAAGTTTGGATGAATGTCGAGACGCTTAAGTGCTTTGCTTTCGGTATTTCTGAGCCAATATGTGGCACCGTTTTGCTCCCAAGGCCCATCGACAATATAAAAACTTGGCGTGGCAGAGCGCACAAATGCTGCAAACTGCTGTTCAAGCTGAGGCCAATTGGGAAAGATCTGTTTTAAGAGTGCATTGGCAGTTGGCAAGGTGTTTTCAGAGTGAGGGTTTGCGTCCATTAATTTGCCGATAAAGCGTTTAAAATATTGATATCGCTCAGGATCGCTCAATAAAAAATGCACGATAAAAAAGTTGAGTCCGCGTTTGAGTGATGGATCATCGTTGATTGCTTCGAAAGATGGCTTTCCATTTTGGTGATACTGCTGTAAACCCAAGTGCAGATAGTTCATTGGAGCACGGTCGAAAACCATCACAGTTAACTGCTTTTTATTTGGATCATATACGTGGCTTGCAATGGAATCAGCCATCCCCTCAGTGATCCAATTAGGTGCCCAAGTTGAGTGACCGTTCAGAGCCATATGAAACGCATGCATGGTTTCATGGATCACGATGTAGCGCTGGTGATGCTGGCGATGACTCGGAAAGTTGTACCCTGCACGGTTATAAAACATGGTTTCGCCGCCAGCCGTTTTATGTACGCCTCGCAAAAAGCCATCGTCCAGCATGGCTTCTTTTGTGCGTTGGCGTGAACTGCCATAAACGACAGCAATTCTCTTTTTATCAATCGCAGCAGGCGCCATACCAAACAATTCAACATAGTGAGGATAAGACATTTCTAGTAATTCTAAATAGAGTTTTACTTTGTCCTCAGGCAAGTCACTTTTTAACGCGAAATGTTTACTCACCCACCAGTCATATCCCCTCGAGTTAGCTATTTTTCCATCGCTATAAGTGAGCGGAATTTGTTTACCAATATGTTGGATATCGATGTGTTTCAACGTGCTGACTCGGCCATTAACGCTTACTTCCGAGCGCATATCAGCGGGGCTTGGTATAGCGATAATATCGCTTCGCGTAGTTTTACATCCGCTGAGTAACGCAAGTATTGCAATTAGAGGAGCAAATACTAGCCGGGGCTTTTGGATAGAGGGTATTCGCCAATAAAAGGTATGGAATAGATAAAATAATGACATGATACTTTTCTCTCGTTGTTATTTGTGTATATTGTATGCAATATAAAATAACAAAGATAACAGGTATTGTCATTATGCAAAATCAGCAGCAGTGGGGTGAACCAGATCTCAATGAGGCAAATTGGTCAAAGTCGTCTTCTGGGTTTGGTCGAACTTTTTACATTGCGAATATCATGGAAATATTTGAGCGGCTCGCTTGGTATGGCTTCTTCGCCGTATCATCAATTTATATGACAACACCGAAGTCGCAAGGCGGTATTGGCTTTACTGATATAGAGCGTGGCGCCGTACAGGGGATTATTCCCTTCTTTTTATATCTTTTGCCTGTTGTAACTGGTGCGCTAGGAGATCGCGTCGGGTATAAAAGGATGTTCTTTTTTGCATTTTTGATCATGACGCCAAGCTATTATTTATTGGGACAGGCACAGAGTTTCTGGCCGTTTTTTGCTGCGCTGAGCTTTGTTGCACTGGGTGCTGCTTGCTTTAAACCTGTGGTCGTTGGCACCGTAAGCCACAGTACAAACGATGGTAATCGTGGCCTTGGATTTGGGATCTTTTATACCATGGTGAATATTGGTGGATTTTTAGGTCCATTGGTTGCGGGATATATGCGCGCCATTAGCTGGGATGCGGTATTTATGATGTCGGCAGTTTGGATTGCCATAAACTTTATTCCCTTGATGTTATTTTACAAAGACCCGCAAACATTACCTAAAACCAAGCAATCTTTTACTCAAGTATTAAAAACCGCACAGTCGGTGCTGGGTAATACTCGTTTAGCACTTACGCTGTTTGTCGCACTGGCGCTCTTGATGTCAGCAGGAGTCGGGTTTGCTAACTACAGTCAAGCGTTTACTTGGATTGCAATATGGCTAGCAGCTAACTGGGTGTGGGACAGAGTGCTTATAAATCGAGCGCCAAATAAAGCATGGTGGCAACAACCAATGAAGGTAAGTAACTTGCCATTTGCGTTATATTTGCTGATCCTTGCAGGCTTTTGGACTGTGTATAATCAGCTGTTTTATACTTTACCTGTATATATCCGCGATTATGCAGATACCCGAGATATATTGGCGTGGTTTGGCGATTCTGGCGTCGCGTTTTTAGCACATGTTGATATTGATAAGTTAACTGCTGCCATTTTTACGCTGTTCAAAGAGCTTAAGGAAAGCGGCGCAGTACCAATTGAAACCATTAGGCTTGAATGGGTTCACCTCAAAGTGAATGTCCCACATGAGCAAATACAGTTGATAATGCAAACGCTAAATGCGCTTCACGATAATGGACAGGCACTTTCACAGCAGCAAGCGCAAACCCTTGCTGAACAACTCGTACAATATCGTCAAATTAATCCTGAGTATCTTATTAATTTAGACTTTGCAGCGATTGTGATCGCACAAATTTTGGTGAGCTTTCTCTGTCAGCGATTTAGACCATTTTATGTGTTAGTCACAGGCTTACTAGTAATGGCGGTTGCGTTTATCGCATTACTTAGCGATAGCGACTGGTTAAGCGGTCAGCTCATTGTCACTGTCATATTGCTTATCGCGCTTGGTGAAATGCTTGCCTCTCCTAAAAGCCAAGAGTATGTCGCGAGTATCGCGCCTAAATCTCAAGCTGCGTTGTATATGGGATACTACTTTGTTTCTATGGCGCTGGGCTTCTTGTTTGCTGGATTTTTATCTGGTTGGAGCTATAAAGTGTTGGTGCAAGAAATGGCGGCACCAGAGTTAATGTGGGGGCTATTTGCCGCTATCGCACTTATAACCGCCATTGCATTATTCTGGTTTAACAAAGTGATAATAGACAGAAAAACATAGTTTTTTGAAATGGGAACAGTTATTGGTCGCGATCAGTTTGTTTGCAAGTCATATTCTTTCTACACTCAAGCAAAAAATGAGGAAGTAACATGAATAAAAAAATATGGATGAGCACGGCACTCTTTGTTTCCAGCAGTGTGTACGCGCAAACGTATGTTTTAAACGCTGACTCTGCGATTGATGTGGTGTCAGGCAAGCTTATCTCACCTGCAACTGTGGTCGTTGAAGATAATAAAATTATCTCAGTCGGAAAATCAAATCGTAAAGCCTATCCAAAAGACGCTGAAGTGATAGACCTAAGTGGCCACACATTATTACCCGGTCTATTTGATATGCATGTTCACCTAACTTCAGACGCACATGTTCATGGCTACAAAAGGTTGCAACGCACTGCACCTCGTGCGGCAATTACTGGTGTTAGAAACGCTAAGCGCACACTAGATGCGGGCTTTACGTCTGTTCGTAACCTTGGTGCTGCTGGCTATGCTGACATCGCACTGCGCGATGCCATTATTGATGGTGACGTATCAGGCCCACGTGTAAACGCAGCAGGCCCTTCACTTGGGATCACTGGCGGCCATTGTGACAACAATCTCTTGACCCATGAGCATAAAGTCTTTTCAGAAGGGGTGGCTGATGGACCTTGGGCAGTAAGGCAAAAGGTACGTGAAAATATTAAATATGGCGCTAACTTAATCAAGTTCTGTGCAACGGGTGGTGTACTATCTAAAGGCACTAAAGTGGGGGCTCAACAATATTCTCAAGAGGAAATGACGGCGATTGTGACCGAAGCGCACTTACGCGGTTTAACGGTTGCTGCCCACGCGCACGGTACTGATGGTATCAAGTCTGCAATTAAAGCTGGTGTGAATTCAGTAGAGCATGTAAGTTTTGTTGATGATGAAGCCATTCAGCTAGCCAAAGACAAAGGCACGTACTTTTCTATGGACATCTACAATACTGAATATATTCTTGGTGAGGGCGAAAAGGCAGGTATTTTGCCTGAAAGCTTGGATAAAGAACGTAAGGTGGGTGCAACTCAGCGTGCTAGTTTTACAAAAGCGGTAAAAGCAGGCGTGAATATGGTGTTTGGCTCTGACGCTGGTGTTTATCCTCACGGTGACAATGGTAAGCAGTTTAGCCGCATGGTGAAATTTGGCATGACTGAGCTACAAGCCTTACAGGCTGCCACTATTAACTCGGCGACGTTACTCAAGCAAAATACACAATTAGGCTCACTTGAGGCGGGGAAACTTGCTGATATTATTGCGGTTAAAGGCAACCCACTAAAAGACATTAGTGTGATGGAAAACGTCATCTTTGTGATGAAAGATGGCAAAGTAGAAAAGCAATAGCCAAACGTTCTGCGCAGTTCTTCTGCAAAGAACTGCGCAGCTTTGCAATATATCGTTGTAATCATAATAAAAATAAGTGGACAGGCAACGCTTTGAGACAGACTACACATTTTATCGTGTTAACTGTGGTTGCTTGGTAAATATTGTTCCCAATTCGACACGGAAAATGGATACTCACCCGTTACATCTACTCGACTGCGCCAAAACTGCGTCGCGCCAGTATTAATCCCTTGATAGACAAAAATAACATCTGCAGCAACTCTATCTCCACTGTTGCTAACGTTGACGTCAACATTGATCAGCTGATAACCATTAGGATTAGGACCATCTTGGCTGCTTTGGTAGTAAAGGTGAAATGTCTGTTGGTATATAGTTGGGTTGTTATATAGCACATAGTTTAACGCGCGTGCTGCGTCACTATTACCTCTAGATATATTGAGCGAAGTTATTTCAGTAACAAGGTTTTGAAACTGATCGTTATTTGCCTTGACGCCATGTAACACCTCACCAAATGGCAGTACCATCACTGGAATAATGGCACTAACTAGTACTGTATTTGGCGAGTGCATTTCGCCGATAATTACCACTTGTCCGGTTTCACCATTTATTGTTCGATCCAGTGCGGTAATACATTGAGTCAACAGTTCATCTGTTGGAATGAGTAAAGTATAAAGTTGCTCAATGTAGCGATTGTCCAAGACCCATTTCATGCTGCGCGCTATGTAACGATTTTTACCTAACCTCAAGCCTTTAAACAGCTCCTGATTAAGTTGTTTATTCCTGTTGAGCCTTTGTAGCGCAATGTCGTCATTGACGTTCTCCAACATGGGAAGCTGTGTTTCTTGGTTGCCCATTAAGCTATTTTGATATAGCTCTTTTTCTAGATTAAGGGTCGGAAATTGGGCATTTATCACACCAACGGCATAGACAAAATTTGTGAATACGACCGAAGGTTCTGAGTTTGTTTCATCGTTGGCCAACCTCTGACTAAGTGGCAAATTTTGTTGAGTAGATAATGATTGGTTCATGAAGCCTCCCTAAATACTTTTCGCAAATGGCGCTAGTCTGGATGAAACAAAAGGATAGTGGTTGGTTACGTCGATATTACAGGCATAGCGGCTACGATCTGCACTACACAGAATAAACTCAACAACGTGGCGCATTGGTTCAGAGTGTATGTGTTGTAATTGGATAGCTTGAATATCATCAATCAATAAGTGTTGGTTGCTATCAACGACGATTTGATAGAAGTGACTCAAAAAATAGTTACTGGCTCTGTCTTTTTTAGTTAACCCGATAGTGGGTTTAAGTGCTGGCAGCTCAAGCTGTTGGTTGGCTGGTTTACCATCTTTGAGTATTGGGACTTTGATATCGGTAACCGCAACTAGATGCTTTACCGTGGCGGTTGGCAAAGCAATGTCATCGTAGTGCTGTGCGGCATGTTCGCCTGTTAGCTCGCCAATAACCACATAAGTATTTTGTTGTTCTGTTGTATTGATCAGTGCATTCAGTTGTGTCGGTGTATCTGGCTCAAGGATATAAGTGTCTACCAGGTTTATGGTAAGAACCCATGTTGCTTGTTGTGCTAAATATAAAAATGGCCTGTAACTCAACTGAGGTTGACTGTCCATGGTTACACGATAGTTGAACACTTTATAAAACTCTTCGGGATTGGCCTTTATAGACAACGCAGCAGCTTCATATTGCTTTTCGAGGTTTAAGGTCGGAAAGCTTGGTTGAATAACACCAATTGCATAAATAGATGTATCATGATTGTCATGAGGCGCAAACTGTATTGGCACTGTTTTATCAGTGTGTATTGAGGTCTTCATTTATATCCTTCCTTTGCATTAATCCAGTGGTATCGTATTCAGCAGCGGGAGGAATTGTTGTATTTCTGTATTGATAAAAGGATACAAGCCACTCACGTCGATACGACAAAAGTAATAATGATGTTTAGCAGAAGCGTTTTCTTTATAGGTTAGCGTAATATCAACAATCTTATGTTCAGACACTGCGTCAAATTGGGAAAACGTGATGTCGGTTAGAGAAGCACTTGGCACGGTTGCAGACCCAAGACGCATTTTATGGGTTTGTAAGTAGATATCTGGATAGCGAAATGCAACAAAATTCTTAGCTCTATCAAAGTCATCGCGGCCTGCATTTGGTTTGACTTCTAGTGCTTTTATCACATCTTGAATGGCATTGGTTTCCGCACTGGAAATTTTTTGAATTGTATTATGCAGCTCTGACAATGTTTGATGATATACCTGATGACAAACTATCTCAGCTAAATTGGAGTCGTGGTTATTAGAAGAATGGCCAATGACGCAGGTATACACAAGCTCCAGTGTATCTTTAGGTGGCTGTAGCGCTTCAATTAGCGCTTCTAACTCGACTTTTGTCGCGGGAGTTAAGTGGTAACTTAGCTGTTTTTGAATGACTAAAATCCAAGAAACTTGCTCGGCAAGATAAAGATACTTGTCTCTGTTAGGATCCCCAATCGGCAATGATTTATTAGTGAAAACTTCGTAATAGGCTCTTTCATCGACTGCGAGCTCCATTGCGGCTTGTAAAAATTGCTTTTCTATTCCCTCATTAGGAAAGACTATTTCTACTTGGCCCACTGCATAAATGTAGTCAAAAGCGGCGCATTGCACGGAAGTAGGATGCTGAATTTCCTGCGCTTGCATTTGCTCGGATGAGTCAAGGTCTTGCTGGGCGCTCGGTAGCCTAGCATCGTTTGCCTCTACCGGCGCTATGCCAAGATTGTCTGAGTCACAAGTTTTGCTATCTTGTGTTTCTGTTTCTTTAGAACTGCAAATTGCGGGATCTGCTGAGGTGACCTCAGGGTGTAATTCGCTCATATTATTCTCTTTTTTGATGAAGAAGTGCTGATGGAGCACAGCACTTCACTTTGGTGTTAACTACTTGCAAGGATCTTCTTCGTTGCAATACCTGTAGTTGCGGTGTCTATCGAATAGAGGGTTGTAACACCCATAGTGGTGGCAGCTTGAGCTGTAACAGCCATCTGCTGCTGAGCTGTGGTTGCATTATGAGCTGCGTTTGCAAGCGCTTGTGAAGTTGCTTGGAACAAGTTACCCATTGACATTGCTGGAGCGTCACCTAGTACTTTTACGTTTGCTTGGGTGACTGAGTCAGTGATTTGGTCGTTTACAGAAGTTGGAAATGCCATGATTTTTTCCTTAATGGTTAGTTGCTTTTTAGCGTTAATAACTAAAGAATAATGTAGCCCGCTCTGTCACAGATGTTTTGGTTTAACTAACTGTTTTTGTGGTAGATTAGACGGCTTTCAAGCGCGTATTATTTAACAGTGTTTGGTTGTTTTTACGCATTGCGGCTGTACGATTGAGCTAAGGCTGGTATTGCCGGTGTAAAAATAACCCCATCGTGAGAGCTCCATACTTTCCTCGCAATGGGGTTAGTCATTAGCTATGCCTGTCCATCAAAAGGTTTTAGCTACGACAACTCATTTATCAGCTAAGGAATGCTTTATTCGTTGTCAGATCTTGATTCACAGCGAACTTGCCTTTTAGCTTAGTCACCTGCTGACTAAACCGTATTGATAAAGTGGGCATAAATTGACATTTCCAACTGAGTTGGCATTTTTAACTATATCGCGGGCCGCTTTTACCAACTTGGTAGAAGTTATGATGTTTTCAAATTGTGAGTTCAACCAGTCTAGAAAAAGTAAAAGGTGTGAGTGTGATGAGATCACCACCTAAGTGGAGTTTGGTGGTTAGAAAGTCGACTTATGCCCTCACGTATATCCGTAATGGTTATTTCTGTGCGCGCTTCGCTGAGTAATCTTAATGATACAAATCGTAATACATTGATAATATCAGCTCCACTTAGTGGATATTGCTCTGCAAGTCTGTTTAAGCATACGCTGCTTGACAGGCTAGATTGGTGGCAAAGTCCGCTTTGCCAAATTTCTAGTCGTTGTGCAGCCTTTGGCGCTTGAAACTGGACAATCGATTCAAATCGGCGAAAAAACGCGTCGTCGATATTATCTTTATAGTTTGAAGCTAAGATCACCACACCGCTAAAGCTTTCAATACGCTGCAGCAGATAGGCGACATTTTGATTAGCAAACTGATCGTTAGAAGAACTGGTTTTTAAGCGCTTAGTGAAAAGCGCGTCCGCTTCGTCAAAGAAAAGGATCCAGTCACGATGCTCTGCAAGGCTAAACAGCTGTTCAAGGTTTTTCTCTGTTTCTCCAATATACTTTGAGGTGATCAGCGATAAATCGACTTTATAGACTGATTTATCTAGTATTTTTCCAAGTACGCTCGCCGTTAGGGTTTTTCCTGTTCCAGGAGGGCCGTAAAACAGTGCACGGTAACCGGGGCGGAGCTGTTTACCAATTTTCCATTGCGTTTGTAATGTCTTGCCATATTGAACCCAAGTAATAATTTCGTTTAGCTGATGACGAGTGGTATCTGGTAGCTTTACGTCATCCCATTCAAGTGTTGTGTTTACTTGAGTTGCAGGAAATTGATGACTTGTTTCTGGCCGATATGGCTCTGCAGTCGTGAACATTTGTATAAACTCGGGTTTAAGAACCAACGGAACGTTTAATCGTGATATACCTTCAGGTTCTCGATGACTATCCACCATAAGGTTAAGCAATTGGCTTGAATGGAGCGTTTGAAGGACATCAAACTCCGTGTTGAGATTATTTCCGTTAAGAATGAATGCCGCCGTGATCCCCGTTGTGAATATCTGCCCTTGAGATTCTTGTATACCAAACTCACTAAAAGGGCGGTTTGTTTGTTCGTTGATTGACAGGAAAATGTCGAGTACAGGGGCTTTGATAACCGGGACAAATGCCAGAATAATTAATAATCTTTCAATCAGGTTTGGCTTGCTGCGGGTAATAAAGTCCGCAAATTGAGAGTCTGAGTTATCTAGCGTAGGTGGCAGTGGAAATTCTTGCTCAGTATTATCGAGTGACTGTCCAAAGTAATGTGATACACGATATTGAATAGCACGCTGCAGCCAGTCGCACTCTTGTTCTACGTCTTTGGCATTTAAAGCCGCTTTGGAGGGAGTTTGAGCTAAAGGCTCAAAGTTAGATTGCCACATTTTACTTCCTTATTTTTTAAATAAGCGTTCCACAGTGTAGTTTGTGCGGCTGCGAATGTGATTGGCAACTTTAGGGATTATGTTGGTATAACAGACTAATTGCTGCAGGTTTTTTTATTTAAGAGGTGATTGGTTACGTAAAAGAGCAGGCGAGTTGGTTATCCTGCTCAGTCTTTAAAGCTCATTGAAGTGCCCAGTAAATTGGGTAAGTACCTGAGTTTTCGCCAATCATAATTGTGCGTATTGTAGTGCCACTGTTTGATTCTTCAAATGGAGTATAAGTTGATTCAAGTACACGGCCGTTAGTTTGCTGCTGTAGCTGCACCTCATCGCCTAAAATACCTATTGAATAACCTGACTGAAATATATAGTGTTCAATTTCTTGTATTTGGTCAGATTTAGCACCATTGTCATTGTCTTTTAGCTGTAGCCAGACTGTCGTACCGATAGGAATAGAGGCGCTATTTAACAGGTCAAGAACGTTGTTAGCTATATCAAGAGGATTGTTATTGGTGTTATTGATAGAAGACACGTTGAGGATAAACATCGGCATCAATGCCAGCGCGTATCCGTGCTTGTCACTGGTGCCCGTTATTCTGTCGGTTTCTTGAGCCGTTAGCGCAACATCCCACTCATTGTCTTGTGTGTTAAGGTTGCGCATACAAAAGCTATAACCTTCGCCTTTATATTTGTCAGCGACACTTGGCTTCATGGTACCGTTATAAATAAAGCCTTTTGCACCTGGGTGGGCAACACTGGAATAGGCCAGATTAGGATCTGGCATATTCGTTACTCTGACATAGCTTGGATCGTCTTTTGAACCTAAAGGTTTTTTGGCATTCATAATCTAGTCTCACTTAATGCGTTTAATTAATTCAGGGTGAAAGCAACCAAATAGATAAATTGGTTGAATTAACTATAAGAGAGGCTGGTTTTACCAACTTGGTAAAAGTTATTTTTCGGTTGGTATATTTTACTTTATCGCTTTTATTGAGGTAAATGTAGGAAGAAAGGCCGACAAAGGCGACCAAAGAATAGAAGCAAGATTCAGTTTTTAAGTGCATTTTTGATGGTTTTAATCCAATCGCCATTTGCGTCACTTGAAAACTGCCAGTTCATAATACCACCCAGCTCAGTGGTGTTTTGAATGGGGTCAATAACCGCTTGAATAATAGTCTCTGCCGGCATGTATCCAGAGCCTGCGTCGTGTGCTGTCACAGGGAACCCTGCAATAATTTTCTTCGCAGACATATTCGGTAGCTTGATATAGTCCATATAGGAACTAACGATTTGATCTGGGCATGCGCTCCAAGGTGGATTGTTGTAAAACTGAACGTTTAACCAGTCAATATCCTCTCCAACTTGTTCGACTATTTTAAGATAGCCTGCCATGTAACCACCATGCTCTAGGTAAGGAGGTTGCGGGGCGTGGGAAATACAGTAGCGGGGTGAGGGCAGTTGTTTTCTCAGAGCCTGTGTTAATGATACGAGAAACTGTACGCCGTCATAACTTGCATTCGCGATAAATGCAGCACTATCTTCATAGTCGATATCAATGCCGTCCAAATGATTATTTTTAACAAAGTCCGCCAAGGAATCAGCCAGCCTGTCTGGATCTTGAGATAACGAGTAATATACGTTGTGATCCATTGCGCCACCACCAAATGAGATCAATACTCTTTGCCCATTTTGCTGCATGGTTTGTATCGCTTCTACCGTATGGGCTGTGAAGCTGGTCTCTGTAGCAGCAATTGCACCGCTTAAAATTAGCTTAAACGGATTGTTTGAAGCCGAAGATAAAAACGCCAAGTTTACTACATCGTAAGGAAGCTCACCGGCATTGGCCAAAGGAATAGCACCTGAATTATAGTAGGTAATGGTTTTAGACATCATTGTTCCTTATATATGAGAGTACTAAAATAAGAGAGAAATATTACTGGCAGACTATTATCTTAGTCCAGCTACAGTAATGGATCATATTTGGATGATAAGCCGTTAGACATAGCGTTTTAGAAAACGCTAGGCGAATCGATCTGAGCGTCGAAAAGGTTAACTAGTGTTCGCCAACCTTTTCGACTGTCTGTGATGTTGAAAATGACCTTTTTACTCAATCATTTATTGGACTAAGATCTGATAGGCTCCAAGCCGTTCCGTGGAAGTTTGCAACTTGTACCGGACCGGTGTTATCTGCACGAGTGGCTATTGGCACTGGGAACATTTGACCTATCCATGCAGATACTCGATTTCCTGGTAATTGATAATAGTTAATTGTTACCTTAGCAACATTTGTTACTTGAGAGCGCCTTTCAGCGCCAATGTTTGGCCTATTGGAGGTCACGCCAACTTCGTAGTTACCAGTGATTGGATTCGAGTAGGTAATGAAGAACATTGATCTGCTAAGACCTGGTATCACAGCACGAAACGGAGGAGGGGTATCATTCCAAACTACATTAAGACCAACTGCATTTGCTGCAGTATTGAATTGTTCTCTAGCTTCATTTCTTACATGAGCTTCCCAGCTAGAGGATGCAAAGCGACTGCTATGTTGCTGTCTTCTAATATTTCCTACGGCACCTGTGAGAGTGTTCATCATTGCACTCATACCTCTGGGGCCTCCGGGATTTGCGTAATGTCTATTTCTGATATTTTGTAGCGAGTTTTGAGCACCATGCACAGAAGTAGAGTGATAAGCTTGATTATTTCGTTCAAAGTTTTCGTTCTTGTTTTGAGCTATCCAATTCAGCGGATTATAACTTGAGCGACGGAGATATAGCCCATCTTTCTCATCTTCAGTTAGATTACCAGTGAGATAATCATAGAGCCCCACTTTTTGGATCACTGCAGCTGCTTTAGCATCTAAATTCTCCTTACTCTTTTTTAACGAACTATTTTCTGTGGCGGTATAATTGCAATCTAATATACCGTTATGCCCTTTTGATTTTTTCAATTGTGCATACATGAGCCTAATTTCTCCGATTCTCATTTGTGATTGTGAGAGGTAATTTTCAATCCAGATAACAGCTGATTTTCTGAAAATGAGTTTTGCCGAATTACCTATTTTCAGTATGGAATTTAAAATAAACCCACTAATTTAATAAATAGGTTTAGGTCAATTTTAATCCCTTACTTTAAATTGGGAGTGAAAGGGAGCTGACTTTTATGTTTACCGGGAAATCGTCCCTACATTTTTTCATCTGCTCACCTAAATATAATGCCAATTTTCCCCAGTCCGTTGCTTGCTGCTCCAGAGTTGGGTCGTCATTTACAGCTATGCCATTTACCTCTGTGGTGGGCTTTACTATCCCCAGCGCTTGTTGAACAACATGACCAAGCTCGTGGGGAAGGTGTTTCTCTTGACCTGGGGCCAAGTAAATATCCTTGCCCTGAGCATATGCATGGGCTTGTACTTGCGAAGGCTTTGACGAGTTGTAGTGCACTCGCACATTGGCCAAATTAACACCAGATAGTTTTTCCATGCCACGTCTGAGGTGTATTGGTAAAGCGCAGCTCTTAAGAGGAACGTTTTTTGCTCTTCGCTGACGTGCGAGGTTCTGCCTTACCGTTCCGGTAATGTGGCGCTGCCTGGTCGTGAGTTGATAAAATGTCATCGTGTTGTTTCGTGTTTGTTGGATACTTTTACTATAGGCATGGTATAGCGGTAACGATTGGTAAAAAGTCTGGAGTCGTTGGTATTTATTCGTAAGGTTACTGCAAATTGAAAGAAGGTATGCATGAAAAATACCCGACTGAGCCGGGTATTTGTGACTTTTATTCAGTAGCTTCAACAGCTCGGGTTGCTTGTTGCTCTGCTTCATCTGGGGTTGAGGTGGCAGGGGCATCAAACGCTTGCTGATAGACACTCTGATCTGCTGCGACGACGGCGTTGTTCGCGATATTTTCAGCCTCATAAGGCGTAGCCGTAGCGTAGCCTGTGGACTGAGCTGCCGTGGCGACCTCAGCTTGTGATACTGCTTGCATTGCTTGTTGTTCTGCATTGAGAACGGATTGTTCATTTTGAGTGGTCATGATGGAATATCCTTACTAATGGTTAAATTATGCACTGTGTAGTGCCTCGAATGGGCCTTCAACCCAAACATCGTTATGAGTAAACAAATTGATGAGCTCTAGCGGCCGCGAGTCAGCTAGTTCAGATAAAGAAGTTTCCCAAATATTGCGTTGGGAGCGCACTTTGATGAGCTTATGCTTGTCCTGTTTCCAGTTTACTGGCAGAAATACACATCTTTCTTTGGCCTTTTGACCGTAGAGTCTATCGTTGGCAGAGAGAAAAACTAAGTTTCGTTTGTGGTTATCCGCAAGGTTAGACTCTTCCACGCAATAGCGTAATGACGCTCGAAACCAGTTTGGAAATGGCAAACTGGATGGCTGGTTTTGGTGAGTCGTGGTATTGTCTGTGGTTGCTTGAGGACTCTGTTGATTATGCCAAGTGTGTAGTGCATCTATAGCCAAACTTCGGTATTGCAAAAGCGGGAGTGAGTCAATAAAGGCTGGCAAATCGTCATTTTTACTTAACTTAAAGCGTTCATAAGCAAAATGTAATTGGCCAATTGCGTTCAGACGTGAAATAACCAGCTCTGGGCGGTTTAAACCAAGTATTTCAATCGTAGTTTGACCTTTGGTTAATTGTATTGCGCTATCCTTGTCTAATGACTGAAGCCATCTCGTAAACGCAGGCGATTCCATCAAGTCGTGTGACTCTTGAAGTAATTCGGGCTGTGACCAAACAAGCTGCTCGGCTTCATTGTGACTGATAGATTTGCTGTCCATCAAAAAAGTAGACAAAACATCAAAGGCATAGGCTCGACCTGATTGAGGGTCAAAGCGCACAAATTGTCTTGGGTCTTCTAGGTAAGGGCAGACTAGTAAGGGCTGCTCTTGGTCGATATTAATCAGTGGCGCACGTTTGCCAACAAGTGGAAATTGACCACCTTTATATTGCTCGTGACAAGCATTACAGACAAAAAGTAGGTTGTTTTGATCATATGCCAATGAAAAGTACGGCGAGCAGGTCGCCACTACGTCTAAATGTGTTGAAACCGGTCTTTCCAGTAACTCAACAGGCCTGAAGTGGCCAACTTCGCCGGAGTTTGTCGCTAATAAATAGCTTTCGCAATAGGCACAGCAGCCATTACTGAGTTGTTGCAAGTGAGCTTTCAAATGATCGGATGCAAATAGCGCTGTATCAAAAGCGGCATAGTTAAACCCCACATTAACCAAGTCTTCTGTTAAGCCTGTCAGCCTGAGCGTGATAAATACGAGGTTATCTACTAAGTCAGGAGCGTAGCCCTCGCTTACTAGCTGCTTTCTATCTTCAATTGTCAGCGTATGATATTTAGGTGCGTCTACCAGGCGCGCCATGAGTGCTTGCATCTGTTTATTTGCTGCTGCAATTTTTACGTCTTCGTCTGGTAACCAGGCTATAGGTTTACAATCTATCTGGATCATTGTGGTCAGGCTCCCTGCAACTTGTTTTATTCGCCTTGCGTGTCAGCACTGCGCTGCATTACATCATGTTGAAAGACTTGATTTTGATGCATTAGCTGCTTTTCCATGTTTTTTAGCGTTTCTTCCATCGCTTGTTGTGCGGCCTCAGCACTTTGGCGAGCTGCGACTTCCTGCTCCGTATATACTTGCTCTATCTGTGCTTGCTGGTCCTCTAATTGTGTTACTTGCGCTTGCAGTAATGTATCTTGGTAGGGCGTTTCGTGAGCGTCAGATTGGTTTATTTGAGTCTCACTCTCGAGCGCATTATGAATGCTGGCGAGATGTTGACGAGACTGTTCAATTAGCTGTGAAGATTGCTGTAATGACATATCTATAGTGTGTTGTGCGCGGTTAAGCATGGTATCAATGTCGGCTAAAATGCTATTCATTTGTTTCGGCATAACAGCATGAGAGAGTTCACCAAGCGCTGTAACCTTTTGATTTTTGGTATTCATTGTTCAGTCCTCTTATTATGCAACCAGCGGCCAGTGATTTTGCACACTCAGACACCCTTGACTATCAACATCAAGCAACGCTTCGCTGTGATATAGGTCATATAAATAGTGCCGGTACTGGCCGGCCTGACAGACATAGCTGTCTTTCGCTAATGAGTTGATTAGCGTATGTTGAAGCGTTTCAAGATAGTCATTTGCAGCTTGCACTAAATCGCCCTTACCTAGGTCTATGTTAAGCACGATATTAAGTAAGCCTGCGCTGAAACTGCTAAAGCCCAGATATTTTCCACTTTCATGCCATTGCTTAATCGCATTGTGTAGATCAATAGCTTGAAGTTCGTAGGTGACCACAGGAGAATCTAGGTTGGCATTAACCACCGGAGAGAGGGTAGTAATTGCGTCATTTAGCGCACTAATAGGACTTGGTGAGCGCTTTTTCCACTCAAGGTAAATACATAAATATCGAGCAAATTCACTTAGATTTTGTGCCTGCTGAGTTGCCCATTGGCACGCTGGGATAACGGTTTGATTTGATAGTTCATAGCAACGCTCACAATAACAAATAACATGGTATAAGTTGAGTTGATCCTTAAATGAGGCGCTCCAACCCAGAGCATGGTAACTCAAGTTATAACGTCGATAAAACAGTGCAATTTTGTTCAGAATCGTACTATCTAACAGACGGTATTTGGTTAACAGATCAGCTAAAATTGCTTTGTCTTTTTCAGAGTCTCGATTGCTCAAGGTCGCGAGGTCTCTGAGATCATTAGTAGTCAACTCGAGTAGTTTTTTCACATCGATTGAAATGGGAATATGATGTAAGTAGATCAACGTTGAATTCATCAATCCCAAGTAAAGCTGCTCGATAAATTGCGCTTCTGACGAAAAGCGCATTATCTCGCTCTGTTGTATGAGGGCGTTGACACTCTCTTTTCCCTGATTTAAAAATTGGATCAAGGTTTGCGTTTTGTCGGAAAATTGCGCCAACTGTTCAATTTCTGTGTTATTCACTACGATCGTCATGTTTGCCTCCCGTGCCAGCGTCAGTGACGTAAGCCCCCATTAGCTTCCACCACTTGGAAAATTATTGAGTAGATCACTGGCAGAACTACCGACATCGCCAAAGTTTTTCGTACCGTTTTCAACCATCTTGTTAGCCGCTTCGATGATACTGTTGTATTCTTCGACCTTACCAGTCGCCAGCATTTGTGAAATCGCAACCCCCATTGCGGTAGTCGCCATGGTATTGATATTTCTTAGGTTGTCGGTTGCATCTTGAATTGCAATTGCCGTTGATTGAGAAACTGACTGATAAGCCTTACCGGCACCAGAGAGTTTATTTAGCTCGCCGCTTAAGCTGGCATTTTTGATGATATCAAGCGTCGCTTGTGTTGATGGCCCGACATTTGTTAACTCATTCATATGCTTTGCCTCAGTTAATTTAAGTTATGTTGGGTTTACCTCTAGGTGCTTTTTTTGCTATCAGGGTCGAGGTATTGATGCAGGAGTTTTTGTACTACCTCTTCAATTTTGCTTAGATCCAGTTGTTCTTCAGGCGCTTTGGGCTTTTCTGGTTTAGGCGGTGACTGCTGTAGCATTTTTGCACAGCTCGCTGCCGCAGCAGCAGAGGCCGAAGTTTGCGCGTTTTGCTGTGCTGTGACGGCGTTATACATCGACATCCCCATAGTTTCGGTTGCTGCAATATTGAGCATGCCCATAGATTGCATTGGAGCAGAGCCCGTCAATAGGGTATTAACTTGATTCACTGAATCAGAGATTTGGTCGTTTACTGTACTCATTTTGCTAATTCCTTTCTTATCCTGGTTTAACGGAAGCTACGCCAGAGCTGATAATGAGTGCACAGCACTGTGCTACACTTGCACTGGATATCATCTGACCTCGAGCTTCGTTCTGCACGGCGTTCTCCATCAATAAAGAGATAGAGTTTCCCATCGTGATGGCGGCTACACCGAGCGAAAAAGTGTGTGCTTCGACAAGGGGTAACATGGTATTTCTCCAATTGAGCAGCACTTAAGTCTTTGTGAGTAAAGTCGTACTGATGTTGGATCCATCAGTACGACTTAGCACTTAACGGTAGACTTTAGTGATGCCTTCCGCCGTAGTTGCCGTATTGATACTCATTAGGGTATCTACGCCTTGGACCAATGCGGCTTGAGCTGTCACATTGTTATTTTGCTGTCCAGTTGTTGCATTGTGTGCAGCGTTTGAGAGTGCTTGGCTTGTAGCAATCATAAAGTTACCAGTTGCTACAGCAGGTGCGTCACCGAGTACTTTCGTATTTACTTGTGAGACTGAGTCAGTGATCTGACTGTTTACAGCTGTTGGAAATGCCATAACTATCTTCCTTTTAAAGTATTAAATATCTAGGCGTTAAAGCCCGTTAGTTTGTGACTGAACCGAGTACGCTATGCAAAAATCTTACTTGTCGCGATGCCAGTCGTTGCAGTGTCAATGGAGTAAAGTAAATTTACGCCCATTGTTGTTACTGCTTGCGCAGTAATATTTGCCTGTTGTTGTGCGGCCGTTGCGTTGTGAGCCGCGTTCGCCAATGCCTGAGAAGTTGCCTGAAAGAGGTTTCCCATAGCGATAGAAGGCGCATCGCCTAGCACCTGTACATTGGCTTGTGTAACAGAGTCTGTAATTTGACTATTTACAGCGGTTGGAAAAGCCATAGTGTTATCCTTATTGTCATTAACAAGTTCAGCCTAAATATCGTTAGCTGTATTTATAGGTATCTCACATTCCCAGATAAGTGTTTTCGTTGAGTCGCTGTTGTGCGCGATGTTGAACAAGTATCAGGGAGTCGCGAATTAACCTAATCCAGCAACCGGCTGTTTCTGAGGTTGAAGAATACTTTTTGTTGCAATACCTGTGGTTGCGGTGTCAATAGAATATAAAGTGGTCACCCCCATCGTTGTTGCCGCTTGCGCTGTCATTGCAGCTTGTTGTTGAGCTGATGTCGCATTGTGTGCCGCGTTAGCTAATGCCTGAGAGGTAGCTTGAAATAAGTTACCCATAGACATCGCTGGAGCGTCGCCTAATACCTTTACGTTTGCCTGAGTGACCGAGTCGGTAATTTGATCGTTTACTGCTGTTGGAAATGCCATAATTCCACCTTTTTAGCTTTAAGTTTGACGAAAAAAAATATGAGTGGTGCTTAGGTCTAACAAGCTAGATGGAGCTCCTAAACACTGAGGTTAGTATAGAAAACGCAGTAGGGTTAGAATTGGCAGTACTTCGCATAATTGTTGGTATAACTCAGGAACTACTTGGTAGATTTATCTGAATCACCAGAGCTGAAATACCAAAAATTGAATCTGGTCACTAAGAAATATTCTAACCGTTGCTACAGCTAACTAAGTGCTGAACACGAGAGGTGCATTCAGCATACGGTTGTACCGTTATTCAGTGTTTTGTACGGTGATCTCGGTAGGCACCAGGACTGACGCCAACGACGGACTTAAACTTTCTAACAAAAAAGCTCAGATCGGAGAAGCCGACATCGTCACATACTTCAGTCACTTGACTATAAGGGTCTTCACGCAAAAGCGTCATTGCTGTCTTGATCCTTATTCGTAGCAAAGTTTGTTTAAATGACTGTCCAACATAACGTTTGAATAAGAACGAGAGATGAGAAGGGCTGACGCACGCATAATTGGCAACCTCGCTTAGGCTCAGTGGCTTCTTAAAATTGTCATCAATATATTGCAGCGCTCTTGCTAAAGCAGGATGAGGTTTGTTGACAGGCCTAAGCGGTGATAACGGAGTAAAGTCGACCCCCTCACGACTATCTGAAGGGGTGTAACTGTGCTCATCATCGCAGGATATCAGTGTTTGCATGGTTTGGGTGAAATCGCATTCAGCTTGTTTTAGTGGGATAAGATTACCCTTAGTTGGCACGGGCTTATTTTCCATTGCGGGGAATAGAGTCAACAGAGTCTGTTTAGTGATTTCTGGTTGCTCACATAAGAACGTCAGTTTGTCTAAACAACGTTTGAGCTGTTTTACGTTATGTGGCCAATCATAACTGGTTAAGACTTCTAGCGCAGGTCCTTGAAATTGCAGTTTGGCGAGATGTTTACAAGTATGTTTGTAGTGGTTTATTAAGGCAATAATGTCTTCTTTACGGTTGTAAAGAGGAGGTATGGGTAGTTCAAGACAATGATAATGTAACCAACTCAGAAAAGAATCGGACTGCATATGTGTGTCTCCAGAGGTTTGCTTTTCCGCGCTAGTTGAGGTGATTAGTCGTGGCGCGGGAGACTGCGGGGAAAGGGTGAGCCAGTAGTCTTTGATTGACTCGGCCTGTACTTGGGTCAGTGCGTCGATATTTTTGAGGTAAATGGTACCGCTTTGTGCTCGGTTGACAAGCTCTTCTAATAGGGTTGCTGCGCATTGACCTTGCCAATGGTTTACACACGATACAATCATATTTTCAGAATGCGACTTACTCAGCTCATGAATATGGCAAGCAGCCAAATGCTTCCCTGAACCGGGTTGACCAACAATATGTATGGGTAAATCACATTGTGCTAAATGTTGAATTTGCTGTTTCAGTTTGAAAAGTACATCACTACTGCCAATCCAAGGTTGTGCTGAAGGTGTTAATTTTACGAGTATGGACATGGTGTTTCCTTATTTCTCATATTGCAGAAAACATGCCATTCAAGGTTCATTTGAATGGCATGTTATGGGGTCAAGGAAACGATATGGATATTTTGACTCAGATATTGGCTCAGATACGGGTCACTTGGTTTTGTGTATTAGATTGATGGTGTTTATACCAATCCAGTTCTAAGTCGTTTGCGTGACTTCTCAGAGATTCCCATACGAGAGGGTGCACAAAACTGTAGTGTTCAGCGTCTTGGGTTATCAATCCACTGCTCAACATTTTGTGTAACACACACAAGGGAGCACGGATTTTTTTATGTTCATTAAATTGGTGAAGTTGTTTCGTATCGAAGTGTTGTCCAATTCGCGCTGCAAACTTAAGGGTATTTACAACTTCACATGGCATCGAGTTGAGGTAGTGTTGAGTGAGTTGCTGTAGGGTTTCAGGAAGTTCTGATTGGGGATGGGTGACACAAAGTAGTTGAATTAAAAATAATGGGTTACCACATGCCCGTTTTAAGGCAATAGCGGTTCTATGTTGATGTTTGCACGGAAGCATATCTCGGCTCAATAATGTGTGATGTGCTAATTGCTGCATCGAACTGATATCTAGTGGCTTTAGATAGATAATATGTGCGGAGGTGAGCCATTTGGGAGGATGAGTAAAAGCATTTTTTTTCTGGGCTGATAGGATAAATAAAATACCAAAATGACATTGGACTTGCGTAAGTATGCTCAAAAAGTATCGGCTTTGCTCGCTTAGAGTGTGTGCATCGTCTATCAAGATCGCTTGCACTTTTTTGTGATTGAGATATTCCAGTAGATCACTGACAACCGTTTTATCAACCAACCTTAAGCGCTCGTCTGAAAATTGACGAAGCGTCTGCGTGTGCGCAAGGCTTAAAGACAAGTCCGCCCATTGACGCATACGAATTGCGCTCAGCGGTGTGCTAGAAACGAGGTCTATTTGATGGCCTATCTCTACTTCAGTATGTGCCTTAACAAGCAATAATGAGCGAACAAGATTGGCAACAAAAAAGTGAGGATTGTTGTGATTTAAACAGGAGTTGGTGCTAAATAGGAGGTAGTTTTTCTCCGCTCTTTTTAAGTGGCAAATAAAGGCATTGAGTAACGCGCTTTTACCTATTCCTGTCATACCTTGTAGTAAGATGGTTTGAGCGCAAGGTAACGCCACCGCTCTACTAAAAATGATATGTAATTGATTAAGCTCCCATTCTCTTCCATATAATGGAGTGGGCTCGTCTTTTAACAAATAGCTATATAGCCATAAAGGAGATTCTGCTTGATCGATTAATGTATCAATACTGACCTGGAAATACTTTGCTAAATTTTGAATAGTTCTGCAGAGTACTCGATTACCAGATTCTGCTCGTTTTATTGTGGAAACCGATACTGGGAAGCGTTGGTTTGTACAGTTTTCAGCAAGCTTCTCTCTACTTAGGGCTTTTTTTTCTCAGCATTAGTAACGTTGTTTTATTTACCGCAATTCTACCTAGGTTGGGTGTAGTCATTATTCAGATCCTTGTCGTTATGTTATCGATACATCATTATTGTTGCCAGTTGTGTTTATTGTTAATAATATATTTATATTATTGCTTCATTTCTATTACAAGGTCTTACAGTGTTTAATTTATTGTTCGATACAGTTTAAGGAGGGGAGCTTCGGGCGTGGAATGTCATGGAAAAAGTGAGGTTTGCGAGTCAACGCTATATAACGACTAGCACTATGTAGTGACTAAGTATTACTGACAAATGGACTAAAAAAGCGCATAATTGAAGGCGTTGCCAGACAAGGTATTTCATGATGGATTTGAAATACCTAAGTGCTTTTCGAAGACCCTAGAGTACTTAAGTATTATACTTTTAAGGGCAACATGATGAATACGCAACTTCCTAAAATCGTGATAGTCGGTGGTGGTGCTGGTGGCTTAGAGCTGGCAACACAATTAGGACATAAACTCGGAAAAAAACGCCAAGCAGAAATCTTATTAATTGATAAAAATCGCAGCCATATTTGGAAACCGCTGCTTCATGAAGTCGCGACAGGGTCTATTGACGCTGATTTAGATGGAGTGGTTTATTCTGCTCATGCAGCAAAGCATTATTATCAGTTTCAACTCGGCAGTTTTAGCCACGTAGACTCAACCAATAACACCATCACGCTGAGCGAGCTAAAAGACGAACTCGGTCATCGTATTCTCCCAGAGCGACAAGTCAGCTATGACTATTTAGTGCTTGCCATTGGTAGTATTAGCAATGATTTTAATACGCCGGGGGTCAAGGAGCATTGCTTCTTTCTCGATTCAAATCAGCAAGCTGAGCGATTTCAGCATGCACTCCTCGATAATTTTACACGCTTACACCAAGACGACGATCCAAAGCACTCGTTAACCATTGGCATTGTTGGTGGTGGTGCTACTGGCGTTGAGCTTTCTGCCGAGCTGTATCATGTATCAGACATGTTGAAAATGTACGGACTGAATAAAATGACTGCCAAACGCCTTCGTATTGATTTAATAGAAGCAGGTCCTCGAATATTACCTGCATTACCTGAGCGTATTGCTAATTCAGCCAAACGGGAGCTTGTGAAGCTAGGTGTCACGGTGCGAGAAGGCACCCAGGTAAAGCAGGCAACCGAAGACAGCTTTATTACTAAAGAAGATGAACAGCTAAAAGCAGACATCAAGGTGTGGGCTGCGGGGGTAAAAGCACCTGACTTTATTAAAGAGATTGGGCTGTTCGAGCTTACTCGCAATAATCAAATTAAGGTAAATCAATACTTACAAAGCAGTGTAGATGAGCATATTTATGTCATCGGTGATTGCTGCGCGTTTACCCAAGCGGATGGCACTCAAGTGCCGCCGCGTGCTCAGTCGGCCCATCAAATGGCGCAATGTGTAGAGAAAAATCTAATCGCGACACTAAAAAATCTACCTTTACAAGAGTTTATCTATAGTGACCACGGCTCTTTAGTGAATTTATCTCGTTATAGCACTGTTGGTAGTTTAATGGGAAACCTAACCAGCAATAGCTTTTTTATTGAAGGTAAGATAGCGCGATTCATGTACATCTCATTGTATAGAATGCATCAGCGCGCAATCCATGGTATCGCAAAAACCTTTGCACTATGGATAAGCGAAAAGGTACTTAGAGTAGTGCGGCCAAAAATGAAACTGCACTAAGTTAATCTGAACTTCAGATAATTAATGCCTTTCTAGCAACCAGTTTTAGCGCTAACTGCGTCACGTCCAATAGCCAGCTATTTGTGCGTAACCTTGCCTACAGGAGCTAGGTACGAAGGCGATAGCAGGACGCGAGAGAGGAGTTATCCCCAAAACTCTCTGGCTAAGTTAAGCAATTTTTGCATCTCAAAAGCCGATGAAATTCGGCTTTTTGCTTTGTTGACTTCCCTGTTTGAATATCAACTGTTAAGTGACTATCCACGATAATGGCCTTGTAACCACGTCATATGTTACTCAATTTGTGTGCCTGTCCACGAAAAGGTCAGATAACCAATGAAAGCTTGATGTAGATTAGTGGTTAATCATTTCCTCTTTTTTGATTAACGAAAGCTGTCGTTAAGCTTGCACATTTGTCCTAGTATATTAATCAAGTGATTAATGGAGTTGAAACATGACAAATAGGCTAACGGAAGCCGCTGTTACCCCGAGAGAAAAGCTCATCACTGCTGGTAAATGTTTGTTTATTAACCGCGGATATAATCGAGTCACGACTAGAGCAATTGCGGATCTTGCAGAGGTAAACATTGCTTTGATTAAGTACTACTTCGGCGATAAAGCGGGGCTGTTTGAAGCGGTATTTCGCGAAATTGCAGCACCTCTACTGAGCTTGCTTGAAGGGATTAAAAAATCACAGTTACGCGAGCTCTCACCGCTCATTTTAACTCAGTTTATAGAGCGCTACTTTCAGGTGATGAGCCAATACCCAACGCTACCTAAGATCATTTTTATGGCACTACATGATACGCACTCTAAAGAGCATGAAATCATAAAAAAGATTTTCTTTGAGCATGTAGAGAACGGTGTCAGTACTTTAAATTCGACCTTTCAAACGCTTTCGCCTGCAGAGCCCATTCGAGCTGAATGGTTACTTTTAACCTGTCTTGGCTTGTCGGCATTTCCTTTTTTGGTGCCACCTGTGATGCAGCCGCTACTTGGTATCGAAAACTCGGATACTGAGCAGTGGCGCTCCCTTGGCAAACATCAGCAAGCTATTTTTAACGTGTTTCTATCCCAGCATATTGAACGGAAAACATTATGAAAACACCGTTTTACATCATTAGTTTTGTGTTATTGACGCTTTTGGTTGGTTGCTCTAAACCCGAGTGTAAAATCTTCGGCATTATCGAACGACCGCAGGTGCAGATCAGCAGCCCAACCGGAGAGTTGTTAGTTGAGTTGCTGGTCGAGCGCGGCGATAAAGTGGTAAAAGGACAGCAACTGGCGAAAATCGATGACGTAGTGCAGCAACAACAGGTTAATGCTATTGAACAGCAAATCGCGCGCTTGCAAGCGCAATATAGATTGTTACTCTCTGGCACCCGAGTTGAACAAGTCAAACAAGCCAAAGCAAGGGTCCATGCAGCACAGGCCGCTTGGGAAGAAGCTCAGCGGCAACTTGTTCGACAGAGGCAGTTAATCAAAGACAAGTTGACCTCTCAAGATAGGGTTGATGCCGCCTCAGCCAATGTCGAGTCGACACTTGGTATTTTGCAAGAGGCCCAAGCGCGTTTGAAAGAGCTTGAAAATGGCACGAGAGAGGAGACAATCGAACAAGCAAAAATCGCAATTACAGAAGCACAAACACAGCTAATTATTGCCAACAAGCAGCTCGCTGATCTTACCCTTAAAGCACCCGCTTCCGGCATTGTCGAGGATTTACCTTGGCTTGTTGGTGAGCGTCCCATTAAAGGTACACCGATTATTTTGCTGGCTGCTGATGACAAAACATTCGCTCGACTTTATCTGCCGCAAACCCAGCTTGTTAAAGTCTCTTTGGGAAGTGTGCTAAATGTGCATTTCGATGGCAGTGATAAAAGTCTACAAGGCACCGTCAGCTACATTAGCCAAAGCGCGAGCTTCACGCCTTATTTTGCACTTTCACAAGAGGAAAGAGCACGTTTGATGTATGTGGTGGAAGTGGTGCTCACTGATAAAGTGACTGTCCCGTCAGGCACGCCGGTTTGGGTGGAGCTGTAATAATGACCAAGGAAATCGTGATCCAAAGTAAAGGTTTGGGTAAGCAGTTTAATGACTATTGGGCGGTTTCAGACCTAGACCTTACCGTAAAACAGGGCGAAATTTACGGTTTTCTGGGGCCAAATGGCTGTGGAAAATCAACCACTATCCGGATGTTGACTGGACTGTTAACGCCAACCACAGGTCATGTCAGTATTATGGGAAAGGATGTACAGGCACATGGTGAAAGCTTGCGTAATCGACTAGGCTACATGACACAAAAATTCTCCCTATACGAGTCGCTAAGTGTGCTGGAGAATCTCGAGTTTGTGGCGAAAATTTATGGTTTATCACGCAATGATGTTAAGCGTAGAGTGGCTGAGCTGCTACAGGAATACCAATTAGAAGATAAAAAATCGGTGCAGTCCGGTGCATTGAGTGGTGGACAAAAACAACGCCTCGCGCTTGCCGCCGCTGTTATTCATAAACCAGAGTTGCTCTTTTTAGATGAGCCGACGTCAGCGGTTGACCCGGAAAATCGTCGTGCATTTTGGGAGCAGTTATTTAGTTTAAGTGCGCAGGGCACGACCATTTTAGTGTCTACCCATTATATGGACGAGGCAGAGCGTTGTCACCGGCTTGCTATCTTAGAGCAAGGTGTAAAGCGTGCGGATGATAGTCCCATCGCGCTGATGGAACAGTTAAAGGTTTCGGTGTGCGAAGTTGTGGGTGACGACGTCGCGGCATTAAAAACACGTTTAGCTTCATTACCGAGTGTGATTTCCGTCTCCCAAATAGGTGCTCGCCTTAGGGTGTTGATAAACAAAAAAGAATCACAACCTTTGGCATTATTGCGAGCTGAATCTGGAGGTGGTTACGAAGTGGATTTCACTCGCGCTAACCTCGAGGATGTGTTTGTAACGAGCACAGGGAGGGGCTATGCTGAGCTTGCGTAGGTTAAATGCCATCGTCAGTAAAGAGTTTATGCAGCTGGCACGCGACCGTATTACCTTTGCGATGATTGTGATGTTGCCATTGGCGCAGCTGTTGCTATTTGGTTATGCAATTAATACTGATGTAAGACATGTTTCCGCAGGTATTGTTGATTTTAGTCAGACTTATCAATCCAGACAGTTGATCCAAACCGCAGCCAACACTCAAGTTGTTGACTTTATCGGCTATTACGATTCAATTGCGGCAGCTGAGCAGGCCATTACCAGAGGAAAGGTGAATACCGTGTTGGTTATTCCTGCTGATTTTGTGCGTCGACAGCTCAATCGTGATTATCAACTAAGTGGCTATAAAGTGGGTAATAGTACAGCGCAACATAGCGTTGCGCAGTGGTTGATTGACGGCTCCGATCCGTTATTAAGTGGTGCCGTGGCAGGGCTCAGTAAGTTGCCAACTAGCATCAAAAGGTTACCTATGCCTGCACTGCCAGATCCAGCTTTTGCGCTGCAAAATTACTTTAACCCTGAGAAACGTTCGTCAGTTAATATTATTCCTGGATTGATTGCTATTATATTAACGATGACGATGATCCTATTTACCTCCTCAGCGCTGGTTAGAGAGCGTGAGCAGGGTAATATGGAATTTCTTATCACGACACCGGTTCGACCAACCGAACTGATGTTAGGTAAAATTCTACCCTATATTCTTGTTGGCTTTATTCAAATGGCGATAATACTATTTTTAGGACATTGGCTATTTGATGTACCGCTCAATTTTGATATGCCAAGTCTACTTATCGTGACGTTGTTGTTTATCACCGCGAGCCTTACCTTGGGACTGCTGATCTCCACTAAAGCCAAAAACCAATTGCAAGCAATGCAAATGACGGTCTTTGTGTTACTGCCTGCAATATTGCTATCTGGGTTTATGTTCCCATTTGCCGCGATGCCAAAGGCGGCGCAATACCTTGCAGAGATCTTACCTGCCACACATTACGTGCGGTCGATTCGAGCTGTGGTACTTCGAGGCGCGCACTTTAGCGATTTGTATTTTGATTTACTCTGTTTGGTCGCCTTTAGTGTGATTGGCTTTATGATTGCGACGATGCGTTTTAAAAAGCGATTAGATTAGTTGTGTAAATATTGAATCGCAAAGGATGGGTATTAGTCTTTATTATGTTTACGCTTTTTAGTGGGTAAGCAAATGATACCTTCGGCGCGTTGGGCAATTTAATTCTGGTGTTATGGCTTGCGATACTCAACATTTCGGTGCATTTGGTGTAGATTAAAGCTGGTGATTTGTTGGCGCGAGTGTCGAATGACCCAAATTATAATAAATGGTTGAATCGGTTTTACGGCGGCTGTTTGTATCTGGTCGCGGCTTGGTTAATTTTCGATAATGAAATTTGGCGCGAAGGTTTGATCTGAGCAAAAATAAAGGCAGGCTTCTAAATAGAAGCCTGCCTTTATTTGTATACAAGTAATAGGGTGATTACATCACTCGCATGCCAGGCTGTGAGCCCTCGTCTGGATTTAAGATGTAAATTTCTTTACCACCTGGGCCTGCAGCCAATACCATGCCTTCTGACATACCAAAACGCATCTTGCGAGGTTTTAGGTTTGCAACCATTACTGTTAACTTGCCGATAAGATCTTCAGGTGAATAAGCAGACTTAATGCCTGCAAACACTTGGCGCGTTTCACCACCTAAATCAAGCGTAAGTTTAAGCAGTTTATCTGCACCTTCAACATGCTCTGCGTTGGCAATTTTTGCGACACGTAGATCAACTTTGGCAAAATCATCGAATTCGATTTCCGCAGCGATTGGCTCCTTGGCAAGCGGGCTATTCGGATCTGCTGCTACAGATTGACCACCCACTTTCTTTTCAAGACTTTCTTTCGAAGACTCGATCATCGCATTCACTTTATCAAGTTCAACACGCTGCATTAGTGCCTTAAACTTATTGATTTCATGATTAACAAGGGCGTTGTCAACGCTTTCCCAAGTAAGCTCGGTATTTAAGAAAGCTTCAACATTTTTCGCCATACCTGGAAGGATTGGCTTTAAATAAGTCAGTAATACGCGGAATAGGTTAAGACCCATAGAGCACACTTGATGTGCACGCTCAAGCGTCTCTTCATTCTTTGCAAGCACCCAAGGCGCTTCGGCATCAATAAACTGGTTTGCTTTGTCAGCAAGGGTCATGATCTCACGCACTGCGCGGCTGTATTCGCGGTTTTCAAAATGTGTCGCGATTGAATCCTTTGCAGCAACAAAGCTAGTTAGTAGCGCTTCGTCCATGACAGAGCCGCTTAGCTTGCCGTCAAATTTCTTAGTAATAAAGCCTGCGCAGCGACTCGCGATGTTTACCACTTTACCTACTAAATCTGAGTTTACGCGTGCTGCAAAATCTTCTAGGTTGAGGTCTAAATCCGTAACGCCGCTGTTTAGTTTAGCTGCGTAGTAATAACGTAAATATTCAGGATCTAAATGCTCAAGATAGGTACGAGCCTTTACAAAAGTGCCTTTTGACTTAGACATCTTAGCGCCATTCACGGTGACAAAGCCGTGAGCGAATACGTTATTTGGTTTACGGAAGTTAGCGCCATCTAGCATTGCAGGCCAAAACAGGCTGTGGAAGTAGATGATGTCTTTACCGATAAAGTGGTAAAGCTCGGCGTCGGAGCTTTCACCCCAAAACTCGTCAAAGTTTAGGCCTTGTTTCTCGCAAAGGTTTTTGAAGCTTGCCATGTAACCGATTGGTGCATCCAACCAAACATAGAAATACTTGCCAGGCGCGCCTGGGATTTCAAAACCAAAATAGGGGGCGTCGCGGCTGATATCCCACTGCTGTAAGCCGTCTGCAAACCATTCGTCTAACTTGTTCGCCATTTCAGATTGCAGACTACCTGAGCGTAGCCATGTTTTTAGCATGTCTTCGAATGCCGGTAAGTCAAAGAAGTAATGCTCTGAATCTTTCAAGATGGGTGTCGCACCAGACATCACTGATTTTGGCTCAATCAATTCTGTTGGGCTGTAGGTTGCACCACAAGCATCACAGCTGTCGCCATTTTGATCTTCAGACTTACAAGTCGGGCAAGTGCCAGTAACAAATCGATCTGGTAGGAAAATGCCTTTCTCTGGATCAAATAACTGTGAAATCGTGCGCTTTTTGATATGGCCTTTTTCGTCTAAACGAGTGTAGATTAGCTCGCTTAGTTCACGGTTTTCGTCACTGTGTGTGCTGTGATAGTTATCAAACTCGATATTGAAGTCTGCAAAGTCACGCTGACGCTCAATACCCACCTGCTTAACCATTTCTTCAGGCGTGATACCTTGCTTTTGTGCATTTAGCATGATTGGCGTGCCGTGCGCATCGTCTGCACATACATAATAGGCTTCATGGCCTTGTAACTTTTGGAAGCGAGCCCAAATATCGGTTTGAATATATTCCAGCAAGTGACCTAAGTGTGTGGGGCCATTTGCGTATGGTAATGCACTGGTAATGAGAATTTTTCTCTTCGTCATAACGATTCCATGAATTTAGCGCGATCTTTCTAAGTGATGGTGTTGAATTGGTTGATTATTCACTGAGTTAACACTTGAATGGATAAGTGTGCTTAGTGACTCACCTTCGTTCAGACCATGAACCGCGAATTGACTGGTTTTAATGAGTTGAATGTTACATAATTCCGTGGCTATTTTCATCACCCAGAGGAGTTTAATTTGTATGTTTGGACTGGAAAAATGGTTTGCCAAGGGAAAAAACACCAAACAGGCAATCATTGAGCTTTTAAATGGCTATCGTAGTGCTGCATTACCAGTGGGCATTGATGCAAATTGGGTGATCAAAACACAAGAATCAAAGGCGCAAATTCAAGTACAAATTAATTTTCCATTTGCCATCCAATGCGACCAAGATGTTGCTAATTATCTACAGCAACACTTAGGCAAGGCCGTTGAGGTGATATCGAAAGTCGTCGTTGTCGGCAGACCAAAATTTAAAGCTATTAAACATATTATTCTTGTTGCCTCAGGTAAGGGCGGGGTGGGTAAGTCTACCACTGCGATTAATTTGGCGTATGCGCTACGTGCTCAAGGCGCGAAAGTCGGTGTGCTAGATGCTGATATTTATGGCCCTTCGCTACCTAGTTTACTGGCTCTTGAGGATGAAAAGCCTCAGGCGAAAGATGATAAAACCCTACTACCAATTGAAAAGTCGGGCATTAAAGCCATGTCTATCGGCTTTTTGGTCCCAGCAGAGGACGCCACTGTTTGGCGAGGACCAATGGCTTCTCAAGCACTCACTCAATTGTTAAATGAAACGGATTGGGGCGAGCTGGATTATCTGATTGTTGATATGCCGCCAGGCACAGGAGATATCCAACTTACTATGACGCAAAAAGTGCCTGCCAGTGGTGCGGTGATTGTCACTACACCGCAGACCTTGGCGCTAGCAGATGCACAGAAGGGCATCGCGATGTTTGAAAAAGTGCAGCTCCCCATTTTAGGTTTGGTCGAAAATATGAGTTACTTCAATTGTGAGCAATGCGGTAGCCGCAACCACATTTTTGGTCACTCTGGTGGCACCACGCTGGCGAGTCGCTATGGTGTGCCTCTGCTCGCGGAAGTACCGCTTGACGACCAAATCAGAGCAGCATCGGAGCAGGGCGAAGATATCATTGCCACAGTCCGTGAGCCTAATTCAGAAAGTAAGGCTGACAATCATGGTATAGCAGATCACTATGTTGACTGTGCCCAACTGGTTGCCAGTATGTTATATTACCAATCAGACTCAACATCGGGTGTTGAGATTGTGATGACGGAAGATTAAGAATGAGATTATCGGATACCCATATTCGAGAGGCGATTGAACAACAACGCATAATCATCGAACCTACACCTAAGCCAGATATGATTTCGGGCGTTACTGTGGATTTAAGACTGGGTAACAAGTTTAGAGTGTTTCAGGACCATGCCGCGCCTTACGTTGATCTCAGTGGTCCTAAAGATCAGATCAATGCCGCGATGGAATCCATCATGAGTGACGAAATCGTGCTAGAAGATGGGCAAGCATTTTTCTTGCACCCTGGTGAGCTTGCGTTGGCAATGACGTATGAAAAGGTAACGCTACCTGCCGATCTTGTTGGGTGGTTAGATGGCCGGTCGTCGCTGGCAAGGCTAGGTTTAATGGTTCACGTTACCGCGCATCGTATTGACCCCGGTTGGTCTGGAAACATCGTATTAGAGTTTTATAACTCAGGGAAGTTGCCTTTGGCACTTAGGCCAAACATGAAAATAGGTGCAATGAGTTTTGAAACGATGACAAGTGCTGCGCAATTCCCTTATAACGAGCGTAAAGACGCCAAATATAAGGATCAAAATAGTGCGGTTGCTTCGCGTATTAGTGACGACAGTTAATTGAATAGGTAGGCGAGAGGATTTGTGTAGCAAATCTGACGCTGACCTTGGGAATAACAACGACTAGAAAACAAGTTGTTATTCCGAGTTTAGACAAGACCCTCAGCTTATCTAAACGGCATGCCATCTTTACATTTTTGATTTCCCATCAAATAGCCATAACGATTTAAATTCAATAATATTTTTGCATTTGCTTTGATCCAAACCATACTTATCGTAATGCGTTTTTTATGTTGTCGGCGAAAGCGTCATGCAAATGACTGCAGTAGACAAAGTGAAATAGGTATTATACCAATTGAATTAAGTCTCTAATCAATTTGAAAGGTGAAATAGCATATTAGCTTCGTTAAAAATTTCTCATTTAGAACAACTAAATAGCAAAATTTTTGCCTTGCTACTAAAACTATTTTCCCGCTTCAAAGTAGATCATTGACTTAATACCACTGGTATTAGTGCGCGAATGACGTTGCTTCCTGATTTGCAAAGGGAAGCTCATAGCCAATGTATTCGAGTTGGTGTTTTTCTTGAACGTTAACGCTTGGTTTTTTGCATAACGAATAGGCTGATAAATCACCGTCAAAGTGACTCAAGGAGAATGGGTATGTGGCTTAGCGCTGCTAGGTATGCCACACTGATGTTTACAATAATTGTGTGTTGCATCTTTGCAATGTTGGCTACTGCTGAAACGCAGCTGGCCGCAGAAACTATAGAAGCAAGACCTTTAATTTCAGTAGGCTATGGTGACTTTTCTGAGGCCCAGTTTAGTGTATCGCAAGAAACGGTAATTATTCCAAAGGGCGTTGCGGTTTGGCTTCGAATCACAAGCCTCGTTCGCGATGATCTGTCAGACCAAGTGCTAACAGTTGCACGTCCATCCATGGGTAGTGTTGAGTTTTTTACCACGGACCCTATTGGAAAACTAACTCAAATCCCCGAAAGTAACAATCATACATCGTTATCCCATTTTTCGCCCCATTTGGTGATTGATGCTAATAGCTATATTGAGCCGATCATTGTAAAGGTTCAATCACCCTATGTTTCCTTGTCTAGAGTGAGTATTGAACCTTATGAAGTTTATATAGAAGATACTAATGCTCATCTATTTTTAACCGGGTTGTTTCTAGGGGTAATGTTTTTATTGAGTATTTTTATGCTCAGTACCGGTATTATTTCGAAACGCCCAAGTCTGCTTTCGGTTGGTGGCTATTTGCTGTCATTAGCCTGCCTTTACGTCACCCATAAAGGACTCGCTGATATCTTTTTCAGCTACCAAAATAGCATTCATTTTTTACATTACAGTGGCAGCTTTGTGTGTTTTGCACTCGGCTTCAGCCTTTTGTTTTTTCATCATTTCCTTACTAAAAATAGGCTTGATAGAAAGATTAAGCTAACCATCAAGACGACCGCATATATCTACTTACTAAGCGGTGTCGTTGTGGCGTTTGCGAAAGTGGATTTACCGTTTGCACTTCAGTCAATTATGGTTATTGGTGCAATTGTATTAAGTACGATGATTTTGGTAAGCCAAGATAAAGACAGTCGTAAAGAAGTCTATTTTTGCTGCGCAATTTGGTCTCCTATGGTAGCGGTACTAATTGGCTTTGCTGGGAGTCAATTAATCCAGCCAAGTGAACAAATATCAATCGTAAACCATGTGTTGATCAGCCTACATTTAATGCTCTTACTACTGTTTGTGGTTTGGCATGATGCGGAAAAGCGGCGTATGTATATTCATTATGCTGAGTTTGATAAAGAGACTGCACTGCCCAATAAATTCGCCCTGTTTGGTTCGCTCGCTAAGCTTGAGGAGCAAAATAAAGCGCATACATTGTTGCTTTTTAAACCACTGATCCTGCCATCAATAAGACTGAGTTTTGGCTTAACCTTTGCAAATCAGCACATCAATAAGTTATTCAAAGAGGTCTCTGAGCAGATCAATACTTACGGTAGCGCTGCCGTTGCAAATAAAGGAAACACACCTATTTATCGCCTAGAAGACCAAGTGTTTGCCATCGTACTTGATGGTAAAATTGAAGTCAGTCAAGTTGAGCAATATGTATGTATTTTATCTGCTGTATTCGAAGAAGGGGTTGGCTATAAAGACACGCAGATTGTAGATAGTTTAGAGGTTGGGGTAGCGAATTATCCAATGCATGCCAAATCCACTGAGAAGCTTATCCAGCGCGCTCTGCAGGCTCTTAATACTAAGTCACACAATGGCCAACGTTGGCATCTATTTGACGTTGAAAGCTCTATTTCGACTGAGCGACAATTAAAGCTCACCTCGTTTCTTAAAAGTGCGATAGAACATGAACAGTTCAGTTTATTCTTTCAGCCGCAGGTAGATCTCAGTACTGGCAGGGTATTCGGCTCTGAAGTACTACTGCGCTGGCTTCACCCTGAGCTTGGTTACATACCACCTGACGAATTTATTCCGATTGCGGAGTCTTCAGGGCAAATTTACGAGATCACCGAGTGGGTGATTGAGCATGCGCTTCATTATCAAGCCGAGATAACTAAGTTATTGCCTGAGCACGTTATTTCAATCAACGTATCTGGTCGTGACTTGAGTAGAAGAGAGTTGTCGGTACAGCTTATTACGCTTGTCAATGAATTATCACTCGCACCTTCTCAAATAATGATAGAGATCACGGAATCGGTAACAATAGGAAAAGAAGCTGAGCTTAAAGGGGTGTTAGATGATTATCGTTCAATCGGCGTAAAAGTAGCGATAGACGATTTTGGTACTGGATATTCGTCCCTTGCATATTTGAGTAAACTTGGATTTGATGAACTTAAAATTGATAAAAGTTTTGTGATGGATATTGAGACATCTAAGAGCAATCAAACAATATGTAAAGCGACGTGTGATATGGCGCACAGTTTAGGCTCAAGGGTGGTGGCAGAAGGGGTTGAGGATATCAATAGTTACATTCGTTTGCAGGCCTATGGCTGCGACTTTGCGCAAGGCTATTTTATTTCACGTCCGTTGCCGTTCACGGAATTTAAGAGTTGGCTAAGTAAAGTCACCTATGCTGGTGATATAAAATCTTTCCTAGTTCGCTGAAGTAGTGAAAAATGGGCTCAGCGCATCGTTTTCTATGTTCATGTTCTGGGTAAATCCCCAGTTTTTCTTGTTCTGAACCCTTAATTCCCGCGGCCAAAAATGAATTTGATATATCGCTGTGGTAGGCAATAATGGCCTCGAACATCCGAGCTGTTAGTTCCTCGGGTAGTGCGTAATAAATCTGTTTGTTCGCGCTATCAGCAATCTTGGCGGTATGAAAATACCGATTTGGTTTTTGATGTTGTTCATCTAAAAAGGTATGCGCAAAAAACGTTGCTAAAGCATTGTTCAATGGGTGTAACACGGTTTCGGTAGAAAGTAACCAAGCTGATGATGCAAAAGGCTTTTTTGGCTGTGTTATTAAATGCTGGCAAATATAGTGATCAAATGCATGCCACCATTCGTGGGCAAGTGCGCCACCACCGGCATTTTTTGCTAAGGCGAGTGTGCTCGTATTTGCTGCGTAATGCGCTTGAACACCTTGTTGACCGCCTGTACCAAAAGCAAAGTTAAGTGTTCCCCGAAGGCCAATGACCTGTGGCGGTACTTGTAGTATTTGGGCTAGATCTGCGAGGGCATCATAAATGAAATTGGCGGATAAACGGGTTTCTTCGGGCGTAACCCAATGACCAATGGTCATGGTTTTAAAGCCAAAGGTCTGTTTGATTTCACTGAAATCAACTTGATCGCCGAATCGATAATCGGGTCCTCGGCGAGCGTATCCGCGCTGTAGTCTCGAGCCTGGCATTTTCTTCCTTTAATACCGAGCTTTAACATCTTCAGGCATTCGCTTCATCTGCTCTTTCACCATGCCTGCTTGAAGTTTGTAGAGATCCGCAGTTTCGCATTGATCTACAATCTCGAGAAATTGAGCTGCCGCTTCAAGTGTTGATAAACTGTATTCATGTTTAGATTTACGAATAGTATATTCACTTTCATTTATCGAATCGAACTGAAAACTGGGCAACTGGCTTAGCCACGGATTGAGGTTGTAAAGCTTAGTCGCTTTCTTCCAAGTCCCGTCCAATAAGATGATGGCATCAAGCTTTTGAGCGTGATTGTGTTCTGTAGTTAAGGTCTTAGCGTGGCTGTTTGGGTAGAGCAGTGCAACATGGTTTTCGTTGCAGAAGTTAATCAACTCTTCAAAGTCAGTGGTATTTTCTCCAACATACAGCGCAAAACTGCCTAACTGCAAGGCGAGGAGCTTTGCGGTATTTTTGGCGACTTTTACTTCGCTCGGATGCTGCATGATAATAACTTGAGTCGCATTTGGTATTACGTTACCAATATAGGAGCATACGCAAGTTTTTGTGGGAAACTGACAGACTGGACAGGTATTACGTTTCATGTTTGATGAGGTGTTTCTTAATATAAGTCATATTTTATCATATCTTGCCCGCATTTACTTTGCACAAGAAACCAGATTTGGCTAGCATAAGTAATAGAATATTAAATTTAAGGAAAGTTATGAGCATCGTAATAGATGAAGGTGCCCTAGAGAACATGCAAATGTTACTGGGCGAGCAATTCGAAGATACGGTTCATTTTTGTTGTTCTGAATTCGAGCGGTTAGAATCGGAGTTGATGCTGAATTTGAATCAGGATCAAGAAGCTGCCATTCGTCATGCTCACAGTTTGAAATCTAACGCTGCTCAGTTTGGGGCCGCTAGTTTGAGCGATTTAGCAAAGACGATAGAGCATGCCCTTATTCAAGGGGAGCAGGATATTGTTGATGACTCTATTGAAGAGCTTGCAGCACAAGTTGCAGGTTCAAAAGCGAAACTGCAGCAGTGGCTGAGTGCTCAATCTTAAATCCAGCATAAGCCAATGAGCGGAAATGAGGTCGTTTATACGGCCTTTTTTATTTAAAATTGCGCTTATTTATCCCACTCTAATCACTTCATTTTGTAAGTTGCTTTTTTGAAGCATAAAAAGTTATCACAAGCATAGAATTTTGACGGCATTGTGATATATGCTTGAGCAAAATGAGGGGGTTATAGATGCTACAAATAACAAAAAGTAATAAGCTCAACGGGGTGAGTTACGATATTCGTGGTCCAGTATTGGATCAAGCGAGAAAAATGGAAGACGAGGGCATGAAAGTCCTCAAATTAAATATTGGCAATCCGGCGGCATTTGGCTTTGATATGCCAGAAGATATGCACCGAGACATCATAAAAAACCTATATTCTGCACAGGGGTATTGCGACTCAAAAGGATTGTATTCTGCCCGAGTTGCCGTGTATCAATATTATCAGCAAAAAAGTTTTCCTAATATTAGTGTCGATAACATCTTCATTGGCAATGGCGTTAGTGAATTGATCCAAATGACCGCGCAAGCCTTGCTCAATGATGGTGACGAAGTGTTGATCCCCGCACCGGATTATCCGTTATGGACTGCTGCCGTTAAATTATCTGGCGGTAACCCAGTGCATTATCTCTGTGATGAAGAGCAAGACTGGTTTCCAGATATCGAAGATATCAAGCGTAAAATCACGAGTCGTACAAAGGCATTGGTGCTGATCAACCCAAATAATCCGACCGGTGCTGTATATGACAAAGCATTGCTTGAGGCATTAATCGACGTTGCCAGAGAACACAAGCTATTAATACTGAGTGATGAGATCTACGAAAAGATTTTATATGATGATGCAGAGCATTTTTCAATTGCGAGTCTTTGTGATGATATTCCTGTTATCACTTTTAACGGTTTAGCAAAAACTTATCGTGCGGCAGGGATCCGCATGGGCTGGATGGTGATCAGTGGTAAGCATTCAGTGATGCGGGATTTGATCACAGGCTTAGAAATGCTCGCGTCTATGCGATTATGCGCCAATGTTCCTGCACAGTTTGCCATTCAACAAGCGCTCGGAGGCATACAATCCATCGACCAACTCATTGAACCGGGTGGGCGTTTGTATGAGCAGCGTGATATTGCGTTTAAAGGCTTAAACGAAATCGAAGGGATAAGCTGTGTAAAGCCAAAGGGCGCGCTTTATGCGTTTCCTAAAGTGGACGTGAAGCGGTTTAATATTAAGAATGATGAGCGCATGGTGCTGGACTTGCTCAAAGAAGAAAAAATTCTACTTGTCCACGGACGCGCTTTTAACTGGCCTAGTGCGGATCATTTTAGATTAGTGTTTTTACCACATAAAGATGATTTACAGCCTGCAATGGATAGAGTAAAGCGCTTTTTTGCGCATTACAGTCAGTAACATCTGTATTAAAAAATAAAAAAGCTCGGAAATTTCCGAGCTTTTTTGTGGGCTAGTAATTTGTTACTTAGTGAGTATTAGAATTTAGCTCCGGTGTTGTTTGTTGGCTATCAGCCGAGTCTCTCCCTTTAAACCATTTGCGACCAACGCGTTTAACATCTTCAAGTGCCACATATTGACAAGGGATAAGTACAAGGGTGATCACCGTGGCAAACAACACACCAAATGCAAGCGATACTGCCATTGGAATAACAATTTTAGCTTGTAGGCTCGTTTCCATAATGATTGGTACAAGTCCGATAAAGGTGGTCAACGAAGTGAGCAAGATTGCTCTAAAGCGTTTACATCCCGCCTCGACGGCTGCGGCTTTTAAATCTATGCCTTCTTCGCGTGCTTTATTGACAAAATCAACCATAACCAAAGAGTCGTTCACCACAACCCCAGCCACCGCAATAATACCGAAGAAAGACAAACTACTCATTGTCATTCCTAATATCATATGACCGAATACCGCGCCAACCACACCAAATGGGATCACAGACATAATGATGACAGGCTGAGAATAAGAACGTAGTGGAATTGCCAGTAGTGCGAAGATAATCATTAATGACAGGGCAAAGTCACGAATTTGCTCCGCAACACTGTCCATTTCTTCTTGTACGCGACCCGCTACTGCACTTTGAACGCCAGGATAGTTCTTTAATAGACTAGGAAGGTATTCGTCACGAACCTGTTTTGCTATCTCAAATGGTTGTGCGATTTCTGTATCAACTGATGCCCAAACATTAATAGTGCGTTTGGCATTTTCGCGGCGAATTCGGTTAACACCATCAACCAATTTCACATCAGCCACTTCTACCAACGGCACTTCTGCGCCTTGAGGCGTTAAGATACGCACATCCTGAATGTCACTAATGGCATCACGGTGTTCTTTAGGGTAACGGATCATTACTTTGATCTCTTCACCATCACGTAAAATACGCTGTGCTTCAAGGCCGTAATAACTGAAGTTTACTTGGGATGCAACATCTGCCAACGTCAGTCCAAGGCTGTACGCTAATGGTTTAAGCTCAAGCTGCACTTCATCGGTTGCTGATTGCATAGAGTCGTTGATATCACCAACACCTTCAATAGTTGCTAGCTTGTCTTTTAGTTTCTGTGCGACTTCGCGGAGCTCTTCTTTGTGTTTACCTTCTAATCTAAAGCTAATATCTCCGTCATCACGACCACCATTCATGATGCTATCTTGAATGTTTAGCGATTTAACACCTGGTAGTGCAGGCATTGCATCACGCCAGCGGGCGCTGAGTGCAAAGGTATCGATTGGGCGCGCATCTGGTTCAACCAAGATCACCATGATATTTGCGCTAGTGCGGCCGTTCATATTCACCATGTAATCACGGATCATTTTCTTGCCATACTCAGCCTCAATTTCTTTGTCGACATTTAGTACCATTTGCTCGACTTTTTGAATTGACTCAAGCGTCGCGTTTTCTGACGAAGACAAGTTCATATCAATCGAGATACGTGGAAAGTCATGGGGGATTTTTGGGTTAGCAACAAACTTCACTAAGCCACCAGCAAACATCCCCGCGCTGACAATTAAAATGGTTAAAAAGCCAACGATAACGGTATAACGGTAGTGAATACAGCGTACAATGAATGGGCGGTACGTGTTTTCAATGAAAGATTGAAGGCCGCTATCCATTTTTTTCCTGAGGCGGTGGAACGGATTTTTAGGGTTGCTTGGTTTGTCTTTCATCGCTGCTAAATGCGCAGGTAAAACCAGCTTAGATTCAACCAAAGAGAATAGTAAGCAAAGAATTATTACGCCACCAATTGCTTTAGAAAATGCTGCCGTTGGGCCAGTTGCTAATGTTTGCGGCAAGAAAGCAGCAACAGTAGTAAGCACACCAAAAGTGGCTGGGATAGCAACACGTTTTACACCACGAACGACATTATCGAGGCTATGACCATGTTTTTCTATTTCCGCATGGGCGGATTCACCGACGACTATGGCGTCATCAACGACAATCCCCAGCACCAAAATAAAGGCAAACAGTGAGGCTAAGTTAATCGTTACGTCTAAATAGCCCATTGGCATCATTAAAAATGCACCTAAGAAGCTAACTGGCAACCCCATCATTACCCAAAATGCTAAACGCACACGTAAAAATAGGGCGAGCATAAACATAACTAATACGCCACCTAACGCCATATTTTCTAGCATCATGTTAAGGCGGCCATTGAGGTAATAGGTCAAGTCAATAAAAGGTTCAAGTTCTACGCCTTGTGGTAGTGAGCCTTTCTTGGCCTCAAGATAGTTCTTAATGATACCTGCAACTTTGGTGATGTCTTGGTCTTTTGACGCGCTAACTTCATACACCAGTGAGTTCTTACCATTGTATTTAGAGTATTGCAGTCCTTCTTCAAAGCCATCGTTAATGGTGGCGACATCGCCTAAGCTAACCTGTGCGCCGTCTGGTAGTGTTAGTAAGGGGAGTTTTCTAAACTCGTCACCGCGATAGGCTTGGTTTTCAACTCGCATTGAAATATAGCCATTTTCGGAGCGAATTTGGCCAGCAGACATGTTCGCTGAGAAGCTCTTTACCGCATCCGAAATTGCCCTAAAACTTAGGCCGTATTCGCGCATTTTATCCGGGCTTATCTCAATAGAGATTTCATAGTTCAGGCCACCATCAAAGCGTACAAGGTTAACGCCAGATAACGACAGCATTTCTTCATGAATGCGATTACCAAGCTCTTTAAGATCATGGGGACTCAAGTCGCCATTGAGCGACAACCACATCACTTCTTGGGTTGCCTTGTCGTGACGTACAATAGGGCGTTCCATTCCAGATGGGAAAGTTGAGACGGAGTCCACTTGCATCTTGACTTCGTCGAGTACTTCTTTGGTGTTGTACTGCTCGTCTACTTCTATCCAAGTTTGCGAGTAACCGCGATTAGAGTAGGTGATCAAGCGTTTGATCCCTTCGAGACCTTCCATGGATTCCTCGATCTTAATCGTGATCCCTTCCTCGACCTCTTGAGGTGCCGCGCCCGGGTACACTGCTTGAACACTTATCCAGTTACTATCGTATTGTGGAAACATTTGCTTGCGGATCGAAAACGCGGTAAGCAAGCCGCCCACAATAATAAATATCATCAATAAGTTTGCTGCGACTGGGTTACGTGCAAACCAAGCAATTAAGCCTTTTTCTGTGCTTTGACTCTGCATAAACCTTACTCCTCTTTGAGCGCCAATTGGGTGTTAGCACTTTGCGAAGGAGTATCGTCTGTACGTAGTTGCATCCCTTCAGAAGGGTAGTCCAGCGCTGAAGTAATGATCTGTTGGCCTGACTCAACGCCGTTATCAACGACGACCATGCCATTGTACTCTCTAATAATATTGACCTTTTTGTAGCTCAGCTTGTTATCATCATCCAATGTTGCAACACGACCTTCTTTCACTAAGTGATGAGGAAGCATAGTGGCATTTTGCACTAACAAACCTTGAATATCAGCATTGATATAAGCGCCAAAACGTAGTGGTTTTACGTTGTTGTGATAAGGCTGTTCGACTTGAGCAACAAGGTAGGTCATACGACTTTTGTTATCGATAACGCCTTCACTGCGGACTATTTCACCTTTCCAACTCATCGGTTGACCAGCGACTTCTGCTGTGATCACGACATCGGTGCCAACACCTTGTTGCGGTAAGTATTTCAATTCATTATCGGCAACAGGGAGGCGTACTTCCGCAACAGATGTCGCATTGAGTTTACCAAAGCCATTACCGGGATTGACTACACTACCAAGGCTTACGCTACGAGATTCTATAATCGCATCGTAAGGCGCTTTGATATAAGTACGCTCTAAATTTCGGTTCGCTCTTTTCACTGCAGCCTGCGCAGCTTTAAAGCTTGCTAACTTTTCAGCGAGCTGAGGTTTTCTCAAATAGAGTTCAGAAGGTATTTTTTCGTTAGCATTTGCTTTAATTCTTTGCCATTCTGCTTTTGCTACTTGTACCTGAGCTTGTTCTATTTCTAGCGCTGAGCTGGCTTGTGCTAAAGCCGCTTCGGCTTCAATCAGCGACGCTTCATAGTCATTCGGGTCGATGCGAGCAAGTACGTCACCTTCTTTGACAAAGCCACCTTTGACAAACTTGTCTGACAATGAAATGACTTGACCACTGACCTGAGCAACAAGATCAGTACTGTATTTTGGCATCACGATACCGTATGACGATACGTCAAGCCTAACTTGGTCAATATGAATAGGTTGAACCTGTACGAGAGGATGTACTATTTCTTCTTTCTTCTCTTCTGGAGGTTGTTTCATTGCAGACATGGCAACAGCCGCTGCAATTCCCGCCGCAAGAACGGCAATTGGTAGAATTATTTGTTTTTTACTAGCCACGTTAAAATCCTTCCTGTTGAATGATTTTTAATGACCCAGATTAACGGCTCTAGGTCATCGATAAGCTTAAGAATACGCGAATAGTTATGTCGAGGTGTTTAAATCCAGACTGAATATGTAACAAAGCTTTGCGTACCTAAATTTATCGTTACATTCTTAAAAGCGATTGATGCTTTTACGTGTAGTCGATTTTTCGATAAAATGCACCACTTATTGTCAAAATTGCGAGAAACAGAATGGATTGTAGGCTTGGTTGTGGCGCTTGTTGTATAGCACCAAGTATTTCAACACCCATTCCCGGTATGCCAAATGGTAAACCTGCGGGGGAGCGGTGTATTCAACTAGATGAAAATAATCTGTGTAAACTGTTTAACCAGCCAGAGCGCCCACAGGTGTGTTTGCAATTTAAGGCCATGGAAGATGTGTGCGGTGAGAGTAATGAAGCGGCGATGCAGATCATCACAGAACTCGAAATGTTGACCTAACTAGCCTCTGGTTAACTGATAAAAAAACGCCCAGATACTTACCTGCTAAGTTCTGGGCCTAGGGAAAGGCTCAAGATTGAGCCGTGCGCTAACTAAAAACACCTTCTAAGACTGTAGGGAGAAGTAGAAAGTACTGTTAAGTTTAGTTAACCTTTCATTCTTTTTACAAATAAATGAATGATTTATTAAGTTTATATAAAACAAAGAGTTGTTCTTTATATTCATAATTGGTCTTAAAAATATCAAAAGGGTATATTCAGGTTATACCCAAGTTATCAACAGGCCGTCTTTAATTAAATCCCGAGGCAAACTGTTTTTAACTTTATTCTTTTGCCATTTTCCTAACCCGATGGCACTGCCACATAGCGTGAGGATCACCTCTCCCGTTAGTTTGGTAACTTCATCTAGGCGTATATCTTTGCCATTAAAGTAATCTTTTGCTTGCTCTTTTGTTAGTGCTAAAGTGTTTTTAGACGCTAAGTGACCGAAAGTAGTGGCAAACTCATGCTCTAATCTTACCCCGTTTTTATGGGTAGTACCGATTAAAATCCCTATGCGAGAATATTTGATCTTATCTTGGATTGCTTCAAAGTTGTCAGGAAATAACCACACCTCTTTATCGCGCTGCATCAACTTACCGTCAAGTTGGGTAATACCAAACTGTTTTTTTAGTACGGATAACAATAGTTGAGTGGTTTTCTTGTCTAGTTCCTCAAAAGGGAAAGCGCCTTTTTTCTGCTTTGGATTTTTAACGGCAACAGAGTGTAACTTCTTAAATCGAGCAATGAAAAACCCTTCGCTATCATATAGCTGAGGCCACACATGCAAGTATCCTTCGGACGTTGTTGCTTTTTCAGCACCCTCAAATAAGGTCGACAGGTTTTCGACTGCTACTGCTTGAGGATAATTATCAATGAGGTGTTGGCATACTTGCTGATTCTCCAAGGGTGTTAATGTGCAAGTTGAATACACTAAGGTGCCACCTGGCTTTAAGGCTTGAAATGCGCTGTCTATCAGTTGCTTCTGCACTTGTGCAATTTCAACATTAGACTCAATTGACCAGTTTTTAAGGGCGTTTGGGTCCTTTCTAACAGTGCCTTCTCCAGAGCATGGCGCATCAAGCAAGATGTTATCAAAACATTCATGCATATAATCGCCAAAGATACAGCCGTCAAAGTGAGACAACGCAACATTTCGTATGCCCATACGTTTCATATTTGCTGCAAGCGCTTTGAGTCGAGATGACGATAGCTCATTAGCGATTAGTACGCCACGTCCATCCATATAAGCTGCGAGTTGCGAAGTTTTCGACCCCGGTGCTGACGCCATATCCAAATTAATATCATCACTGCGGATAGTCGATTTCAATGCTGTTGGCGGCAACATGGAACTTGCTTCTTGGACATAGATGCAGCCACTTAAATGAATATCTGTGTTGCCGATAGCAAGATTAGCTTCCTCTTGTTCACTTCTTGCTATCCAAAACCCTTCTTCACACCACGGGATCGGTTCTGCCTGCCAATCACTTTTTTCGCAGTAGGCTAAGAATTCCGTGATAGACATTTTTAGGGTATTGACTCTGACTGCTCGGCGTAAAGGAGACTGGCACTTATCTATAAAGTCTTCGATGCTAAGGTGGTCTGGTAAGTAGGTTTTTATGTCGTCTAGAAACGCGCTGGGAATATAAGTTGATTTGTCCACGCAGTTACTCAATTTGAAAGCTTTACCTCATTTTACACTTTCGTGAGTGAAAAATGCATAGTTGTTGTGACGATGCTGATTATTAAGTAAAACTCATGGCTGACAGTAAAAGGCTATGGTTATATAATCTTCGCGAAATATCGCGAGGATTGCTATGTCTATTATCAAACACTTTTTGGCGGACCCTAAATTATTATTGAATGCGGTTGGAGAGGGGATCTATGGTTTTGATCTTTCTGGTAACGCTGTTTTTGTAAACCCGGCCGCAGAGCGTATGACTGGGTGGCAAAGTGATGAGCTTTTGGGGAAAAAAATACATCAGTACCATCATCATAGTCATGCAGATGGGAGTGAGTATCCTGCTGATGAATGTAACATCTACAAAACAATGTTTGATGGTAAAACACGACAGGTAACCAATGAGGTGTTCTGGCGGAAAGATGGGAGCTGTTTTCCTGTGGAATATACCTCTACGCCAATTTTCAAAGATCAGCAAATTATCGGTGCAGTCGCGATATTTCGCGATGTGTCGCAACAGCACAAAACTGAAAATGCCCTAAGAGAGGCGCTGAATAAAGTTCAAGTACTTACTGAGCAACTTAAAGATGAAAATGCCTACCTGCTAGAAACATTAAATGAAAATTGGCAAGACTCGGGTTTGGTGGGCAGTAGCGCAATATTTCAGGCCATGTTAGCGCAGCTAGAGCTGGTTAGCCAGACCGACAGTACGGTATTGGTTTTAGGGGAAAATGGCACGGGTAAAGAGCTTGTTGCCAGAAATCTGCACCGCCTTAGTGAGCGTTCATCGCAACCTTTCGTTAAAGTAAATTGCGCTGCTTTTTCACCAACTTTGATCGAATCTGAATTGTTTGGACATGAGAAAGGTGCATTTACTGGAGCGAATGAAAGACGTAAAGGACGTTTTGAGTTGGCGGATAAAGGAACCATATTTTTAGATGAAATTGGCGAGCTACCGCTAGAAGCGCAAAGCAAGTTATTACGTGTATTACAAGAGCGAGAGTTTGAACGTGTAGGGGGAAGTAAGTCGATCCAAGTAGATATACGGATAGTTGCGGCGACCAACAGAGATTTATGGAAAATGGTCGAGGAGGGAGGGTTTAGAATGGATTTATATTATCGTTTAAACGTTTTTCCTATTCGAGTGCCTGCACTACGAGAGCGTATAGAGGATATACCTGTATTGGCCAACAATCTCATCGTGCAGCTCAACAAAAAGCTGGGTAAGCAACTACGCGGGATCTCAAAAAAGGCTATTCATGCGTTACAGCGTTATGATTGGCCAGGCAATATTCGAGAACTCCAAAACGTGTTGGAGCGCGAAGCGATATTATCTAAAGGTCGTTTACTTGATTTATCTCAAGCACTTAACGCTACTGAACAGCATAAATCTGAAGATGGTGAGCTGACTTTAGCGCAAGCGGAAGCTGAGCACATATTAAGAGTGCTAGAAATAAGTAACTGGAAGATTGCTGGCAGCAACGGGGCGGCTGATAAGTTAGGGCTACCCGAAAGTACGCTAAGGTCGAAAATGAAAAAACTAAAAATTGCTAAACTTTCGTGATATTTCGCGCCTATCCGTGATATTTCGCGATGTTGAAAATATCATAAAAACAAATACAATAAAAATCAATGCGTTATAAACTTTCAGATTGGTCTGAAAGTTGCAATATCAAACTCGTGTATTACCAATGTAGCAAATAACATGAAGTTTGATATCAAAGAAGAAGACATGATCATTAAGCCCTATAAACAAGAAGGGCCTATTTACGTCAGAGAGCAAAAAGGTTTTTTCCAAAAAATAAGAAGAAACCTTGGCTGGTTTTTAATGTTAACTTTCGTTCTCATTCCTTGGATCCCGTACAACGAGCAGCAGGCCATCTTGCTTGATTTTGGTAAGCAGCAATTTAGGATATTTGGTGCCACCTTTCTCCCTCAAGACTTTATGATTCTAGCCTGGATTTTTATGGTGGGTGCCTTTGCTTTATTCTTTGTCACGACTTGGCTGGGTCGCGTGTGGTGTGGTTATACTTGCCCACAAACAATTTGGATGCTGATGTTCACTTGGGTTGAGCACCGAGTGGAGGGGACTCGCAACCAAAGAATAAAGTTGGATAAATCAAACTGGGATAGCAAAAAAGTCGCTAAGAAAACGGCCAAACACGCTATTTGGTTGATAATTTCGGTGTTTACTGCCACTTCATTTATGGCCTATTTTATACCTGCAAAAGAGCTGTATCTAGACATGTTTACGCTTGAGTGGACAGGCCTTACTTCCTTCTGGGTATTTTTGTTCGCACTTTGTACCTATGGAAACGCAGGCTTTCTACGAGAAAAAATGTGTACTGTGGCGTGTCCATATTCTCGTTTCCAATCGGTTATGTTTGACAAAGATACGTTAGTCGTCACCTATGATAGTGAACGAGGTGAAAATAGGGGTCGTCGTAAACGCAAAGAAGACCCAAAACAGCTGGGACTCGGCGACTGTGTAGACTGTAATTTATGTGTTGAAGTTTGCCCTGCTGGTATTGATATTCGTAATGGCTTGCAATACGAATGCATTAACTGTGGTTTATGTATCGATGCGTGTAACGAAACGATGAATAAATTCGGGTATCAGCCAGATTTGATTAAGTATCAAAGTGAGCATCAACAAGCGGGTAAAAAGTCGAATCCATTTAGGTTAAAAATAGTGGGTTATGGTGCTATCACTGTATTGATAGTAGTCACTATGGTGATTTGGGCATTTAATCGTACACCAATAGAAGCTTCTGTCATTCGCGACCGTAATGCGCTTTATCGTGTTAATTATGAGGGATTAGTCGAGAACCCATACACCTTAAGTGTCATAAACAAAACACAGTATGATTTAACTTACACCGTGAGCTTAAAGGGGCTACCAGATGCGAAATTAACAGCCCCAATGACAACGCATATTGCTGGTGGTGACATGGCATTAATCCCTGTAACGGTCACCGCTGATGGCTATGAGCTAAAAGGTAAACGGACTCCAATCCAATTCACGATAGAGTCGCAGCAAGATGCCAAGATTAGCATCACCAAGGACAGCTACTTCTATAAAAATTAGTTTACACTCCCCCCGACTCAAGGCGCTTGTATTATGAAGCGCCTTTTTTGTGTGCATATATGCACAATCTGACGCTAAATTTATGGCTTTCTCTCTGAACTTTTAGCGTATAAGCTTACTCTTATTGAGAATGAGTTTTATTAGCTGAATATTATGTTTAAAAATACATCACAAAACTATGGTTTGTTAGCCATCATCTTTCATTGGCTCAGTGCGCTTGTGGTATTTGGCATGTTTGGTCTTGGGTTGTACATGGTTGAACTCAGTTATTACGATCCTTTCTACCGTGACGGCTTACACATTCACAAAAGCATCGGGATACTGCTAGCAGCTTTGATAGTACTTAGGCTGATTTGGAAGTTCACTAACCCTAAAGTGAGACCCGAAAGCGAAGCAACTCCCGTGGATAAATTGCAAAACATAATAGCGCATGTCGTTCACATCGTTTTGTATCTTGGCTTGTTTGGGCTGTTTGTCACAGGTTACTTAATCTCTACCTCGGATGGCAGAGCAATCGAGGTATTTAACTGGTTTTCTGTTCCGGGTATTGGAGAGCTGTTTGAAGAACAAAGTGATATTGCAGGCACTGTGCATTTTTACATTGCTTGGGGGCTCATTGGATTAGTAGCGCTACACATTGTGGGAGCGCTAAAACACCACTTTATTAATAGAGATCGTACCTTAGTTCGCATGCTCAAGGTACCAAACGCCACAAAAGTTGAGGATTAAAACATGAAAAAAACAATCATTGCATTAAGCATGGCGGCTATGACCTTATCGGCCGGAGTAAATGCCGCGGATTATGTAATTGATACTAAAGGTGCACATGCCTTTGTAAACTTTAAAATTAAACATTTAGGATACAGCTGGTTGCATGGTCGATTTAATAGCTTCGAAGGCGACTTCAGCTATGATGCAAAAAATCCAAATGCATCAAAAATCAATGTAGTGATCGATACTGCTTCTGTTGATTCGAACCATGCAGAGCGTGATAAGCATTTGCGCGGTAATGATTTCTTAAACGTTAAAGCAAATCCTAAGGCGACTTTTAAGAGTAACTCGATTACTTTTAGCGATGATACAAATGCGAAGGTAAAAGGAAGCTTTACACTCAATGGGGTAACAAAAAATATCGAGTTTGATATTCAAAAAGTGGGCGAAGGTAAAGATCCTTGGGGTGGATACCGAGTTGGCTTTGAAGGCGAAACCCAGTTAAAACTTGCTGATTATGACATTGATTATGATCTAGGTCCGGCATCAACGCACGTTACCATCGGTTTGCACTTGGAAGGTATTCGTAAGTAATCTCTACTAGCACCACGTGTTTCTACATACGTGGTGCTGCGCTTTATATTCTAGGTGGAGTCCACTTTTAAAACGCAATATCAGTTTCAGAAAGTTAGTTTTTAAAAATACTAGCTAGCTGTGGCTGAAATTGCTCTGGTAACCAACGAGACATAGCCAGTCTAAACTGCTCGTTTTTATGGGCTTGTTTTAACGCTTCGCTAATTGCAGCGATCTGTTCCTTACCAATCGCATTGTTATTACAGCCTGCATATCCAGCAGTTATTTGCGAGGCGATACTCAATCTGACTTGTGTCAATTCATCTTGCTTATCAACATGCAATTTGTGGTAGTGGTGTTCGCTTGGGTATCCGAGTATCACGTCGACTCTTTTTTTGAGCAGCATGATAGTCAAACTCTCTAATGTATCTCTTCCTGGTCTTACAAGCACTTGCTTGGTAGGCAAACTCGCCAATAACGCATCAATTTCATGACCAAACGACCGGTTTGCCGCCACACCTACGGTTAGCCCGTGCTCAGTTACGAGCTTTTCCAAATCAATTGCGCTGTTGGTAATGCCAAGCGACTGTGCGACATCTTTCCTTAGTGCGGCAGAGGTTGACAATCCAATGGTGGAATACTCATCACTAAAAGCGATATGTCTTTGCCGCTCGGGTGTTTTATAGAGGGAGATCATACAATATTGGTTGTTGAAATTAGAGAGCTCATGTATCGCCCTCGATGCAGGGAACACTTTATAATTGAAGGTGTAGTCGGGCATCTGTTGTTGGATGAGTTTTATCAATAACTCGTCCCGTCCTTGTCCCTCCAAATCATCAGAAAGGATATAATAAGGCGCGAAGTCTATCGCAATCCAAGTTATTTGTTTTGCAAATACGAAACTGGATTGAAAGGCAATGAAGAGGAGTAAGATGATTTTGATCAAATTGGGTCACTCTTGCTGAACTTACAATAAGCTTAGCATTGTTTGCGATATTGATGATTAAATTAATGTTTATTTAATTTGTATTTAATGTTTACAGAGGTTGGCGGTATGCTAGCTTTAAAAGAGGTTTTAGTTTTGGGTAAAAACGTGCTAGTTAAAGCTTTGTCAAGCGATTGAATATAGAGTTTGATTGCAGCGCGTTAATCCAATATAAGTAGATAAGGCCGTATGGCAAGGAAAGTCATACAAGCCAATAACTATAAATTATTAATAAGGAAAACCGATGGCTATATTAATCGTTACCGATATTTTCGGTTATACGGATCATATTGATCGTTTTGCTAAATCACTTGGAAGTGGCGTGCAGGTGCTTTCACCATTTATAGAAGAACCAAACAGTGTCTCTGAGTCGGATTGTTATGAGCTGTTTTTGGCGCAGTGTGGTCATCGTTTATATGCTGACAAAGTATCAGCAGCGATTTCTGAATACAAACCAAAACTTATTATTGGCTTTAGTGCTGGCGGAGCTGCAGCGTGGATTGCATTGTCTGAACAAGGTGCATCTCACTCTGTTGAGCAGCTTATCGCATTTTATCCCAGCCAGATACGTAACCATCTAAATATTAAGCCTAGTTGCGATGTGTCTATCTTCTTTGCTCAAGTTGAATCTCATTTTGACGTTGAGCCCGTTATAGAACAGTTAAAAGATAAAAAAGGGCTGGATTGTATCCGAACGCGATATTTACACGGTTTTATGAACAAGCTCTCGGGTAACTATGATGAGTACGCATACTCGCATTATCAGTATTTTTGCCAGCGAGAGGCACGCAACTATATCGAGGTTGTGCAACGAGAGGCGGAGTTTTCGTAACAACATACGCAAAAGCGGCTTGAGCGAACTACACTAAACACTAACTTATCATACTTTAAGGAGTGAAAGATGTATCCCGAGTTGCCTGATTATCAACATTTTTATAGTAATCCGATCGCCAAACCTCCATGTAGAATGCTAAATGCACAAATGTATGGCTTCTTTGTCAAAGGAAAGAAATCAACAATCCAAGCCTATGTTGATAAAACGCTGAATTCGGTTTCTAGTAGTGAATTTGTATTCAGGGCTTTAACGGATTGGTGCTTATTGACCTTTACGGATATTGAAAATATCGCATCAAAAGTGCCGCCATTTAGTAATTATGGATATATGCAAGAAACCGATGTCATTGTCTGGTTACCAATTCTGCAAGTCAATCTCGAAACGTTAAAAGCAGAGCATCTGTATTGGTATCCTGCGTTTATCTCTGTCAACAACATTAACGCGCTGATAAATGGTCGAGAAATATGGGGCTACAACAAATATTTATGTCGCTACGAAATGCCTGATAACTTTGGCGACCCACTGAGCTTTTCCCTCTCTCTGGAGACCTTTAAGGAATTTGATCCCAACGTCAAAATGGCATGGCATGAATTGTTATCCATTGAACCTGAGGATGACGGGGAGTCATGGCTAAAAGAAGTGTTGGAAGTGGGTGAAGAAATTGCTGAGCTTTTCAAAGATTCAGTGTCTGATTTAAACGTCGATAGCCAATTTCTTAAGCAGTTCTTATCGGGTTTTACCCACCCACAAATGGATCAAATATTATTTAAGCAGTTCCCAGATGGCTATGCCGAGAAGTCTGTATATTCGGCAGTGGTACATTCCCCTTCTGAGGTGAAGAAAATCCACAAAATTGGTTTTATCAAAGATGACTTAAGCCTGAATCTACAACGAATAGATGCGTTTCCACTCGATAAAATGTTTGGCATTCCATTAGGCAAAAGCGAGGTCAAACTACCTTACTTTGTGAAAATGGACTTCGATCAGGCAGGTGTGGAAGAAATTGTTTCCAGTGCTCAGAGTATGGCTAATCTCCATCGTTAGTGTATTTGTGGCATAAAGAAACACGATTTTTACTAAAGCGATATTTGCATGTTTAGTTGTCTTCCTATGTGGCTTTAGGTGTTGCTCGTCAACACGTTTGAAAAAGGAAGGCTTATGAGTAAACAAAAAGTAGCAATACTTGGCGGCGGCGTTTCGGCGATGACAGCTGCGGTATACATGACTGAACAAGAAGATTGGCAAGAGCGCTACGATATTACCGTTTATCAGCAAGGTTGGCGTTTGGGGGGCAAAGGGGCGAGTGGTCGTAATGCTGAATACGGCGAGCGTATAGAGGAGCATGGTCTTCACGTTTGGTTTGGTGCCTATGTCAATTCTTTTAGGGCAATTGAGACAGTTTATAATAAGCTTGAGCGCTCAAGTGATATCCCCATTCACACTTGGCAACAAGCACTAAAACCGCATAGTTTGGTGGTGTTGCAAGAATATATCGACCAGCAATGGCAAACTTGGTCAGTAGATTTCCCTGAGATCCCAGGTAATCCAGCAAATGGCACTCTCGATTTACATTTTTGGCAGATTTTAAAATTACTTGCGGCTTGGCTACACAAGTGGGTTGATGATTTGGAGTGTGAAGTTGAGAAAACGCACAAATCCACACAATTCAAAACTAAAAAAGAAAGAGATAAAGCGCTGCTTGCTCACTTGGGACAGGAAGTTAAAAGCTTTTTTGATAGCGTAGAAGATAAAGCCAAGACCTTATTTGATGACGCAGAAAACCATGTTCAAGAGGTTGTATCCACACCAAAGCTGTTAATAACGCAACTCAGTAATTTTTTGACGGTGCGTGAAGCTGATCATCGTTTAGAGAATAAGAAAGATCACTTAGTTGTTTGGTATATGGTTCGAAAAATTAGGCGTTGGTTGCAGTCTGAAGTAAACGACTTAATTGATGACAACCCTGTCATTAGACGTCTGTATATATGTATAGATTTAGGTGTTGCGATGACCATAGGCATGCTCCGTGACAAAGTCTATTCACGAGGGTTTGGTTATCTTGATCGATACGATTTTAAACAGTGGCTCAAGCGCAATGGCGCAAATGAATCGCTGTCTGTGGAGTCTGCGCCTGTCCGCGGCTTTTATGACCTCGTTTTTGGCTATGAGGACGGTGATTTTAAAAAGCCGAATGTCGAAGCGGGAGTTTCGGCTTTGGCTATGCTTCGGATTATGCTGTGTTATCGCGGTGGCGTGATGTGGAAAATGCAAGCGGGGATGGGAGATATTATTTTCTCTCCTATCTATGAGCTGCTTAAACATCGAGGCGTTAAGTTTGCGTTTTTTCATCAGGTTGAATCGTTACATTGTGCACAGGATGATGATGGTCATTATGTTGATAGTATTCAATTAATTCAACAGGTTAAACTAAAGGAATCGCAATGTTACGAGCCTCTGGAATTAGTCAAAGACTTGCCGTGCTGGCCAAGCTTTCCACTGTGGCAGCAAATTGACCCGCAGCAAGCGGCACTACTTAAAGAACATGAGATTAACCTAGAGTCTTACTGGTCTAATTGGGAGACGGTTTACCAACAAGCATTTGGACAGAGGTTACCGAGAAAAACACTAAATAAAGGTACTGATTTTGATTTAGTGATTTTTGGGATCTCAGTGGCAGGTCTTGAGCCACTTTGTCAGCAATTATTGGCTAAAGATAACAACTTAAAGTTGCAAGCCGAAAAGGTCAAAACTGTTGCGACTCAAGCTTTACAGTTGTGGCTCACTAAAACTGACAATGAACTGGGTTTTCACAACCCTTCTGGCAGTAATGAGCCACCAATATTAAGCGCATTTTCTCAACCCTTTGATACTTGGGCTGCGATGTCTAATTTACTTGAGGTTGAAGATTGGCCAAATACTCAGCCTAAGAACATTGCCTACTTTTGTAGTGCTTTTACCTGCGTAGATTATCCACCTCCGAGCGATCATGAGTTTCCTGAACGCATGAAAGCTCAGGTAAAAGAAAACGCATTGCAAAAGCTTAGATTACAGATGCAGCCACTGTGGCCAGAGGCTTATCATGGTGACGACTTCGATTGGAACGTATTGTTTGATGTTGATAATAAGGAAGGCGAAGTTAGGTTCAATACTCAGTATTGGAGGGTGAATGTCGACCCCAGTGAGCGTTATGTGTTAAGTGTTGTTGATAGCAGTCAATTTCGACTGCCTACGGACGGCAGCATCTTTGAAAACCTCTACATTACCGGAGATTGGATTAAAACCGGTGTCAATGCAGGTTGTGTTGAAGCTGCTGTGATGGCTGGCATGCAAACGAGTAGAGCTATCACCGGATATCCTCAAAGCATTAGTGGAGAATCAGGGTTTGAGCCGTTTAACGTTTGAGTAGTTAGTCATACTGACGGAGTAGCCCAACTACATTTCAAGCCTTGCAATTTGCAGGGCTTAAATCCCATCTGGGTATAATTTGTATGCGTTATGAACGATAACTTGAACCTTAAAAAGGTAATCGGGTTCATTTGTTTGGGGGTCTTTTTAATTCAGCTATACTGATAGTGCAATTGCATGATATAGCTCGGGATTCAAACTATGCCACATCCAAATGTGCTGTTAAATACGATAACACTAACATTACTCTCAGTAGTTTCGATGGAAACGTCAGCACAAGTCGAAGAAGAAATCGAAGTCATTGAGGTATACGCTCAAAAAAGAAAGCAATCTATCAATGATGTTGCTATCGCTGTTAAACCCATATCCGGACAAGTCATCACTGACGCGGCACTGAAAGATACGACCGAACTGGGTAGTTTAGTTGCGAATGTAAAAATCAGTCAAAATGCAGCTGAGGGCACGCCTCCAGCGGTCAGCATTCGAGGTGTCGGACTTGTCGATTACAATACGGCCAACACTTCTCCGGTTGGGGTGTATTTAGATGGTATATCTGTTGGGTCTGCGAATAATCAAATCATTAACTTGTTTGATGTTGAGCAAGTAGAAGTATTGAAAGGTCCACAAGGTACACTTTTTGGTAGAAATACCACTGGGGGGGCAATTTTAGTGCGCACGGCGCGCCCAACAGATGGTAATTTTGCTTCTGTCAGTGTGGGGGTCGGTTCGGATTCTTTAACAAGAGCACGTACGATGCTCAACTATAGCCTAGATCAAAATAGCGCGGTGCGACTTGCCACAAGCCACAATAACTATGAGTACACAACGTATAACTTACAGCCTGACGCTCCTGAGGCGTATATGGAACAAAATGATGTTCGACTAATTTATTTTGGCGAGTTTGATAAGTTCAGTGTTTTTGTGAAATTAGATTATGGTCATTGGAATGGACTGGTTCAGCCGGTCGGGAATATCGGATTATTCTCAAACCCTTTGGATGGTTCATTATGTTCTCCAGCGCAAGCGGGCACTAGCAACTGCGTTGATGCGCTTGGCTTTAATATTGGCAGCGACGATTTTTGGGCTGTGCGGGTCAATAATTATCAAAAACATCACAGTATAAGCAAAGGTGTTACAACAGAGGTCGCGTATGCACTGGATGACCGGTCTCAACTTATTTATCTTGGGGCTTTCAATCGCTTAGATAGGATACATGGGTTTAATTGTGATGGAAGTCCATTTTCATTATGTGAAGGTGAGTTAGGGCTTAAAAATGAAAAGCTGGTGAATGAGCTTAGGTTTGAGCAAAGTATGGAAACCGGCTTTCTGACGGTAGGCTTATTTCAACTAGAAGAGCGTATTTACCAAGATAATTTCAATGACTTATTACGTGATTTTAGGGGAACCCCTAATGGTGCTAGTGCGGCAACCTTTTTCTATGACAATGATATCAAAGTAAAATCAATGGCTTTGTTTGGCCAATATGAATATGAAATCAGTGAACATACAGATGTACTTGTAGGAGTAAGGTACAGCGATGAAAAGGTAAATTATGACTCTTTCTCATACCTAAATGTACCGTTTGGAGATAACCTCGCTGGCATTTTAGTCCCTGCCTACGACATTGAGGGAAAAGAGTCCGATAGTAATTTGTCTGGAAAGTTGTCAATTATCCATAAAGTTAAACCAGATAAAAGTGTTTATTATAGTTTATCTAATGGTGCAAAAAGCGGCGGCTATAACGGTGGCTTCCTTATTTCGAAGGATGCCGCGATACAGGCAAGTTATGGCCCCGAAGAACTAATCGCTCATGAAATAGGAGCAAAGCTGTTATTTAATGAGCTTAAACTTCGTACAAATTTGGCCGCTTTTTACTATGATTATAAAGACCAACAGGTATTTATGAATCAGGCTTCAGAAGTACCTGGAGCACCGCCTTATCAGTTACTTGAAAACGTAGGTAAGTCAAAAATCTATGGTGCTGAAATAGAAAACACTTGGTATCTATCGGAGCAAACTCAGATAAGCTTGGATATAGGGTATATACCTGAAGCTAACTTTGAGGAATTTATTGATCCAGTTGGCGTGGTATTGACCGACAATCGCTTACCGTTTACATCCGAATGGAATATCTCTGGACAAATAAATTATGCATTTAATTGGGATGAAGTTAGTATAAAAAGTAGAATAGCATTTGATTATCAAAGCGAATATTACTTTGACCAAAACGAATCTCCCTATGCTAAGCAGCCCAGTTATATGCTTTGGAATGCCAATCTACAGGTGGAGTATAGAGACTGGCAGTTAGGTATTTGGGGTAAAAATCTTTTAGATAAAGAGTATAGCCATCTTAAGTTTGACCTAAGTAGCTTTTTGGGAATGTTGGAAGACTTTAAAGGTGAGGGAAGAAGGATAGGCATGGATGTAACATATCGCTTTTGATTTTGTTTGAGCACTATATAGAGATAAGTCACCTGACTTGGGGGTAGAAAACTTGCAGATAAAATACCGAACCACAGGTAACTTTACTAGGGTAACTGGCTAGAATGCGTTTATTACTGATCATTTTCAGCATAATTCTGTTTTCTAGTTTCGCCTATGCAGATCAGACTGTGTTGAAATTGACGCAGCCTTGGCAATATCAAAATTTACATCACGTTGGAAAGGCTTATGAGGCAAGTTCCAGTACAAGGTTTCCTCAAAGCTGGGATGAGTTGAGTGCATGGGAATCTATTCATGAGCCACTAAAGAAGAGAGCGCTGTTTTCTGGTCGTTATTTCTTGGTGACTAAAGTCAGAAATGAGACGCCGTTGAATGAATTTGTGCTCTATCCATACAATACGGTATTGAGCAAAATTGAGTCGAGGATATATACACCAGAGACGGTCTTGCGAGTTTTTTCAGGGGGCAAGGTCGAAAATGAATTTGCATTTCATTATGGTAACCAAGTCACGTTAGAACCAAACCAAGATTATTATATCGTTACGCTCTTCGAGAGTGATTTCTTTTACACCCCTGTAAAGTTGACCATTGAGCCTCTGAGAGACTTTCAGCAGGAGGTGGTCTATGAAAACCTTATCATGACGCTTTGTTTTGGTGTAGGCATTGTTCTTGGGCTTTATAACTTATTAATCTACATCGGCTCTAAAGATATCACTCATTTTTATTACGCATTATTTACTTGCGTGTGGGTATTTGCGTGGAGCCATTTCTTTCATATTCCCGACGAGCTATTCGGGTTTTACTCTGCAAACTTACATTGGTTAGGTTTTACGCTTGCGCCATTAACCAACGCGTTATTTTATATCCATCTTTTAAAACTCAAGGATGTTCATCCAAACTATGTGTCGATTTCTATCTGGCTCGGAGTGATAGCTGCCCTTGGACTACCGTTTTGTATTCTTTTCCCAGGTTTTGGCTTTATTTGGGCAACATTGGTAACGGGATTAGCGCTCTGTTTCGGACTATTTGTCGGTATTAAGCGCTGGGTTGAGGGCTTTAAGCCAGCTCGCTATTTTGTGATGGCATATATCGCAATGGCGATCCCCAATATGGTGGGCAATTTAACTAACTTAAGTTTGCTGCCAGAATCGTCGAGTAACTTATATCTTTACGGTTTAATAGGTACTGCGCTTGATGCATTACTGTTGGCTTTCGCGGTTGCGGACAAATTTAGAATTACCAGTGAAGAAAATATAGAACTAAACAAAAACCTTGAAGCAAAGGTGTTAAAACGTACTTATGAGTTAGAGCAGGTGGCCTCAGAGCTTAGAGATGCTAGTGAGGCAAAAAGTCGATTTTTGGCGAACATGAGCCATGAAATAAGAACACCAATGACGTCAATTATTGGTTATGCCGATGGCATTATGCTCGGAGATATTAAGCCGCATGAGCGAAATCACGCAATCTCCGTTATTTTACAAAACTCGCGCCATGTACTTGGACTAATTAATGACATTTTGGATATGTCTAAAATTGAGGCTAATAAACTAGAAGTTGAGTTGGTGGAGTCAAACCTTTTTCAAGCAATTGCGCATGTCGATTCGTTATTGGGTAAGCAAATTAGAGATAAAGGGCTTGAGTTTGCATTGAATTATCACTTTCCACTGCCTGATTTTGTGGTTATTGATCCCACTCGATTGCGGCAGATATTACTAAATCTCACATCTAACGCAATGAAGTTCACGACGGTTGGTAAAATCTCGATTGATGTGGCGTGTCAAAACGAGCGCCTTATGATCACGGTACGAGATACCGGGATAGGAATGACAGCGGATGAGCAAAAAGAATTATTCAGTGCGTTTTATCAAGCCGACTCTTCCACATCAAGGAAATATGGTGGGACAGGGCTTGGACTAAATATTTCCAAAAGCTTAGCGAGGAAGTTAGATGGTGATATTTCGGTAGAAAGTGAGGTAGGTTCAGGTACTGCCTTTACTCTTACTGTTGGCCTATATACCACCGAGAAAACAAAGTGGGTGCAAAGTCTCGCTCAAATTGGCGATGTTCGTGAACAAGGCACAATACCTGATGAAATAAATCAAGAGCTTAAAGGTGAAGTGTTATTAGCTGAAGATAACACAGACAATAGTAAGCTTATTAAGCGTATTTTAGAGCGTATGGGCTTATCTGTGACGGCGGTTGAAAATGGTCAGCTAGCGGTACAGGCGGTACTAGATGGTGATTTCGATTTGATATTAATGGATATTCAAATGCCGGTAATGGATGGTGAGCAGGCGTTTAGCTTTATTCAGGCCACTGGCTGTAGCACACCTGTGATTGCATTAACTGCCAACACCATGCAGCATGAAATTGAGCGTTATTTAAAACTTGGATTTAGTGATCATCTCGCAAAACCTATCGATAGAGTCGTATTCAGTCAAAAAATAGCCTATTATTTGGATATCCAAGTCGATGAGGAAGTTGATCTGCCTGAAGCCGAGTTTTATCAGTTAAAGCAACAGTATATTTCTGGGCTGCATGAGCAAATCATTCAGATCAAGAATCAAGCTAAGTATCAGGATTACGATGCGTTAGCAAAAACAGTTCACGCGATTAAAGGCACTGCTGCGATGTTTGATTGTATTGATATTCATAAAATCGCAAACGAGTTGGATGTTAAGCTGAAGAATAAACAACTCGAGTGTGTGGAAGTGCAGCTAACTGAATTACTTGGCGCAATGACAGCCGCTATTGAGTCAGAAAAGCAGCAAACCAAACAAGCTTAGTTTTCTACGCCTTATAAATATTTATAGCGGATAGAGTGGTCGTTCAAGGATGCTATAAAACACTTTATCTTAATGGCTGCAGACTATAGATTTGAGTCTTACTTAAGTTAGGGAAATCCTTCCGCTGCTTATAGTTAGCATATAGATTGGAAAATATGGTAGTTTTGGATAGTTTATCTAGGCTTGCAATAAATAAACGTCCACTGTTTCTGTCTCCCGATATTACACTGCCTTTACAGCACTGCTGAAATGAGGAAATAAGCGTTCTGATAGTATTCTTATTGTCCATATCCTGTAGTGCAATTTCTGCTTCTATAAAGAATGCAACCCCACTCCAATAGACTCTTTGCTGCGCGTTTAATGACCACATATGTTCGCTCACTCTTTTAAGTGCCCCTTTATTCATTAGTGTATTTTTTGCGCCTCGGCTGAGCCCTGAGATTAATCTTGTACGAAACTCTCCAACATTAAAAATATCGTTCTCTAGCATAATGACATTTTGTAAATAGGTAGCAAGTCCTTCTGCAAGCCAGAAATCTGAGTGGTCAAGCAAAGGATGATAAAGGTGAGCAATTTCATGGTACAAGGTCCAATCTTTAATCAGCACTCGGCTTGAGGTAAATCGTTTGATTTGGAGTAGAATAGCATCGGGTTTGCCACGCTGAACCGTGCCCCATGGCACTGGCTCAGATGCGAATAAGCTCGGTTCAATAATAAATGGAAGTGTTTGCTGTTGCAGTGCTCCCAAGGAAGACTCTGTTGTTTCAACACCGCGCTTTAGCCAAGTTTCTACATGTTGTCTATCACTGCTACTTATCCAGCCCTTATATTCGATTTCAATTTCGGTTGCCTGTGTAGCGACAATTAAATTGAACGACAGTATTAGCATTAATAATTTCATTATTTTCTCTACAAGGGTTACTTCGTAAATAGACCTGAGAACGCATCATTTCATTCTTGATATTGAGATTATCTCAACTGACCTCGTTGGATGATTATGTAAAACTGAATAAAACAACGTTAAAAGGAAATAAGATGAAAGTCACCGCACTTAGTTTATTGTTATTGAGTCCTGTTGCTTTGGCAAACCCACTTTTAGGTACTTGGGAGTTTGTTGAGGGAAAATATGCCACCACAGATGGCATTGTATCAGCGAAAGCGCCGAGCTTGACGTCGATAAAGTTAATTACTGAGGCTCACCACAGCTACATTACGCAAAGCGAAGGAAAGTTTAAATACGCTGGTGGGGGGAGTTACAAAATAGAGGGAGATAGATTTATCGAAACCTATGAATATGGAAATGTTACTACTTTACTCGGTCGAACGATGTCATTCAGCTACAAGATTGATGGTAATTTATGGCATCATGAACTGTATGAAGATGGTAAGTTTGTCGAGAAGGAAGTATGGAAAAAAGTTCAGTGATCCCAAAGAAGATGCGTTATATCAGTCACGCATCTTCTCAGCTTCAAATCCAATATACCGAAACACCAGCATTGAGTGCAAAGCAAGTGCTAATCAAAGTGCATGCATTTGGGGTTAATAGAGCAGACATTTTGCAAAAACAGGGGAAATATCCTGCGCCAGAAGGCGATAGTGAGATTTTGGGTCTGGAAGTGTCTGGAACGATAGTTCAAGTAGCGTCTCCTGAGCTTGAACATTTACTTGGTGATCAAGTGTTCTGTTTAACCTCTGGCGGTGGCTATGCTGAGTACGTGGTTGCACAAAGTGAATTACTCATGCCGTTAACCGAAGGCTTGTCGTTGAGCTATGCGGCAGGCTTAGCTGAAGTATATCTTACGGCCTATGATGCGATTGTACGAACAGGGCAGCTAAATTCTAATGGGATTTTACTATGCCATGGTGGAGCTTCGGGTGTTGGCAGTGCTGCCATAAGGATTGCAAAAAGGCTTGGTGCAACGGTCATTACTACCCAAAGTAGCAAGGAAAAGGCCGAGTACGCAAAGTGTCTGGGTGCAGATCACACGATTAATTATTTAGACTGTGATTTTGCTGAAGAAATGAAAAAACTTGGTTTGAAAGCAAATGTCATTCTTGATCCAGTTGGCGGTGAATACCTCAGAGCGAACCTAAGAGTTGCAGCAATGGATTGTCACTGTGTGATGCTCGCAATGCTAGGCGGAAGATATACAGAGCTAGACTTTGCCAAGTTACTCGCGAAAAGATTTAACTTGCATGGAAGTACGTTAAGAAATCGCTCCTTGAGCTATAAAAGGGGATTAGTGAAAGATTTTCTGAATGAGTTTGGCTCGGACCTGTCGGATCAGACGATGAAGATATCAATATATAAGGAGTTATATTGGGATGAAATTGAGCAAGCCCACGATATTCTCGAACACAACCAGAATCTCGGGAAGGTGATAGTTAGAGTTAGTTGACTGTTTATTTATACAGTTGTTATGCTATCACTCTTAGTGATTAGAGGAGTGATTATTTTGACGTTCAAAATTGAAGAGAAAGTACCTTGCCCAGAGGAATATTGTGATTTGCGAATAGCCGCTGGATTATCTGCAAAATCTCTAGAAGCAGCCACAAGGGGACTACCTAACTCATTATATGGGGTTGCAATTCGACATAACGAACAACTTGTGGCAATGGGCCGGGTGGTTGGAGACGGAGGTTGCAATTTTGAAATTGTCGATGTTGCCGTCAATCCGCTTTATCAAGGGCAGGGATTAGGGCGTACAGTAATGGAATATATTGATGGTTACTTAGCATCAAATGTTTTGCCGGGCTCATATGTTTCAATGATTGCCGACGAGCCTGCTTTTTATGAAAAACTGGGTTACCGCCTTGTATCTCCAGCGAGTCAAGGAATGACAAAGAAGTTTGCAGTAGACCCCATTAAAAGCTCTAACATTTGAATTCTCAACTTTTTTCTTGGCTGATAAGTAATAGCGAGGGGCGTTACTTCTAGCTATAGACAGCTTTTGAAGAGTTACAACTGAGTGGATCCGAATTATCGACTTTTGGCGCGGGTTATAGAGAGTAGGTAGTGCTTTTTCTTCTTGGATTTAACTAGATAGTAAATATTGGGAGTGGTACAACCGAGTGGATCCGAATTATCGACCCTTGGCGCGGGTTATAGAGAGTAGGTAATGCTTTTTCTTTTTGGATTTAACTAGATAGTAAATATTGTGGAGTGGTACAACTGAGTGGATCCGAATTATCGACTCTTGGCGCGGGTTATAGAGAGTAGGTAGTGCTTTTTCTTTATTTGAATTAGATCTAAGGTTGGTACAACCGAGTGGATTCGAACCACCGACCCCTACCATGTCAAGGTAGTGCTCTAACCAACTGAGCTACGGTTGTATTATAAGATTTGGTACGACCGAGTGGATTCGAACCACCGACCCCTACCATGTCAAGGTAGTGCTCTAACCAACTGAGCTACGGTCGTACAATAACATTTTCTTATTAATTGTTTTCAGGTCTGTGCCTGTCAACGCGTTGTAATATATAGTGACTCAGCTAACGGATCAAGCGGCTTTCAGTAATTTTTTGATTGTTTGCCTTTTTTTTGTTCATACTGGAGGGATTTCACACAGCTCGTAAAATTTTTGCCACCATTTTACGTGTGCTTTCGCAGAATCTTTAAGGTTATCCAAGTGTTGTTGAAGCGTGAGCGGATCGGCAAGGTTATTATTTTGATACAATAGGTGGATAGGTTGCCAGGCTGTGATCAACTCTTCCATAGAAAGAGAGAGCATCGCCTGATAAGGCTGAAGAACGGATAAATAATATTTGTTGAAGATATTGTTTATGATCTGTGCCTGCTTTTTATTTTCGCCACTTTTGCAAATGTCATCTCTTAGCCTAAGTTTTTGTAATTGGCTTGTAGTCGCATTATTCAGTTGAGTCTGTTTACGAACGCTCGTCACTAAAGTTGAGATAAATCGCTGAGAAAGCACCTTTAAAGCGGGTGTGAGTGTGACTGGGTTGAGATTTTCTGGCGTATCCATGTTTATTGCCAGCTCTGTGAGCTCGTTAACTGCCTCTAGCATGTTGCTGTGGGCTGCTGGCAGCTCTAGTGGTACTTCTTCAGCGATTAACAAACTCAAACTTGCCAATTCTCTTTCAAATGTCATCATATGAAGAAAGTAACGTGAAAGCTGCTGCTTCTTTTCCTGTGCGGCTTGAGTTAATGTTTGTTTCAGCTCATCGCTCGTTTTTGGGTGTTCGATGCAGTGAGGCGCTTGCTGAATAAATAAGATGGTGTATTTCAAGCGCTCGCTTGGGTAACTTACTTTCCCTAATTGATTATTGTGCGCAGCGATGAGATTTGTGACTTTGCAGTGTCCAGCGGTCGCGATGTCTAACATAGAGATAGTTAGCTCACTTGTCGGCAATGGCACTTTTTGAACCTCCGGATTGTAAAGTAGTGCTGGGAGTACCACCTCTATGTCAGTGGCGCTCGCCAAACGTTGTTGATATTCAACAGCAATATCGCTCGGCTGCTTGCTGCAGCCGGCCAAAGTAAAAAGTAATAGCGTACTAGCTATTCGCTTGATTAATCTCAAATTTCACCCGTTTGTTTACGCATGTCACCAATAATACTGCCGCCGTACTCAAGCCAATAATAATACCAATCCAAAAGCCTTGAGGACCCATTGCAGGCGTTATTAAATCGGTCTTTGCTAATACATAGCCTAATGAAAACCCAATTAGCCAATATGATACAAAGGTAACCCAAGATATTGGTTTAGTATATTTGAGCCCCCTTAACACACCATTTGCTGAGACTTGTAATGCATCGGGTAATTGATATAAACAAGCCAGCACCATAATGCTGGTTGCAAGAGCGGCTACTTCAGTATTGTTTGTATAGAGCCAAACAATCTGATCTCTTCCTATATACGTAATGAGTGCTACAAATAGTGCAATTAAGGTGGCCAAAAGAAACGCGGTATTCACTGAAAGTTTAAGTTGGTCTAAGGCTCCTTGTCCAGTTAGGTTGCCGATCCGTATTGCAATAGCCATCGACAAACTCAATGGCATCATAAACAGCATAGTAGTGACGCTGGCAGCAATTTGGTGACCAGATACGGAAATAGGACCTAGATCTGCAATAAATAAAGGAATACAAGCAAATAGCGTAACTTCAAAGAAGGTTGCCAATGCAATTGGAAAGCCAAGTGCAGCAACATATTTCATCATAGATAGACTTGGCTTGGTAAAACCGCTGATGAGGGCCTTTCCATCTATGTGTTTACTCTTCAAGCTATACACCCACTGTGCAATTGCCATTGACCAAAGTACGATAGATGTAGCTAGGCCACAGCCCGCACTACCAAGCGCTGGCACGCCAAATTTACCATAGATGAAAATATAGTTAGCAACGACATTGATACAAAGACCAACAATACTGATGTAAAAAGCAGGCTTTGTTTGGCCAACCCCTTCGGTGACATTGCGGTATACCGTAAAGATCAAAAAGCCCAATAGACCCCATTTTACAAAATCAATATAGCCTTGAGCGAGGGTCTGAACATTCTCACTTGCCCCGATATTTGAAAAAACCATAGAAGTAAAGTTCGCTAAAACCAAACCAACGGTAAAAAGCGCTAAAGCAAGATACAAGCTTTGCTGGAAAAATCGTTTGATCCCTGCAGTGTCATTAGCACCATGGCAATGCGCAACAATACTCGTAAGTGCAAGTAAGATCCCTTGTAAACTAAAAATCAAAGGGTTCCAAACACCCGTAGCAATAGAAAGAGCAGCTAAGTCCTCAGCACTGACTTGACCTGCCATCATCGTATCAACGACGGTCATTAAGACTAACGTAACTTGAGCGAGAAAAACGGGGATCGCAAGTTGAAGCAAGCGTCTGGCTTCCCAAGTTGAAAAATTCATGGTGAGATACTACTTAAGGCGTAAAAGCGTTAGTTTATTTTAGTGCTTTGTTTTTAGCAAAATTTTGCGGCTAGCAGTCGCAACTATTTTTATCTAGTTGGATATTCTATACAAATTAAGTACATCTCTTAGTGCGATTTCGCTACAATCTCAAGGATAAATTAAGAGGGTAGATATGTTTACAGGAATTGTTCAAACAAAAGCGACGGTGGTGTCGGCGAAGCAGGTCGATAATATTTTAAAATTAGTTATTTCTGTTGGTGCTGAATACCTCGATAAGCTGACCTTGGGTGCGAGCATTGCAATTAATGGATGCTGCCTAACGGTGGTGCACTTCGAACAGCCAGAAAATGATGTGGTAGGGCAAGTTTGCTTTGATGTGATTGATGAAACATTGAGACTCACTAATCTAGGTGAAGTACAAAGAGGGTCGCAAGTTAACTTTGAGCGCTCGATGACATTTGGTACAGAACTCGGCGGTCATATAATTTCAGGCCATATTCAAACAAGCGCGAAGATCAGTGAAATACATCGCAACGAAGGCAACTGTAGGATGCATATAGCCTTGCCAGAAGCGTGGCATAAGTATGTTATGTACAAAGGCTTTATCGCGGTAAACGGTGCGAGTCTGACAGTGGGGGAGCTTGATCATAGCGGATTTTGGTTACACCTAATACCTGAAACGCTGGCACTTACGAATTTAGGTACGATGTGTGTGGGAGATACTGTAAATATAGAGGTTGACCAACAAACCTACACGATTATTAATACCGTGGAAAACTACATGAAGAAGCAAACTTTATTGAAGCACAGCTAGTACTTTGCCCGAGTAATCCCCTTTACGTCTATCTTGAGATACAAAAAGTACAGGCTGAGGTTGCGCCAACATTATAAGCAGCTCGCAAATGAGCTGCCCTTTATCCATAGTAGTTCTGCTTTGGTTAAAATACTTGTTCGTCGTCGCTATCAACCCTAAGCTCAAGCTTATTGTGCAGTTGGTCTAAGTGCATATTTAGGTGTATTGGATTGCAACAAGCAGCACAGTCTTCGTAATAGTCCTGATCGCCTTCACTTGTATCGAGATTGACAAAAATATGATGTCCACAATGAGGACATTCAATACGTTGTTGATATAGGTTTTTCATTGGCCCTCCACCTGAATTGGCCAAACTAAATACCCTTTAACTATAGCGCATTGTGACGAAAATATGGCAGTTATTTGAGCAGGGCTTGCACTTGTTCAGCCGCGTCCCGTATGTACTTGCCAGCAAACAAGTTTGCTTGCACTAAAAGAGGATATAAGCGATAAATGTCTAATCGCTCAGGTGCATTTTCTGCGAGTGGATAGATAGACTCGTAACCACGATAGAAGTCATCTGGTAGCGGAGCGAATAACGAAGCCATCGCAATATCAACTTCTCTATCACCATAATAGCAAGCTGGGGAAAATAGCACGGGTTTTTGATGGCTAAAGCCAATGTTACCATGCCAAAAATTACCGTGAACCAGAGACGGTTGAACTTGGTGCGGAAGGAGTGGCTTAAGCTGCTCCACAAATGTGTCAATATCAGTGAGGATAATCCCTTTTTCAGCAAGCAGTTGCAGTTGCCAACCAATTCTTTCCTCAGCAAAAAAAACTTCCCATTTTTTGTGCCATTGATTTGGTTGCGGCAGCTCATGAATATAATTATCTTCTTCTAGGCCGTACATTTCCTGTTCATGACGTTGGTGCATTTTAGCAAGGCTTTGGCCGCACTCAAGCCAGTTTTCATTGCGATGATCAAGTTCTAACCATTCCAGCACAATAAAGCAGAACTCAACACTCGTACCTAGGGTAATTGTATCAGCCACGAGGAAATCAGAGTCGCGAATGAGCTTTTCACGATTAGATGCTTCACATTCAAATCGCTCTAAAGCCTGAATAGGAGCTACTTTGACCAAAAATTGATGGGTATCGTCTGCAATCTTATAAAGTTTTTTAGACCCATAACTTTTTAAGGTTTGTTTTGAAGTAAACTCAAAAGCGTCATGGAGAGATTCTGAGATTTGTTGGTTGACTTTGTTCCACATAAGTTAGATCCAACATATTCACTTACTCTAAAATATGGTTGAAATTCTCAAGATCACAAATACTTGAGGCCTTTTTCTAAAAAAAATAAAATATCGCGTCTGTCATTTTATCCAAGGGAAGTACATTGAATAAAAATATCATCACCAATTTACTCGCGGTACTGCTAACAGGTACTGGCTTCGCACTAGAAAACGACGTGATGTTTTCGGTTGGATTGTTTGCATTATCTGGTGCACTGACGAATTGGTTAGCGGTACATATGTTATTTGAGAAAGTGCCTTTCCTCTATGGTTCAGGGATTATTACGCTTAAGTTCGAATCGTTTAAAGCGTCGATTCGAGAGCTCATATTGAGCGAGTTCTTTAGTAGAGAAAAACTAGAAAAATTTCTCGGCAAGGAGCATCCAAAGTTTGACTTGGCGCCAATAGCCAATAAAGTCGATTTAAATCCAGCGTTTGACCGTTTGTTAAGTGTCATTGAAGCGTCGCAATTTGGTGCGATGCTGCAGATGTTTGGTGGGACTGAAGCTGTACAACCGCTGCGGGAGCCATTTATTGAGAAAATGCGATTAGCAATAGTTGAGCTCGGTGAACAGCCTGAGTTTGATGCTGCAATTAGTGAGTCGCTCAGTAACGGTCTACTCGGTGATGATTTACATCAAACCATTGAAAAAGCGGTGGATGATCGACTCAATGAACTAACGCCGAAAATGGTAAAGGAGATTGTACAAAACATGATTAAGACTCACTTGGGTTGGTTAGTTGTGTGGGGAGGCGTCTTTGGGGGCCTATTTGGGTTATTGGCTACAGTTGTGTAGCTAAGCTGAGAAAAAGGCGCAGTCAGGGATTGCTACGCCTTGCCTTTTTGTTTACAAACATGTCGACATGACTACTTAGACCCTGAGACAAAAATGGTCTTTTTATCAAGTTTAGCGATGTCTTTAATACTGGTTTCTACATTACTGTCTACACCAAGGAAGTCCGCAGCCTTATTAAATCCGTAGGTTGCTGCAAATTTGCCGACTGGCATATCATTACAGTGTAGTTTTTCTTCTACAACACGTCTTTTTAGGTGGTGCTCTTTAATGGTGTGGAACAAGTGAATCTTATTGTCTTTGACTACCGACATACAAACTTTAGTCGCTTTACTATTATCCGCAGCAACAAAGTCTGCCGCAGATGCGGTACCTGCGATCAGAAGCGAGGTTGCACATACTAAATTGAACAGTTTCATGGTTAGCTCCTTGGCTATCTCTAGGACACGTTCTTAGTATTACTAAAGTTGCCGCAGAATGCTGTAAATCAAGTAATTCCGAATGTAATAGAGTATGTCAAATGTGTGCAGGCTTTCTATCTATCTGTAAAGTAATAAATTATTTTGTTTCTAAAGATACAAATAGCAAAAACTTTTTTCACGATAAAATACCATTATCGATAATTTAACACTTCATTTTTAGATTTACTTCCTCTTTGTTACTTGTGTCACTTGATGTGTCAAAACGTGTCAATATTGACGCTAATTTACATTCAGTTATAGCAACTAAGGCTTTTCTAAATTACTCACTGATGACAACATGCGTTATAATGTCCGGACGTTCGTCGTAATTACTTGTCACTAAAACTCATAATTGCGTAAAGTGCGATGGCATGAGTTAAAGTCACAAAAAAACAATAGAGATGACAAAAATGTATAAATTTGCTCCCTCCATAGTCGTAGCTGGCATTGCCGCAGCTTTGATGGGCTGTCAGGATAACGGCCCACAAAAAGAAAAAGTTACCATAGAGAAAAACCCGTACCCAAGTACTTACAAGCCTGTACCTTCTCAATCAACCCTAATCACTAATGCTACCGTTCTTACCGGAACGGGTGAAAAGATAGAACAAGGTGATGTATTTATTGTTGATGGTAAAATCAAGCAAGTTGGTAAAGACCTATCTGTCACGGCAGATATTACCATTGATGCTGAAGGTAAATGGGTAACACCTGGCATTATCGATGTACATTCTCATTTAGGGGCTTACCCCAGCCCAAGTGTAGAATCGCACAGCGATGGCAATGAAATGATTAACCCTAATACTTCTCAGGTATGGGTAGAGCATTCTGTATGGCCGCAAGATCCGGGCTTTAACCGAGCTAGAGAAGGTGGGATCACCACGCTACAAATCTTACCTGGCTCTGCAAACCTATTTGGTGGTCGTGGTGTTACCTTAAAGAATGTACCGGCACCAACAATGCAAGCAATGAAATTCCCAGAAGCGCCATATGGGTTAAAAATGGCATGTGGTGAGAATCCAAAGCGTGTATATGGCTCCAAAGGTGTCGCCCCTTATACTCGTATGGGTAACATGGCAGGATACCGTGAAGCTTGGATTGAAGCTGGTGAATATAAGCGCGCGTGGGAACAGTACGAAGCCGAGTATGCTGCTGGATTGAATCCGGATGCCCCAAAACGTGATATCAAGTTCGATACGCTTCGTGGTGTGCTAGATGGTGAAATCTTGATCCATAACCATTGTTACAAAGCGGAAGAAATGGCAATGATGATCGACTTGTCTAAAGAGTTTGGTTATCACGCAGGTACGTTCCACCACGGAATTGAAGCATACAAGATTGCAGATCTATTAGGTGAAAACGGTAACTGTGCTGCGCTTTGGCCAGATTGGTGGGGCTTTAAGATGGAAGCCTATGATATGGTTCAGGAAAACGTTGCAATTGTTGATGCAGTGAAAAACTCATGTGCAATTGTTCACTCGGATTCAGATACCACAATCCAACGCTTGAATCATGAAGCCGCAAAAGTGATGAACACGGCTAACCAGTCTGGCTTTAACATTAACGAGCAGCATGCAATTAAGTGGATCACCTCGAACGCTGCTAAGTCGTTAGGCATTCAAGATAAAACTGGATCGCTAGAGCAAGGCAAACAAGCCGATGTAGTAATTTGGAACACCAACCCGTTCAGCGTTTACTCTCGTGCAGAGCAGGTCTTTGTAGATGGTGGAAAAGTCTATGATCGTCACGATGAAAAATATCAAGCGGTTAGTGATTTTATGTTAGGTCAAAAGTAAGGAGTTGATGAGATGAAAGCCATGAAATTAACCATGATCACTAGCGCATTGCTAGCTCACTCTGTTGCTTTTGCCAATGTTACTGCAATTACTAATGCAACGATCCATACCGCGACAGATGCTGGCGTGCTTGAAGGCGCGACCTTAGTTATCGAGAACGGTAAAATAAAAGCGATTAACCCAGATAACGTCACTGCTGATGTAACGATTGACGCCAGCGGTAAGGTTGTCACTCCAGGCTTTATCGGCTCAATGAACCAACTTGGTTTAGTTGAAGTTGGTGCTGTTGCTGCTTCTCGTGATGCTGGTGATGACGATGCCGGCGTAGACTTTGACGCAAGCACCGCATTTAATCCACGTAGTAGCTTAATTGCCTATGCAAGAAAAGGCGGTGTAACGCAAAACTTTGTCGCACCTTGGGGTGGTAAAAGTGAGTTTGCAGGGCTTGGTTTTGTTGTTGACTTATCTGGTGAATTTAACAGTGTGACCGACAAGCAAACAGCTTTAATTATTCACCTGGGTGCCAAAAGCAAAGGGTCTCGTGCAAAAGCGTTAGATAACGTTGTTAAAAAGCTTGAAGCACAGCAAGAAAAGCTTGCTAAGAAAGACAAAAAAGACGAGGGAAAACCGAGTTCAGAAGAACAAGTGTTAACTCAAGTGCTTGCGGGTGATATGCCTGTGATTGCGACGCTTTCAAGAGCGTCGGATATTCTTGAAGCGATTAAGCTAAAAGAAAAGTTTGGTTTAGATCTGATTATTCAGGGTGCAGATGATGCGGTAGTGGTCGCTGAGCAATTAGCTGAGGCGAAAGTACCTGTTATTTTGAGTGCGGTATCAAACCTACCAGCTAGCTTTGACTCAATGCATGCAAGTCTAGATAACGCAGGTAAGCTTGAAAAAGCGGGTGTCAATGTCATCCTGTCAATTGGTGGTGACGGTAGTCATAACGTCTACCAGCTACGCTTTGATGCGGGTATTGCTGTAGCAAATGGCATGAGTCATGAAGGTGCACTTAAGGCGGTTACCGCCAACCCTGCGAAAGCACTGGGCATTGATGGCGGTGTGATTGAAGCTGGTAAACGTGCAGATATCGTAATGTGGAGTGCAGATCCTTTCGAATTCAGCACCACAATCGATAAAATCTGGATCAATGGTGAGGAAGTGTCTACTGAATCACGCCACGATAAACTAAGAGACAGATATACGACAGATTCTGATATGCCAAGAGCGTATACGAAGTAATGTTTTTAAATTAGGGCCTCATTTGAGGCCTTTTTTAATTCGGTTGTCCCGTCCTAAATAACCTGAGATTTGGGTAAGGAATGAGCTAACTAATTGTTCTTAAAATTAATTAAATTATTTCCTTATCTAGCCAGAGAGTTTTAGGGATAACTTCGCTCTCGCGTCCTGCTACCGCCCAGGTACCTACATCCTAGTAGGCAAGACGAATTTACGCACCAATAGCAGGCTATTGGAAGTGAATTCAACGCAGTTAGCGCTAAAACTGGCTGCTAGAAAGGCATTAATTATCCGAAGTTCAGGTTAAATACACTTGGCAGGTTTTGGCAATCCTGCTATTTTTGTTGCTTGTTTGGCTGGGCCTTTTGGAAATAACTTATATAAGTAGATGCTATTACCTTTATCTTCGCCTAGTGCTTTAGCCATTGCCTTTACCAGCATGCGGATAGCAGGGCTGGTGTTGTATTCGAGATAAAAATTTCTCACAAACTCAATGACTTCCCAATGTGCTTCTGAAAGCTCAATGTTTTCTTCCGCGGCTAGAAGTGGTGCTAAATCTTTAGTCCATTGAGTATGATCTAGCAAATAGCCTTGTTTATCTGTCTCGATAGTTTGGTTGTTAAATTCTAGCATGATGATTACCAAGTAATTGAATTGTTCATAGTAATGGTCAGCTCAACCCAATCTTTGTCAGAAATAAGCTTTACTCCGGCTTCTGGCGCAATGCCTCTGGCACTTGCGCAGGTTTGCAGCATCACTACATTTGCATCCCCAGCTGAGATACGTGTTTGACCAAAGCAGCCATCATTACATAATAAAATAGTGTCGTGATGGGATACAAACTGCAGCTGATCGCATGCTTCAATACTAGAAATAATATGTAGCGTACTCATAGTGTCACCACAAAGTCATGTTGTTTGATTAACGCAAGGATTTCATGTTGATTTTTAACTTTAGTATCAACTGCAAGGGAGTGTGCCGATATGTTAAACTCATCCATTGCTGACTGACAGGCATAAACCCGCTCGACATCATAAATTTCCAGAGTTTTTAATTGTTTAAACATGTCCTTTAAACCCAGTAGTGGAGCATTGAGGGTTTTTTGGAGCGATAGCACAGCAGAACCGGTAAAAAGCCAACTTACTTGTTGATCAATCGCTGCATAGATTAGTGCGACATCGAGCGCTTCTTTCAGACTATTTTGGTCAAATGGACTGGTTTGCGAAATAATTAACACGTTTTTACTCATTTAAACTGCATCCACTTATCAGACTTACTCGAGATCATGGCAAACTCCGCAAGGCCTGCAACGGTGAAAGGGCTAACGTCTTCGATGCTAACGCCGCGCTTTTCCGCAGCGGTGACACACAGCAACAGGGGGATCCCTTTATCTTTGATGCGTTGCCAAATCGCGTTGACTTGCAATTCGTCGGAAGCGTGTACGATCTTTTGACTGGCGTGATAGACACCATCTTGATATAGAAAGATGCACGCGATTTGATGGTCACTTTTAATAGCGGCATCGACATACCGTTCTAGTAAAGTTAACTTTGACTGTGCAGCTACGCCAAAGTGAACTGATATGGCTATTTGACTCAAATTTTACTCATAAAAAAAGCCCCGTAATGGGGCTTATTTTATCAGAAATTCTGAGTTAGTCATCCGACGCGCCTAAAAGGGCAAGGATACTGGTAAATAAGTTATAAATACTTAAATACAAGCTCACAGTTGCAAGCACATAGTTTGTCTCGCCGCCGTTGATGATGCGGCTTGTATCATAAAGGATAAAGCCAGACATTAATAACACGACTGCCGCGTTAATTGCCATAAACGCGATGCTAGATCCAATAAACAAGTTTACTAGGCTTGAGATAATAACCACGATTAAACCAACCGTTAAAAAGCCACCCATAAATGAGAAGTCTTTTTTCGTCGTTAGTGCATAAGCTGATAAGCCGAAGAAAATTAACGCTGTTGTGCCAAGTGCTTGTGCTATCAACATGCCACCATTTGGTAGTGCAGCATAGTGATTAAGCATAGGCCCAAGGCCGAAACCTAAAATACCAGTAAATAAGAATACAAGACCGATAGCAGAAGATGAGTTTGCTTTTTTACCGATAACAAATAGCAAACCAAATGCAACTAATGAACAAACAATACCGGTAAACGCTGGTAATGCCATTGTCATTGAAATTGCTGCTGTTACTGCACTGAACGCTAATGTCATTGCCAATAGGAAGTAAGTGTTTTTCAACACTTTGTTTGTTTCCATTGTCGACATGACAGGTTTTGCAGTGTTGTATGAATGATTGAATGCCATGATTCAAGCTCCTTAATAAAACATGCTGATCCCAAAAATAACTGAGATAAGAGTATCAATTGTTATATGTTGGGGCAATGATTTCTGGATCAATATCTGTCGTTAATTGGGTCTCTACGGTAATTGTTACTCAATACGTAAGACTTTGAATATTTTCAAAAGTTCGCTGAAATATCAAAAACACGCATAATTTTGGCTGGTTCTTAGACGATTGAGCCAAATTTTACGCAAACGATCAAATAATTGAAAAAAAAGCTTCACAAGCGCATGGGGATTCTCTATTATTCGCCCCGCTGCGGAGAGATGGCTGAGTGGTTGAAAGCACCGGTCTTGAAAACCGGCATACGTTAATAGCGTATCTAGGGTTCAAATCCCTATCTCTCCGCCACTTATTTTAGATTCATGCTTAAAAGCGTGGATTATAGGTTTTGGAGAGATGGCTGAGTGGTTGAAAGCACCGGTCTTGAAAACCGGCATACGTTAATAGCGTATCTAGGGTTCAAATCCCTATCTCTCCGCCACATTTAAAGCCCTCATATTTGAGGGCTTTTTTGTTTCTGATATCAGAAATCTCCCATCTTGCGATTTCACCGATATACTCTCGATAAAAATACCTATTAGACCAAAGTCGGCTAGTGCCGAGGCACTGCTTGCACAATACTCAATAGTGTTGAATGAATAATAAGTGTAGAGAGTGTTGAATATGAAACAAGTTGGCAAAGGGGTTGGGTTCTCTTTATTATCACCGTTAATTGTGGGCGGTGTGCTTGGGATTTACTACAGCTTTACACTCGGTCGCAGTGAGATGTTCTTTAACTTACTACTCAGCGCAATTTCTAACGCATACATCGTTGGTCTTGCAATGTGTCTATTCGTTGTTCCCGGATATATCCTTATGTTTAGGTACAACAAGGTGCAATATGGTGGTTTGTTAACACTAGGCTTACTTGGTGGTGCTGCATTTAGCTATCTTTTCGCTGCACAATCGGGTGTCGGTTTTATTGTTAACGCCTTAATGTCAATGCTCGCCGCGGGGCTATTCTTGTTTGGTTTACGGGCAGGTCATCGTAAAACTGAGTGATAATTAACCGAGCAGTGTCAGTTTTACAGATAATTAATACTTTTTCAGTCGAAAAGGTTTTAATTATTTCTCCGAAAGAGTACCTTTAGCTTTTGTCGTTCAATTCGTGAATTTGATGGTAATGCAAAAGCAAGACTTTTATCAGACTTTAGTTAAACAAGCTCAAGGGCTAATCAGTGGTGAACACAATGTGATTGCCAATATGGCAAACTTGAGTGCGCTTTTATTTACAACTCTTGAAGATATCAACTGGGCAGGCTTTTATCTTATGGATAGCGCTGAAGAGTTGGTTCTTGGGCCATTCCAAGGCAACCCTGCCTGCATTCGAATTCCTGTTGGTAAAGGGGTGTGTGGTACAGCCGCTGCAACTTGTGAAACGCAATTGGTTGAGGATGTTCATGCGTTTGCTGGCCACATTGCTTGCGATGCAGCATCAAATTCAGAAATTGTGATCCCTGTTTTTAAAGATAATAAAGTGATTGCCGTGCTAGACATTGACAGTCCTAGTCTGGCAAGATTTGACGAGCAGGATAAGATCGGATTAGAAGCGTTAGTTAAAGCGTTTGAGGAAACGCTTTAATGAAAGATATGCTTCAGGTACAAGATTATTTGTTTTCCTACGCCGATGTTGGTGATTGGGAAGGCGAAGAAGAAGTTGTTGCAGAACGCTTAAATGAACTTATTCATCACGCATGGGATTTGCTTCCCGAAGATTTAGACTGTGACACAATAGATAGGCTCATAGAAGGTATTTGGGAACATCTTCGTGGTGATTTAGCGCTTCTTGAAGCAGATATAGAAGAGCTAATTGACTGGGTTACACACTATATAAACTCGTCGCTCGATGAGCAGATGTAATTAATAGGTTTAAAAATGGAAACCACAAACAAGCTAAAAGACACAAATGAAGTATTAGACTTCTTATTTTCAGAATTTCCTAACTGCTTCAAGCAAAAGGAAGGGATTAAGCCATTAAAGGTAGGTATTTTCAAAGATATCGCTGAGCGTATTGAGGGTTCTGACAAAGTCAGTAAAACTCAAGTACGTCAAGCACTTCGTAAATACACTTCAAATTGGCGCTATCTCGAGGCAGTCACTAAGAACGAGTTTCGTGTAGACCTAGACGGCAATCAAGCAGAAAAGGTTGAACAAGAACACGTTGAACACGCAGAAAAAGCATTGGCCGAGAGCCGTGCAAAAATGGCTAAGCGTAAAAAGCCACAGCGTCCAAACAATCGCGATGGCGAAACAAAATCTTACAAAAAGAAACCTCACTCTAGGGATCGTCAAGACCAAAAACGCCCTAAAATGAGTAATAAACCTGCTGAAGTTAAACCAAAGCGCAGTGGTAAAGTTGAACCTTTACCGGCTGAACAGGTCAAGGTTAATAACAAAGTTAAAGTTAAACTTGGTCAAGCGCTTGTTAACGCTACTATCACTGAAGTCAAAAATGATGAAGTGCACGTAGAGCTTGTAACAGGAATGCAAGTTAAAACTAAAGCAGATAGCCTATATATCCAGTAAGGAGTTGTATATGAGTAAAAAGTTACCACTCATTTCCCTAGTCGCCGCGTTCGTATCGAGTGTTACTTTAGCCTCAACAAGCACAGTCACTATTAAGGACTTGCCGGTTCTTAAACCTGAAGCGCAACACACAACGGCTAGTAAACGAGTGACTAACCTATTTACTCGACAACACTACAAACGCTTCAGCTTTGATGACAGCTTATCGGATAAAATTTTCGATAGGTACGTAGAAGCCATCGACTTTAATAAGTCTTTGCTTCTACAGTCGGATATCGATAGTTTTCAACAATATCGTAAACAATTTGATGATGCGTTGATCTCAGGAAAGCTGGGTTTTGCTTATGATATGTTTAATCTAAGCATGAAGCGTCGCTTTGAGCGCTATGATTTTGCCATTGGCTTACTCGACAAAGAAATGAACTTTGACAAAAAAGATGAGTTCATTTTTGATAGAGAAGAGCAAAGTTATGCAACCGCGACAAGCGAACTTGACGAATATTGGCGCCAGCGCGTTAAATCTGATGCGCTGCGCTTAAAATTGACCGGCAAAAATTGGGAAGAGACCAAAGAAGTCCTTACCAAGCGCTACAAAAACGCGCAAAAACGCCTAGTCCAAACGAACAGTGAAGATGCATTTCAAGTAATCATGAATGCGTTCGCACGTAGTATTGAAGCGCACACTTCCTATCTCTCGCCACGCCGAGCTGAACAGTTCAAAATGGATATGGACTTAGAGCTGGAAGGTATTGGTGCGGTATTAAGTTACGATGAAGATTACACTGTGATCCGAAGTTTAGTTCCAGGCGGCCCTGCGGACAAAACCGAAAAGCTTAAGCCGGACGACAAAATCATCGGCGTAGCACAAGATGATAAAGAATTTGTAGATGTTATCGGCTGGCGTTTAGATGATGTGGTCGATCTCATCAAAGGCCCTAAGGGAACCAAGGTTCGACTTCAATACCTTAAAGGTACTGATAGTCACGGTACGCCCAAAGTCGTTGAAATTGTTCGTGACAAAGTAAAATTGGAAGACCGCGCAGTTAAGTCTTCTGTCTTTGAAGCCAAATATTCTGAGCTACAAAGCAAAATAGGCGTGATAGAAATCCCGAGTTTTTACAATAATCTTTCTCAAGATGTAAAAACTGAAATCGCTAAACTTAAAGAAGCCAAAGTAGATGGGGTTATCATTGACCTTCGCCAAAATGGTGGTGGCTCGCTTTATGAAGCGACCCAGCTATCCGGTTTATTCTTTGACCAAGGTCCAGTTGTTCAGATCCATACCGCTTATAACCGTGTTGAAAGTCAACAAGATAGAGATGGCATTACCTTCTACGATGGACCTTTGACCGTTTTAGTTGACCGCTACAGTGCGTCGGCATCTGAGATTTTTGCTGCCGCGATGCAGGATTATGGTCGAGCAGTGGTGATTGGTGAGCAAACCTTTGGTAAAGGCACCGTGCAACAACATCGTGGCCTCGGTAAAAACTACGATTTATTCGAAAATCCTTTGGGGAGTGTAACTTACACTATTGCGAAGTTTTACCGTATTGATGGTGGCAGTACGCAACATAAAGGCGTGATCCCTGATATCTTGCTACCGTCGGCAATCAATCCTGAGGAGTGGGGAGAGAGCCAAGAAGATAATGCACTGCCTTGGGATAGTATTGTTCGTGCAAAATATGCGAGTCTAGATAACTTGTCGCCAACTATTCAATACTTGAGTAAGCGCCATGATGAGCGAGTAAAAGCAGAGCCAGAATTCGAATATATTTATAAAGATATTGAAGAATACAAAGCGCGCAAAGATGATAAGGCGATTTCATTAGTTGAAGCCGAGCGTATCAAGGAGCGTGAAGAACGCGATGATCTGGTATTGAAACGCACTAATGAAAGGTTGAAACGTCTCGGTTTAGAGCCGGTTAAAGATTTGGATGATGCACCAGAGGTTATTTCGGAGTTAGACCCTTACCTTGAAGAGGCTGCGCTTATCACGCAGGACCTAATTTCATACGGGCGGATAGCCAAAAACGAAGTTAATAAATAATAAAAGGCGCTTCAAGCGCCTTTTATTATGCCTTTTACACTTACTTTTACTTTACAAATTTTGTTATCATCTGCCAGATTTTCTAAGCTGATACTCTTTTGAGGCTTTTTGAGAATGGTGCGTGGCTCGACCACTGGCAACCTAGCTACTCAAAACGGCTCAAAACGGTATACTGCAAATAAAATAATTATAAGCATGGGTCGTCGTGCGTAGGAGTATTCCTTTTGAAACAACAAAAACAGCCGTCATTTATTGACGCTCTTATTCCGATCACTTTGTTGGTCGCTTTGCTTGGTGCTGCGGTGTACCTCTATGGTGACAGTTCATCATCAGGTCCAAACCAAATAGCCTTGCTTTTTGCAACATTCACAGCGGCGCTCGTCGGCCTAAAAAATGGTTTTACGTGGAAGACGCTTGAAGAAGCGATGATAAAGGGGATAACTATCTCTCTTGGCGCCATTATTATTTTATTGATGGTGGGTGCCTTAATAGGTACTTGGCTGCTGTCTGGCACGGTCCCAACACTGATTTATTACGGACTACAAATTATCAATCCAAGTTGGTTTTATGCCGCGAGTTGTTTGATTTGTGGGATTGTGGCGATGAGTATAGGTAGCTCATGGACGACGGCCGCAACAATAGGTGTCGCTCTACTAGGTGTGGCGACGGGGCTTGGCTTAGATCAAGTCGTGACAGCGGGTGCAGTTATTTCAGGTGCTTATTTTGGTGATAAGTTAAGCCCATTGTCTGAAACCACAAACTTAGCGCCTGCAGTCGCTGGTAGTGATTTATTTGATCATATTCAGCATATGCTTTGGACCACTGTACCTAGCTTTGTAATCGCACTTATTATATTTATTGTCATGGGCTTTAATGCTGAAGCGTCAAGCGAGGCGGGGCGAATAGATGAAATTGTTTCGATACTTCAAACTAATTTCAACATTAACCTGTTAATGCTAGTTCCTTTACTGGTGCTGCTTGGGCTTGCTATCAAGAAGATGCCTGCTTTTCCGGCGATTTCAATCGGCGCGGTGATGGGGGCGATATGGGCTGTACTGTTCCAAGGTGATCTTATTGCAAGTCAAATTGATGCTAGCCAAGGCGAGTTAGTGGGCTATGTGAAATTGGTGTGGGCGACTTTCTTTGATGGTTTTGCGTTGCAAACAGGCGATGCAAAAATGGACGACTTGCTAAGTGGCGGTGGCATGTCATCAATGCTTACGACAACTTGGCTGGTGATGACGGCATTGATGTTTGGTGCCATTATGGAAAAAACTGGTTTACTTGATGTCTTCGTACGCAGCATTCTTAAAATTGCAAAAAGCACGGGCTCACTAATTGCCTCGACTATTGCAACTTGTATTGGTACAAATCTAGTTGCAGCGGATCAGTACATCGCGATTGTTGTCCCCGGTCGTATGTTCAAAGAAGAATATAAAAAGCGCGGTTTGAAGAGTGTAAACCTCTCTCGCACGCTGGAAGACGGTGGCACAATCACCAGTCCACTGATCCCTTGGAACACCTGTGGCGCATATATGCAAAGTGTACTACTGATCAATCCGTTTGATTATGCCATGTACGCATTCTTTAACTTGATCAATCCTGTGCTGGCGGTTATCTACGCGTATCTTGGTATCAAGATCCTAAAGATTACGCCACCAACGGTAAACGCTGAAGAACCAAATGAGAAAGCAGGGCAAGCGTAGAATAGCACATTTGCAATCTTGATGAGGCCTTTTCCAACAGGTCAAATAGAAATTAAACGCCTATCCTTAGCATTGGCGATATCAAATTTGTTTTATCACTCGCCCCTTTTTGGGGCGTTTTTGTAAGGACTATATATGACTCAAAAACCACAAGCCAAATTTCTTAAAGATTACCTTGCACCAAGCCATACCGTTGATACGCTTTGCTTGACCTTTGAGTTAAGCCCAAGAAATACCATAGTGACTGCCGTAAGTCAGTTTGTCGCTGTGAGCAATGCGACACAATTAATATTAGATGGTGTCGACTTAGAGTTAGCATCTTGTCAGGTAAATGGTGAAGAGTGGCAAAGCCTTGAAAAATCTGACTCTGAATTGATTCTTTCTAACTTGCCTGAGGCCTTTGAGCTTAAAATTGTCACTAAAATTTCGCCGCAAACAAACACTTCACTTGAAGGCTTATACCTCTCTGATGGCGCTTACTGCACGCAATGTGAAGCGGAAGGTTTTAGAAAAATCACCTACTTTATGGATAGACCTGATGTACTGACGACTTATACGGTGACGGTCATAGGTGAATCAAAGTATCGTTACTTATTATCAAATGGCAATAAAGTTGAAGAAGGGAGCTTAAGTGACGGTAGGCATTTTGCAAAATGGCACGATCCGCACAAAAAACCAAGCTACTTGTTTGCCTTGGTTGCCGGCGATTTTGACGTATTAGAAGACAATTACAGCACTAAGTCGGGTAGAGACGTGAAGTTGGCGCTATTTGTCGATAAAGGCAATTTACATAAAGCTCCTCATGCTATGACGTCACTAAAAAAGGCCATGGAGTGGGATGAGTCAAGGTTTGATTTGGAATACGATCTCGATATATACATGATTGTTGCGGTTGATTTTTTCAATATGGGGGCAATGGAAAACAAGGGACTAAATGTTTTTAATAGTGCCTGTGTGTTGGCAAGCCAAGAGACTGCGACAGACCGAGACTTTCACACCATTGAATCGATAGTTGGACATGAATACTTCCATAATTGGACTGGGAACCGGGTTACTTGTCGAGATTGGTTTCAGCTTAGTTTAAAAGAAGGCCTAACCGTATTTAGAGATCAGGAGTTTAGCAGTGATCTAGGTTCTCGAGGCCTAAACCGAATTGACGCAGTAATGGCGATGCGTACACATCAGTTTGCGGAAGATGCAGGGCCAATGGCACACCCAATAAGGCCACAGCAAGTTATTGAAATGAACAACTTCTATACCGTTACTGTTTATAATAAAGGCGCTGAAGTGATCCGTATGATGCATACCTTATTGGGGGAAGCAAACTTCCAAAAAGGGATGAAGCTCTACTTTGAGCGTCACGATGGACAAGCTGTGACGTGCGATGATTTCGTTAATGCAATGATGGATGCTTCTGGTGTTGATTTAACGCAATTTAAACTATGGTATGAGCAATTCGGCACGCCAAGAGTAAAAGTGGCTACAGAGTATGACGAACAGGCACAAACATACGCAATTACGGTGAGCCAAAGCCATGCCGATTGCGACCCTGTAAAAGCGCCACTGCATATTCCTTTTAAGCTAGAGCTTTTGGATGAGCAAGGTGAAAGCATCCCGTTGCTAACAAAGCACGGTGAAATACAACGGGCGTTAGATATTACTGAATTTGAACAGCGGTTTGAATTTGAGCAAGTTGTAAGTAAACCGGTTCCTGTATTGCTAGAAGATTTTTCAGCACCTGTGCTTATGGAGTACAGCTATTCCATTGATGAGTTACTACACATATTGCGTTTTGCGCGCAGTGATTACGCTCGCTGGGAAGCAATGCAGCAAATCTTTATGATTGAAGTTAAACGAGCGGTTACGTCAGGTGATTTCAAACTGGATCCAAAACTCCTCGGCGCGTTGTCCTCATTAGTGGAAACATTAGAAGGAGACCTTGCGCTACTGGCTGAGTTATTGACTTTACCAACGTTTGACACGCTAGCCAGTCAATTTGAAATTATCCCAGTAGACAAACTCGTTTCAATTTCCGACGCATTTGAAATGCAAATTGCGCAATCACTGCAATCGGTGTTTGAACACGCTTATTTGTCTTTGCAAGACTCAGGCTCATTAGAAGCAAAGGATGTCGCGATCAGAGCCTTTAAAAATAAAGCACTTTATTACTTAGCGAAAACAGACTCTGATAGTGTGGACAGCGCGCTAGATAATCAATTTTCTTCAAGCAATATGACCACTAAGTTGGCATCACTAAAAGCAGCTGTCGCCGCGCAGCACACAAAGATGGAAAGTTTGTTCAGTCAATTCGATAGCCAATGGCGTCACGATAGCCTAGTCATGGATAAATGGTTTGCGTTAAGTGCAAGCTTATCTAATGATGAGGTGATATCGAATATAAATACGCTTTATGCGCATCCTTGTTTTGATAAAGGCAATCCCAACCGTGTTCGCGCATTGATAGGAAGCTTCGCAAGAAGTAACCCCGCGCAATTCCATCGTACAGACGGTATGGGCTATGCGTTATTGGGAGATCTATTAGTGGAGCTAAACAGCATTAATCCACAAAATGCGTCTCGTATGATCACGCCGTTCATGTCATGGAAGCGTTATGACGAAACGCGTCAACAGCTGATGCGAGCGCAGTTAAGTCGTTTGGCTAACTTAGAAGGCTTGAGCGACGACTTATATGAGAAGGTAGAGAAGGCGCTAGCGCAGTAGATGAAAGAGTACTTCTTTTACATGGATTTGAGCTATGACAAGTGCCTCGGTTACTACTACGGGCACTATACTTCAGTGCAAGTGATTGAAGATGGGGGGAAAAGTATTCGCTTCCCCGCAGAGCGTATTCGCCCCTTTATTTCATCAATTGGGATCAGGGGCAGATTCCGTCTCATCTTGGATGATAGCAATAAGTTTCTATCGTTAGAAAAAGTCACTTAATCGAAGTAGAACTGCAAAACATATTTTATTTTTGTTAAATGAGTTTGTTATAAGCTTGAAATACGTGTTATAAATTATCTGGTAGGACGTCTTACCAAGAGTAAAATACGCCCCTAGAGGCGAAAAAGCGTTGATTTAGTTGAGCAGTATTTGTATTTTCGCGGTTTCGCTTCTATCGTTTAGACAACAAAAAACAATAACTCTAAGAGCTTAAGCTCTAGACATGACCCGCCAAAAGGGGGAGAAATAATGATAAAAAGATCGCTCTTTGTGAAAAACAAAATCATGCTCGGTCTTAGTGCGGCTGTAATGGGAGCTGCCGCCACGTCAGTACACGCGGCCAGTTTTGAGGTTGGTGATTTCGAAATTACCTTCGACTCAACTTTTTCTTATGGTCAAAGCATTCGCGTTGAAGATCGTAACTTTGATTTCATCGGTAAAAGTAATCATCCACAGTTCGACTGGACAGGTTATAAAGCAACCACTGGTAATACGATCTATTCTTCGTCACAAATCTGGTCGCAACAGGGTGCCTATTCAAATAATGGTGATGCCGGTAACCTAAATTTTGACTCTGGAGATACTTTCTCTCAGCTGTTAAAAGGTACCCATGATTTAGCGATTACCAAAGATAACTATGGTTTATTCACTCGTTTCATGTATTTCTATGACTTTGCGATGGAAGATGGTGATTTTGCATATAGCAACCCTGTTTCAGGCAAAAAAGTTGACCCATGTGAAGACGATGATACCAGAAAACAAGTCTGTTCTGATTTACGTTTACTAGATGCGTTTGTATGGGCGGATTTTGACCTGAATGATGGTAAAAACCCGCTTTCTGTGCGTTTAGGTCAGCAAGTAGTTAACTGGGGTGAAAGTACACTGATTTCCCACGGTATTAACGTCAACCCAGTGGATATTGACCGTTTGAAAGCACCAGGCTCTGAAGTAAAAGAAGCCTTTATCCCTGTAGGTATGCTTTGGGCGTCGGTGGTGTTATCTGAGAATGTAAACCTAGAGGGCTTCTACCAATATCAATGGCATGAAACAAGGTTGCCAGCAACGGGTAGTTACTTCTCAACCAATGATTTTGCATCTGAAAATGGTTATATGCAAAATGTACAACTTGGTTTTACCTCAAACCCTGATATCGATCTGTATCACCTAACGGATGCGTTAAACAGCTTATATGCTGATGCAACGGCCGCATTGGTTGCTCAAGGCGTAGTACCAACAGCACAAGCTGTTGGCAGCGCTGCAGCGTCCATGTATATGGCTTATCCGACTAAAGTGGCGCTTAAAGGAAAAGGGAATAACGGTAAGAGCGAACCTGATGATGGTGGTCAGTACGGTTTACGCTTGGGTATTTTCTCTCCAGAGCTAAACGACACTGAATTTGGTTTGTATTACATTAATTACCACAGCCGTAGACCTCTGATTTCTGGTAAAGCATCTAATTTTACACAGCAAGCGATAATGGCGGATTTAGCTTACATCGCACAAAATCAAATTACTGCAGACAATGTCACTAACCTAAATGCCTTTACTCAAGCGCAAATTACCTACCCAGAAGACATCAAACTGTATGGCTTAAGTTTTAATACTGCGATTGGTGAAACCGCATTTGCTGGTGAAGTGGCATATAGACAAGATGAACCACTGCAGATAGATGACGTTGAACTACTTTACGCAGGTATGGTTGAGCAGTTGGCCGCTGCGGGTCTGCGTGATGATTTGGCTGGTTTATCTCAGCTTAGTCAAGGTGACGATATCGCTTATGTGGGTCCTGGTGAAGTCGCGCAAGGTTATATTTTGCGAGACACTATTCAAGCACAGTTTACTGCAACGCATTTGTTCGGACCATCGCTAGGCGCAGATAGCTGGGCAGTGGTTGGTGAAGTCGGTGCTGTTACCATCAAAGACATGCCAGAGTACGATGAGCTTCGTTTGAATGTTTCAGGTACTGGCCGAAGTGGCACGATTGAGGGGCTTTCTGGCCGAGATTACAATCTTATCCACCAAGCGGTTTCAAACGGTCCAGAGACCAACCCATTCCCATCGGCTTCTGCATGGGGCTATCGCCTTATTGCTAAGGGTGAGTATAACAATCTATTCAGTGGTGTGAATTTTTCTCCACGCGTAGTGTTCTCACATGATGTTAACGGTATCACCCCGGATCCTATGTTCTTGTTCATTGAGGATCGTAAATCGCTAGGCATTAATCTAAACTTTAACTACCTAAATTCGTGGTCATTTGATTTTGGCTATAACACGTTTTGGGGTGGTGGTAAGACGAATACCTTTGCGGACCGTGATTTCATCTCATTCAACATTAAGTATTCAATTTAAGGGCTTTCGATATGTTTAGAAAACCTACATTTATCGCAGCAACAATAATTACAATGCTGTCTGCCAGTAGCGCTATGGCGAAGATGAGCGCTGACGAAGTTGCACGTTTAGGTAAAGACTTGACGCCTATCGGTGCAGAGAAAGCGGGTAATGCTGATGGCAGTATTCCTGCTTGGAATGGTGGGATCACTGCGCCTCCAGCTGGTTATGAAGTGGGCATGCACCATCCAGATCCATTTGCTGATGACAAAGTATTGTTCACGATTGATAAATCAAATTTAGATAAATACAAGTCATTGTTAAGTCCTGGTCAAATTGCGTTATTTGAAACGTATCCAGAAACGTTCAAAATGAACATCTACCCAACTAGACGCAGCGCGTCTTATCCGCAGTTTGTGTATGATGCGACAAAGAAATACGCATCTACAGCAGAACTGATCGAAGGTGGTAACGGCATTAAAAATACTGCTATCGGTATTCCGTTTCCGGTGCCAAAAGATGGCTTAGAAGCTATCTGGAACCACCTATTGCGTTTCCGTGGCTTGTCGATTGCACGTTTCGGCGGTCAAGCGATGCCTACGGAGTCAGGGGCTTACAACATTATCGGTTTCGATGAGCAACTATTGGTTAAGTACTCTGCAACAGACGCAACCCCTGAAGCGTTGCAAGAGTCAAATATCCTATTTAAGTTTAAGCAGCAAGTGACTGAACCTGCTCGTCTTGCTGGAACTGCATTGCTTGTACATGAAACTATGGACCAAATTTTGACACCTCGTCAGGCTTGGACCTATAACGCAGGCCAGCGTCGTGTAAGACGTGCGCCAAACGTTGCATATGATGCACCAGGAACTGCGTCAGATAGCTTACGTACAACAGATGACTTTGATATGTTTAACGGCTCTCCAAACCGTTATGATTGGAAACTTGTTGGCAAAAAAGAGATGTATATCCCTTACAACAGTTACAAACTACATAGCGACAAGCTGAAGTATGATGATATTTTGATGGCCGGTCATATTAACCCAGAACATGTACGATATGAAAAGCACCGCGTATGGGTAGTTGAAGCTAACCTGAAAGAAGGTACTCGCCATATTTACAAAAAGCGTGTGTTCTATATTGATGAAGATAGCTGGCAAATCCACGTAACGGATATCTATGATAACCGTGACCAGATGTATCGCGTTGCGATGGCACATGGTCTTAATTACTACGAAGTGCCGACACATTGGAGTACGTTGGATGTCTATCATGATCTAAACTCTCGTCGCTACCTTGCGATTGGGTTAGATAACGAAGAAGACATGTACGACTTCAGTCAGTCTTTCAACGATAACGAGTTTACTCAGGGTGCTTTGCGCCGTGAGGGTCGCCGTTAATCAAATATTATCAGGCTGAAGCAACCTCGCTTCAGCCTTCTTCCTCCTTTCCTCTCACAACTCGAGTGTTTTCTCATGATGAAGAAGTTAGTAGCAGCCTCGATTTTAACTATGGCGCATGTAGCAGTAGCTGAAAGTAGTGATCAGATCTCAGCAGAATCAGCCCTGATGGTCGCTCACCCAGAGCAAACGCTTTTCACAGATATTACAGATAACGGTGATGCGTTAATTGCGGTAGGTAAACACGGCACAATAATTATTAAACAAGAAGGGCAAAAATGGATGCAGGCAGAGGTGCCAATTCAATCACTGTTAACCTCTGTAACATTCAAAGGTAAAGATATTGGTTGGGCTTGTGGCCACGACGCTAGCATAATCAAAACCACAGACGGTGGTAAAACATGGGCACTAAAACAATATCTCCCAACATTGGAAAAGCCTTGTCTTGATATTGAGTTTATTGACCAACAACACGGCTTTGCTGTGGGCGCTTATGGCATGTTTTTTGAGACCACTGATGGTGGTGAGTCTTGGACAAAACGTTTTATCAGTGAATTTGTTCACCCCGATGATGTCGACTACTTAGCCGATTTAAAAGAGCAAGACCCCGCGGCATACGAACAAGAAACGGCATTTATTCTTCCCCATTTTAATCGCCTGTTAATCGCCGAAGGCATGATGTATCTTGCCGGTGAAATGGGACTTGTGGCACAAAGTGATGACTTAGGAAAAACATGGCAAAAATTTGAGCCTTTTTATCGTGGTTCATTTTTTGCTGTTGATCAAACATCAGATAACCAACTTATTGTTGCAGGCCTTAGGGGCAACGCATTTATTGGCAATGCACAGCAAGTAGTGCAGCTTGATACTCAAAAAACGGCGACAATAAATAGTATTGCCCACAAAGATAATGTGACCTATATGTTTGCTAACAGCGGTGTAATATTCACGTTGAAAGCAGGTAAGCTAACCTCAAAACAACTAAAAAACGGCCACTCTATTTTAGCAGGCGTGGTTAAAAAGAATCAGCTAATTCTAGCGACGGAGCAGGGGATTGCTGAGGTAGAGGTGAAAAACTAATGCAAGCGTTTTTAAATCAATTGGTATACGCCATCTTTAGGCACCGTATTACCGTCGTGTCTTTTTTCGTACTGACGACGATATTTTTGGGTTTCAAAGCCACACAAATTCAGCTTGATGCGTCATTTAACAAAAATATTCCATTAAATCATGAATACATGAAAGTGTACTTGAAGCACGAAAAACAGTTTGGTGGTGCAAATAGTATTCTTATTTCTGTTTGTGATAAAGATGGTGACATCTTTAATGAGCCATTTTTCACTCAGCTAAAGGCTGTGCATGATCAGCTTTATTTTATCCCTGGTGTTAATCGTCCACTGGTGAATTCAATCTTTGCACCCAGTGCGAGATTCGTTGAGGTGGTAGAGGACGGCTTTGCCGGTGGACCTATTATTCCCGCTAATTTCCAACCTACTGAACAAGGCCTAGCGGTTGTAAAGCAGAACATCGAGAAAGCAAAAGTTGTGGGTCGTATGGTTGCAAGCGATTATTCTTGTGCCATGGTAACCGCCCAGTTAATGGAAACCGATCCGCAAACTCAAGAAAAGCTTGATACCTTAGCCTTTGCGCAAAAACTAGAGTCTGAGATCCGAGCGCCACTGAGCACTGATAACGTGAGCATACATATTATTGGCTTTGCGAAAATGGCCGGTGACATTGCTGATGGTGCAAAAGGTGTCGTGCTTTTCTTTGCGTTAGCAATTGCTTTTACTTTTATTATGGTTTGGATGTTTTGTAAGAGCTTTAAGCTTACGCTGCTCCCTATTGTTTGCTCATTTATTGCTGTGATTTGGCAGATGGGCTTACTTAGTACTTTGGGTTTTGGCGTTGACCCTATGTCTATTTTGGTGCCTTTCTTAGTGTTCGCTATTGGTGTGAGTCACGGTGTGCAAATGATCAACGCGATAGGTAAAAAAGTAGCGGAAGGGGTAAGCTGCAAAGTGGCTGCTGAAGCGAGCTTTAAAGCATTACTTATCCCAGGTGGCATTGCTCTACTTTCGGACACCGTTGGTTTCTTAACCTTACTGGCAATCGACATCGGCATTATTCGTGAACTTGCTATTACTGCCAGTTTAGGGGTTGCGGTTATTATCTTTACCAACTTGGTACTGCTTCCTGTGATGGCGTCCTTTTTTGAGTCTGCAAATATTAAGCGACTTGGTGATGGTAAAAACGCCAGCCATGGTATGTTTGAAGCAATGCGAGAGGCCTTGGTGAAAACCACAGACAAAAAAGTGGCCAGAGTGATTTTACTTATCAGTGCAGTACTATTCGCATTTGGCTACTGGCAATCTGAAAAAATGCGTATTGGTGATTTACATGCTGGTGCACCGGCGCTACATGAAGATGCCAGATACAACCAAGACACTTTCCTTATCTCAGATCGTTATGCCATTTCTTCTGATATCTTAAAGGTCATTGTAGAAGCGACACCTGCGGCTTGTACTGAGCACGATACAATGGAGCGTATTAGTCGTTTCCAATGGAGAGTAGAAAACTTACCGAGTGTACAATCGGCTGTTTCTTTAAGCTCCGTTGCACAAGCGGTTAATGCTGGGTACAACGAAGGTAACTTAAAGTGGCAGACGTTACCAAGAAATACCGCTTCTCTAGTTCAAGCTACCTCTCGAGTGGAGACAAGCTCAGGGCTACTTAACGGTGATTGTTCGGTGATGCCTATTATCATCTTTATGGCAGATCATAAGGCCGAATCTATCGACCATGTGATTGCGAAGATCAAAGCGTTCTCAGAAGAAGAGGGAACCGATGATGTTGCCTTTAAATTAGCATCAGGTCCAATCGGTGTGATGGCGGCAACAAATGAATCCGTTTCCGAGGCACAGGTTCCTATGATGATCTACGTGTACGGTGCGGTGATTCTGTTGTGCCTAGCGAGCTTTAGGAGCGTGCGAGCGACTATCGCAGTGGTACTACCTTTATATGTGGTATCAACGCTGGCACAGGCGCTTATGGTGCAGCTTGAAATCGGTTTAACGGTATCGACGCTACCGGTAATTGCTTTGGGTGTGGGAATAGGTGTCGATTACGGCATTTATATTCTATCCTCTATGATGGGACAGCTTAAGCAAGGTATGCCGTTGTCGGTTGCCTATCGAAATGCGCTTGCTGAACGAGGCAGTGCGGTACTGTTTACTGGTATCACATTGGCGATTGGCGTAAGCACATGGATTTTCTCTGCGCTTAAGTTCCAGGTTGATATGGGTATCCTTTTAACCTTCATGTTCTTGGTAAATATGCTGGGTGCTGTGCTGCTTTTACCGGCAATTGGAACGCTTATCTGGTCTGACCAGAAAAAATAATGTGAATAATTGTGCTCCTTTTTATTTGGTATTGGCGATTTATATCTATTTTTTGTGAATAGATGAGCAAACAGCTGAAAAGCTTGAAATGTTTTCGTCAAAAAGGCTGTTTATTAGCGTCAGAAAGGTTAGAATTTACCTGACTCCACGCTAATAAATGGCTGTACAAATAATCTACCGTTCAAAGGTGGTATAGATTAAGGAACACATAATGACACAAAATGAAGGCACAGCTTCTGTTATCCTAGATAACGTCTGCAAGCTTATCCATAAAAAAGTCCATGCTGACAAAGTGTCACTTGTCGAAACGTTTGCCAAAACCTTGTACAGCAATATGTCTAAAGAGGATTTGGCACATCGTAACGACAGTGACTTATACGGCGCAGCATTGAGCCTTTGGAATGCCCTTGATAAAAACAAGTCTGACGATGCCGTCATTCGCGTTTTTAATCCTGAGGTTGCAAAGGATGGATGGCAATCATCGCATACGATTGTCGAGATAATCGCTAAAGATATGCCGTTTTTGGTTGATTCAGTGCGCATGGCGATGAATCGCAAAAACATAGTCTCTCACCTATTACTTCATTCTCCACTTAAGTTACAAAGAAATGATGCTGGTGCAATCACCGCGGTTTCTAACTTAAAAGCAGAACAAGAATCTACGTCTACTAAGACCGTATTCTTTATCGAAATCGACAGGCAAACAGATGATTCGGTGATCGCTGATTTTACAGCTGAGCTTGAATCTGTCTTAAATGATGTTTCTGTTGCGGTTGCTGATTGGCTACCAATTCGCGATAAATTGGTGAGCGTAAGTAAAGAGCTGCCGACCCGTCATTATAGTTGTTCAAAAGAAGAAGTTGCTGAAGCCGTCGAGTTTTTAGACTGGCTGGTTAGCGACAACTTTACCTTTATGGGCTACCGCCAATATGATTTGACTCCAGTTCAAGGTGACTATGAACTGAAGCCAGTTGAAGGCACAAGTCTCGGACTAATGAAAAACTCAGGTGACGATCACAGCCGTTTATTGTCTGAACTGCCTGAAGTTGCGCGCAAAGAAGCACGCAGTAACAACTTGTTGATCTTAACCAAGACAAACTCACTTTCACGCGTTCATAGACCAGCATATATTGACTATGTTGGTATCAAGCGTTTTGATGATGAAGGTAATGTGATTGGTGAAGACCGTTTCATTGGTTTGTTCTCGTCTAGCTTCTACAACAACAGTGCGGTAGATGTTCCGGTACTTAAGAGTAAAATTAACCGTATCATGGAGCAATGTGACTTTGCTAAAGGCACACATGCATACAAGGCGGTACTCAATATTCTTGAAACCTACCCTCGTGATGAGTTAGTACAGGCACGCGAAAGCGAGCTACTTGAAGTGGCGATGGGCGTTCTACAAACTCAAGAGCGTGACATGTGTCGCCTATTTGTGCGTAAGGATGTGTATGGTCGTTTCTTCTCTTGCATGGTTTATGTGCCAAGAGAGCGATACAACACAGCGTTACGCCGTGAAACTCAACAGCTGCTAGGCCGTGCATTTAAGTCTAGCGACAAAGTAGAGTTCACCACCTTTTTCTCTGAATCAACACTTGCGCGTACGCATTATATCGTGCGTGTTGATGACAACAACATAGATTACAACGTGAAAGAAATCGAAAATAACTTGGTAGAAGCCGCTCGTACTTGGGAAGACAAGCTACAATCTGCACTTCTTGAAAGAACGGGTGAGTCTCGTGGTAACGAGTTAAACCGTAAATACACGAATGCCTTCCAGTCTGCTTACAAAGACCAAGTGTTGCCAAGCGCAGCAGTCGTAGACATTGAGAAGCTAGAACAACTAAACGATGACAACAAACTTGAGATGCTATTCTACAGACCTCAAGAAGAAGCAACGTCACAGCTTGTTCGTTTGAGCTTGTTCCATAAAGCAGAGCCTATTCACTTATCAGACGTGATGCCAATGCTTGAGAACTTTGGCCTGCGTGTTATTGGTGAAACACCATACGCGGTGAAGACGACTGACGGTCAAGTAAACTGGATCATGGATTTCTCTATGCTCATCGACAGCAAAGGGATCACTGATTTTGACAAAGTATCAGCACGTTTCCGTGCGGCATTGACCAATGTGTGGAATAACCGTCTAGAAAACGATGGTTTCAACCGCCTGGTGTTATTAGGTGGTCTAACTGGTCGTGAAGCATCTATCTTACGCGCATATGCTAAATACATGCGCCAAATTGGTGTGACGTTCTCGCAGTCTTACATCGAGAATACATTTGACCGTTACCCGCACATTGCAGCGATGATCGTTGATCTATTCGTGAAGAAGTTTGCACCGAAGAAAGTTGCCACTGAAAAGGCGCTTCAGAAGGTTGTTGATGCTATCTACTTAGAGCTTGAAAATGTAGCGAACTTAGATGATGACCGTATCATTCGTTTGTACGTTGATATGATCAATGCAACGCTGCGTACTAACTTCTATCAAAAAGAAGCTGATGGCACGAATAAGTCGTACACGTCATTCAAGATCCAGCCAAGCGCAGTGCCAGATATGCCATTGCCATTACCAGCGTTTGAAATCTTCGTTTACTCTCCACGCGTAGAAGGTGTTCACCTACGTGGTGGTAAAGTGGCTCGTGGTGGTCTACGTTGGTCAGACCGTCGTGAAGATTTCCGTACAGAAGTACTTGGCCTGGTTAAAGCACAGCAGGTTAAGAATACGGTTATCGTACCTGTAGGTTCTAAAGGCGGCTTTGTTTGTAAACAACTTCCAACTGAACGTGAAGCGTTCTTCAAAGAAGGCCAAGAGTGTTACAAGATCTTCATCCGTGGTCTACTAGACATCACAGATAACATCGTACATGGTGACATTGTGCCACCAGTGGATGTTGTACGTCACGACGAAGACGACCCATACCTAGTTGTTGCAGCGGACAAAGGGACTGCGACTTTCTCCGATATCGCAAATGGTATCGCTGAGTCTTATAACTTCTGGCTTGGTGACGCTTTCGCGTCAGGTGGTTCAGTTGGTTACGACCACAAGAAGATGGGTATTACTGCTAAAGGCGGTTGGGAATCGGTTAAGCGTCACTTCCGTGAAATGGACGTTGACTGTCAAACAACTGATTTCACAGCGGTTGGTATCGGTGACATGGGTGGTGACGTATTTGGTAACGGGATGCTGCTATCTAAGCACATTCGTTTACAAGCGGCATTCAACCACATGCACATCTTTATCGATCCAAACCCAGATGCGGCAAGCTCGTATGTAGAGCGTGAGCGTCTATTTAATCTGCCACGTTCAAGCTGGGAAGATTATAATAAGGATCTAATTTCTGAGGGCGGTGGTATTTTCTCTCGTGCAGCGAAAGCAATTACGCTAAGCGCTGAAATGAAGAAGATGATAGGCACTAAGAAGTCGAGCATGACACCAAACGAGTTGATCAAAGCATTGTTGAAGATGCCAGTTGATTTACTGTGGAATGGTGGTATCGGTACTTACATCAAGTCTAAATCTGAAACTGACGCTGAAGTAGGCGACCGTGCAAACGACGCGCTACGTATCAACGGTGGTGAGCTTGGTGCGAAGATCTTTGGTGAAGGTGGTAACTTAGGTGCTACTCAGCTAGGTCGTATCGAATTTGCTTCAAACGGCGGTCGTATCAACACTGACTTTATCGATAACGTAGGTGGTGTTGCTTGTTCGGATAATGAAGTTAATATCAAGATCCTACTTAACGGCCTAGTTGCTGAAGGTGAATTGACGAATAAGCAGCGTAACGAATTACTGTATTCAATGACTGATGAAGTATCAGAATTGGTACTGAAAGATTGTTACCGTCAAACGCACACGCTTTCGGTTACTAAGTCTAAAGGTCCAGCAACGCTGAAAGAGAAAGTACGCTTCATCCATGCACTCGAAAAAGACGGCAAGCTAAATCGTGCAATCGAATTCTTACCAACTGATGAAGAGCTAGCAGAGCGTGCGGCGGCAGGTAAAGACCTAACGCGTCCTGAGCTATCTGTATTGGTTTCTTACTCTAAGATGGTATTAAAAGAGACATTAGTTGTTGATGAGATCTCAGAAAATCCATACTACCGTCAGTTGTTAGTGAACTCGTTCCCAGCACCGCTGCGCGAGCGTTTCAACGCTGCGATGGATAATCACCCACTACGTAAAGAGATCATTGCAACGAAACTTGCAAACAATATCGTTAACGATATGGGTCTAAACTTCATGGTTCGTATGCACGAAGAGACAGGTGCAACGGATGCAGAAATTGCGGTTTGCTACTCAATTGCAAGTGCAATCTTTGAAATGAAGGAAACGTGGTCAGCGATTTCTGCGCTTGATAATAAGATCCCAGCGGCAGTTCAAACGGAAATGCTATATCAATTACGTCGTACGGTTCGCCGTGCAACGCGTTGGTTCTTGCGTCACCGTGACAAGTCTCAAACCATCGAGCAAACCATCGCGTTCTTTGCGCCAACATTTAAAGATTTAAGCGCAAATCTACACAACTACATGGTTGCGAATGAAAGCGAGCAGATCGTTGATAAAGCACGCGACCTTGAATCTCAAGGTGTACCAGCTGAGATTGCACTGCGCATCGTATCGCTTTCAAGCTTGTTCTCGGTCATGGACTTAGCGGAAGTTGCACATAGCTCAGGTCGTAAGATCGGTGTTGTGTCTAATACTTACTTCACACTTGGTGCAAACATGGGTCTACATTGGTTCCTTGACCAAATCACGGCTCAACCTGTTGCAAACCATTGGCAGGCGCTTGCTCGTGCTTCATATCGTGAAGAGCTTGATTGGCAACAACGTTCATTGTCAGAGGTTGTGTTAAACAGCTTTGCTGGTGATGACAATGATATCAATGAACAGATTGAACAGTGGATGGATAAGCAAGCAGGCTTACTACACCGTTGGCAGCAAATGCTAACTGAGTTTAAGACGTCGCAAAGTCATGACTTTGCTAAGTTCTCAGTTGCACTTCGTGAGCTAATGTTACTAAGCCACAACTGCGATACTTCCAAATAATCTAGAAATCGCTACAATACCCCAGCTTTGACTGGGGTATTTTTTTGTCTAATGCCATTGGCATAATCCATTTAGCTAAAGTTACGCTCGGGTAATTTTAGCTAAGTCGATTACGTTACCAATACTGAGGAGCTACCATGTTTTACGATCTTGCGCGTCGTTTTATGTTTAATAAAGATGCGGAGTGGGCACACGATTTTGCCCTAAGCAACCTGCGCCGCTTTGCGAATACGCCAATGAGCCTTGCATGGTCTCAATCAGTTCAAGACAAGCCGGTTAACTTTCTAGGTTTAGAGTTTAAAAATCCAGTCGGATTGGCCGCCGGTCTTGATAAAAATGCTGAGTGTATCGAAGCATTTGCGCAAATGGGTTTTGGTTTCATTGAAGTGGGAACTGTCACGCCGAGACCACAAGCGGGCAACGACAAGCCTCGGATCTTTCGTTTACCAGAGGCAAATGCGATTATTAATCGCATGGGGTTCAATAACAAGGGCGTCGATTACCTAGTCAACAATGTAAAAGCAGCAAAATACGATGGGATCCTTGGGATCAACATTGGCAAAAATAAAGATACACCGAATGAACAAGGTAAAGATGACTACATTCACTGTATGAGAAAAGTTTTTGAGCATGCCTCATACATCACTGTGAATATTTCTTCACCAAATACACCGGGTCTGAGAGATCTACAATATGGCGAAGCGCTAGATGATCTATTGCAAAGCCTAAAAAATGAACAGATGGATCTAATAGCCAAGCATAACAAGTCGGTGCCTATGTTGGTAAAGATCGCTCCAGATGTTGATGGCGTTCAGTTAACTCAGATCGCAGAATCGTTAGTTAATAATCGTATCGATGGTGTTATTGCAACTAATACAACATTAGCCCGTGATGCAGTAGAAAACCTAGCGCACGGTAATGAAGCCGGTGGTTTGTCTGGTAAACCTGTTCGTGAAAAATCGACGCATGTTGTCAGCGAGTTAAAGCGTATTACCGACGGTAAGCTACCAATCATCGGTGTAGGTGGTATTGACAGTGCGGAATCGGCAAAAGAGAAATTTTCAGCTGGTGCTGATTTAGTACAAGTGTATACAGGCTTTATTTATGAAGGGCCAGCGCTTGTTAAAAAGATCGTTTCGTCCTTATAAGGATCGGTCATATAACCAAATGATCCAAAACAAAACGTTATTATAAAAAATTTCATCATTGCGTTTTTCGCGTTATACTCCCACTTACTAGTTGAGCTAATTGGTTGGTGGGAGAGAAGTTTTGCAAGCTTCAAAAGAGTGGCAATGGATACGCTGCACAGAAAGGAACAGGTTGTTAATTGATTTGGGTGACGAGCTTCAGCTTTGCACGCCTTTTCGTTTGCGCCACCTTACTGAAGACTCAACCGTTAATCCCAATTTTAGTCTCAGCGAAGCTGAATTTTATCAGAGTGTATTTTCCTACCTATGCGGTTTTGGTGTTTGGAACGAGCCTAGATGCTGCCAAATCGCTTTAAATGCAACAGCAGCAAAATTTCACTTACAACCGATGCAAGCAAAAAGCTGGTTTTTTAAGCCATATTTTGGTGGTGAACCTGTGAGTGAGGCGGTTGTGTGTTTAAATTCCAAGTTAAGCAGCGGCGAGTTTCTAATTATCGAGCATGATGGTCAATCAAGTCTTTGTTTAAGCCTGAACGAGCAATTTATTCTTGATGAGGGAATAGAGCTTGAACAATTTCAAGCGATAAAAGTACTAAACGACCGGTTAGCGCCTCTTGTGTTAACACACCGAGTTCATCAAAGCGCATAGCCAAGTTCATCCCATCGTTTTATTGACCAGCAATTATTTCCTGTATTAACCTGTACCTAATTTGTGTTGTTTGCAGTTTAAGGGAACGAAATGCACTGCCTTTGCGATAAAACGTTAAAACTAATTTATGCCGACGCTGAAGGACATTGTGGTTATCAATGTCAGTCATGTGGTGCGATTTGGCTGCCGCGCAAATTTGTCCAGTCTATTAAACATACTTATCACTTTAGTTATACCGACTTTATTGCAAACCGGACACCAGTTGAGCGTGAAGTTTCGCAATTATGTCCTGATGATGGTCATACACTTAAAGGCTATACGCTTTTTGAGGCTAATTTTAGTGAGTGCGCTGGCTGTGGTGGCGTGTGGTTTGAAAAAGGCGAGCTCCATAACTTACTACAAAATTACCAACGAATGAGTTCGGAGATGAGCACACTAGATAGATTAGATTTTCTAAACATTCTTGATTTTTTATCGTAATTTATCCTCATACAACCAAGCTCAACTAATAACTAACGATAACTTGTGTGTTATACTGCGCCCAGTTGAAATTTAAGGGTATTCAAATTGCAATTTATCGCATTGACATCTATTGGTGTAGAGCAGTTACTGGTTGAAGAATTAACCGAGTTTGGTTTTGAAATAAACAAGCAAACCGTTGGTTCAGTTAAGTTCACAGGCGCTAATCTAGACGTACAAAAGTTCTGTATGATGACACGATTTGCAACGCGCGTGATGTTGCTTATCGATGACAAACCAGAAGTGAATGACAAAGATTCTCTCTACAAGTTTGTTCGTTTTCAGGCATGGCAAGATTGGTTTAGTCCAAAGCAGACCTTTGCAGTAGAGTTTAATGGTACGAATAATGCGCTTAAAAATACGCAATTCTCTGGTCTGGTTGTTAAGGATGGGATCGTTGACTACTTCAACGACTTGTTTGAGCAACGTCCAGATGTTGACAAACAGACACCAGATATTCGCATCATAGCGAAATTATCTAAGCAAGGCTGTGCGCTATATATAGATTTCTCGGGACCTCGCTTATCTGATAGAGGCTATCGTGACAAACAAGGTAAAGCACCAATTCGTGAACATTTAGCGGCAGCGCTTGTTAAACGTAGCGGCTGGCTTGAAGATACTAATAAGCCGCTTTTTGACCCCTGCTGTGGTTCTGGCACGTTATTGATTGAAGCGGCTTCTATGGCGCTTGGTTTACCTACTAATCTTAATAAAGATTTTGCCTTTAAGCGCCTGCCGAGTTTTCGTGAAAGTAAGTTCACCGAGCTTAAAGCACAATTAAATGTACAACCAGAGCAAAAGAGCTTATGGCTGATCGGTAGTGATATCGATGAACGTGTGTTGTCAATCGCTGAGCGTAATGCCAAGCGCGCAGGCGTTGAGTCACATATTAAGTTTAAGTTTGAAGACGCCAATCAGCTTAGCCTTGCTGCTAAACGTCCCGGCACTGTGCTGAGTAACTTGCCTTATGGTGAACGTCTAGGTGGTATGGCCGAAATTATTACGCTCTATCGCAATATGGGGATCGCCTTTAAGAAGCACTATAAAGACTGGAATTTGGCGTTACTTGCAAGTGAAGAAAGCCTGTTAAAAGTGCTAAAACTAGCGCGTAAAAAGTCTTATAAATTCAAAAATGGCCCGCTCGACGTGCTGCTTAACTTGTATGAAATGAATGAAATGCAGGTACAGCAAAATAAACAGAGCAGCGGTCTTAATTTTGAAGGCTCGACTGCGTTTGGCAACCGTTTGAAGAAAAACCTGCAAGGCTTGAAATCTTGGCTGAAAAAAGAAGACGTCAACGCGTATCGTGTTTATGACGCGGATATTCCTGAGTACAATGTTGCGGTTGATGTATATAACGACAATGCAGTCATCTTTGAATACAAAGCGCCAAAAGAAATTGACGATAGCGTTGCGCAAAAACGTTTGCAAGATGTGATCACACTTACCGCCGAGCAGCTGAATATCGACCCGCTAAACATCGCGGTAAAAGTAAGAAAACGCCAAAAAGGCCAAGAGCAATATAAGGCTCTAGACAAGCAAAACCGCACTGAGGTAGTAGAAGAGTACGGTGCTAAGTTTAAGGTTAACCTATTTGATTATCTAGATACTGGTTTATTCCTTGACCACCGTTTAGCCCGCAAGTTTATTCAGCAACATTCGAAAGATAAACGCGTGTTAAATCTATTTGCATACACAGGTAGTGCTTCGGTGCACGCCGCAGTTGGCGGTGCTAAGTCTGTTACCACAGTAGATATGTCAAAGACCTATCTAAAATGGGCTGAAGAAAACTTTGAGCTAAATGGTTTGAAGAATCCACGTTTCAGATTTGAGCAAGCGGATTGCTTAAAATGGCTTGAAAGAGCCGTTGGTCAATATGATCTCATTTTCTTAGACCCACCAACATTCTCTAACTCTAAACGTATGTCTGACGCATTTGACGTGCAAAGAGATCATTTAAAACTATTTGGTTGGGTAAAGAAAATATTAGCACCGAATGGTGTACTGCTGTTTTCTAACAACAAACGCGGTTTTAAAATCGATGAAATGGGACTTGCGGCACTTGGCCTAACTGCTGAAGAATACTCATCGCAAACCTTGTCTTTGGACTTTAAACGTAACAAGCAAATTCACAATAGCTGGTTGATCCGTCATGATTAAATGTACCTTATTCCACACCGATGGTTGTCATCTTTGTGAAGAAGCATTGGCGATGTTAATTCAATTTTTGCCTGAGGCCGAAATTGAACTCGTTGATATCGTCGATAGTGAAGAAACGATGACGGAATATCAATATAGAATTCCAGTGATTAAAAAAGGCGAGACAGGTCAGGAACTTGGCTGGCCTTTTACCCAACAACAACTACAAGAATTTATAGAATAATATGGATCTCATTCGAATTGCTAAAGCCCAACTGGCTTTTGGTTCACACCCTATACTTGACCAAGCTGATGCCGTTATTGAATCAGGTGAGCGCGTTTGTATTGTGGGCCGAAACGGTGCCGGTAAATCAACGTTACTGAAAGTGCTTGATGATCAAGTTCAACTTGATGATGGTGAAATCAACCGTGTTGGTGGATTAAAAGTTTCAAGGCTAGAACAAGACCCACCAAAGGGCGCAAATGGCTCGGTCTTTGATTATGTTGCGAACGGTTTGCCTGATGTCGCTGAGCTGCTCATTGAATTTCATGAAGTCAGTGAAAAACTACAAACCAGCCAGTCAGATAAGCTAATGACCTCGCTTGAGCGCCTGACTCAGCGATTGGAAAGCGAAGATGCGTGGCGCTTTGAGTCAAGGATCAAGCAAGTGCTAAGCCAGTTGCAATTAGATGCGAATATGCGCCTAGAAGAGCTTTCCGGTGGCTGGCTACGCAAAGTCGCGCTGGCCAAAGCGTTGGTGAGCGACCCAGACTTACTGTTACTCGACGAGCCGACTAACCACCTTGATATGCAAAGTGTTATCTGGCTTGAGCAATTCCTAAAAGAGTTTAAAGGGGGGATCGTGTTTATCTCTCACGACCGTGCCTTTATACGCGCAATGGCGACTCGAATTTTAGATTTAGACCGTGGCAAGTTGGTTTCATACCCTGGAGATTATGCGCAATATCTAGAACAAAAAGCCCATGATTTAAAAGTGGAAGAGCAACAGAATGCCTTGTTTGATAAAAAGCTTGCCGAAGAAGAAACTTGGATAAGGCAGGGGATCAAGGCCCGTAGAACCCGTAACGAAGGTCGTGTGCGAGCACTAAAAGCACTTCGTGTTGAGCGCAAGCAACGCATCGAGCAACAAGGTAAGACAGACTTCAACATCGAGACGGCGGATCGTTCCGGTAAGCTGGTCTTTGAAGCGAAACATTTAGATAAAGCATTCCAAGAAAAATGTATTGTGAAGGACTTTTCAACGCTGGTGATGCGTGGCGACCGTATTGGCTTGGTCGGTCCTAATGGCGCGGGTAAAACTACGCTGTTAAAAATGCTTTTTGGTGATATTAAACCTGACGCAGGCAGCGTAAAACAAGGCGTGAATCTGGAAGTTGCGTACTTCGACCAATACCGTGAAAAGTTGGATGAAGAAGCAACTGTGCAGGATAATGTCGCAGAAGGTAAGCAAGAAGTAATGATGGGCGGCCGCTCGCGTCATGTGCTTGGCTATCTGCAAGACTTTTTATTTCCGCCTGCGAGAGCTCGAACGCCTGTAAAGGCATTATCAGGCGGTGAAAAAAACCGCTTATTGCTAGCAAAGCTCTTCCTTAAGCCTTCAAATATTATTGTGCTGGACGAGCCGACCAATGACTTGGATATTGAGACGCTTGAGTTACTTGAAGAAATCTTAAACCAATACCAAGGCACGGTGCTAGTCGTTAGCCACGACCGAGAGTTTATCGATAATACCTGTGGCAGTGTATGGGCATTCGAAGGCGAAGGCCTAGTGACGGAAATTGTTGGCGGCTATAGTGATTTTGAGCTGTATCAGCAAAGAAGAGAGCAGCAAAAGAAAGAAGCACAAAAGGTTCATCAAGAAAAGCAGCAACAAGCCGAGACTAAAAAGGCAGCTGCGCCTGCTCGTTCAAATAAGCTGAGTTACAAATTAAAACTTGAATTAGAGTCGTTGCCCAGTAAAGTAGAGGAACTTGAAGAGGCAGTGAACAAACAACAAGCACTGGTCAGCGATCCAGACTTCTTTAAACAAGACCAAGAAACGACCCACAAGGCATTGAACCATTTGACTGAGCTAGAGTCGAAGCTGGAAGCCGCGTTTGAACGCTGGGAAGAACTAGAAGCATTACAGAATCAGCAGTAAGGATTAAAATGAAATTTAAACTTTTAGCCGCGAGTGTCGCCGTAGCCCTTTCACAACAGGCGGCCGCTGCCACCTATCAGTTAACTGAATTACCAAGACATGATAATAGTAAGTATAGCTACGTGTCGGATGCCAACGAAGCAGGAGACGTGATTGGTCACGCTTCCAATTTATTTGGTGTAAAGATTGATGTATCGTATATCGACTTCGATGATTCAGCACTCAAAAATTATTACGACAGTACAAAAAAGCAGTACGAGCTGATCGAAGAAGAAATCACTTTCACACTTGAAGATATTCAAAATAATGATGCAGCTAATACGAATGCTCAAGCTCACGCTTTTATACTGTCTTATGTTATGAATTCAAGTAGAGTAGTTAGCCAAGAGTATCAAAGAATTGAAAGAGCAATTTCTTTGACATATAACAACAATACTGCAGAAGAGTTTGTGGTATTTGATGAACAATCTCCTGATTACGAAGGACTAACGCGCTCAGTCACTAACTATCTTACAAGCATCGCAGAAGACGGTACAATAGTGGGCTGGGGTTCTGCACCTTTTAAAAAGATAACTTTTACTCCTGAGGGTGAAACAGAAGAAGAAACTTATTTTGTACGTGATTGGCGAAATAAAGGTATTTTAGTTACACCAGCTGGAGAGAAAATTAGGTTAGAGCCTGCCTTTACAGAATACGGCGGCCTTTCTCTTGCCACTGATATCAAACAAACTGCTGATGGCGGCTATATTATTGTGGGACAAAGTTCGACTTCGTTATCGCAAAGAGCCACAGAAAATATAGAAGACAGTTGTGATGGTGTAGATGAGCCAGTCGATGTGTGTATTCAAAGATTGACGTCGCCATATCATACTAGAGCCTACAAGTGGACGTTTGATAACGATTTTAACTTAGTTAGTGCAACCGACCTAGGACTTGGTTTTACACCAGATGAAGATGATGAACGAGCCTATTCAAGCATGGCTGTGGCAACTAATGGGACGGGATTAACAGTTGGTTATTCTCGTGCACGTCGTCAAAGTAACGATGATCTTCTACCTTACGAACAAGCTGTGTACTTTACTAACAATGAAATTAAGCGCATTAAAGAGGTTGAGAGCTTTATCGAATATAGTCAAGCGGTAGATGTGAACGACAATGGCACGATTGTTGGTGTGTTTGGACGTTTTACTGGTGGCTCAAGAGATTATGACTCAACAGGTTTTTATTTTAATGCGAATACCGCAGAGTTCAAAGAAATGCCTGCATACTTCGAGGGGTCGGCGACAGCAATCACAGATATTAACAATAATGGCTTTGTTGTAGGCCAAGGTGTTACAGAAAAGAGTGGTTCTAACCGTCGTCGCGAAGCGTTTTTATATGAAATTGGTGCAGAAAAACTCGTTAATATAAACTCACTTCTTCCTTGTAAGAATGATTCTTTCCCATACACTATTGCAGAAGCTGTGAAGATCACTGATGACAACAAGATCTATGCGATTGCGACCAAAACGGTTGAAAGACGCAATACACTTGGTGAAATTGAGAAGGACAGCAAAGGTGAGACTGAGTATGAGTCGGTAAGCTTACCGGTTCTACTTACGCCAATTTCTGGTGAACCTGAAAGCTGCAGACCACCTGAAGCAGAAACATATGAGCGTCAATCTGCAAGTTGGTCTTGGCTGAGTTTACTCGCGTTACCACTAGTGGCGCTGAGAAGACGTCGTAAAGCCTAAAGTACAATTTATACGATAAAAAAGCCCGCAAGGGCTTTTTTTGTGTTTGAAAGAAATATTCGCAAATTCAATTCGATATTTAATTCAACCGGTACAAATCTTAACTATACTGGTATTAGCCTTGGCCGCGGCTTTGCCACGCTTTATTTACTGAACGTCGCCATAGGTAATCTATACCGAAAAAGCCGAGAATGGCGGCAAGTGTTGCGCAGATCAAAGAGCCGACGATAAATGCAGGCCCAATCGTTGTTAGGCTCTGTGCAAGCCATTCCCAACTCGCCTCAAAATGGAATGGCTGTTGTTCTTGGCCAAGGGCAAATACACCGACTAAGTATGAGCAATAAAATATTGGCGGCATCGTGAGTGGATTGGTGATCCACACGAGAGCAATAGACAAAGGCAAGTTGACGCGAAATGGAATCGCAAGTGCTGCTGCCAATACCATTTGAAAAGGAACAGGGATGAATGCGAAAAATAACCCCACCGAGAATGCGCCACGTGCTGAGCGCCGGTTTAAATGCCAGAGGTTGGCATCATGCAGTAACTTACCAAAGATTTTTAATGATTTCTGTTGTTTGATTTTATTATGATCAGGTAAAAAGCGTTGAATCGTTTTTTTCGCCATTTGCAGCTGCCATCTACTTGGGTTCTGATATGTTTTGGAATAATTTTGGGTTGCTTCAGTGCGGTATTTCTTCTCGACAATTGGCGATTAGCCGCAATAAGCATATTCCTCTACTTCATGGGCCGCTATTCTAAGCTTTTTTGTCCTATATTGGCAGGATTTATTTTAGGGATTTCTATTGTTCTAAGTCATTACTTTGTTTTTTATCAACTAAAAATACCAGATATGTGGCAATCGCAACTTGTTACTGCTTCGGGTAAAGTTATTGAGGTTGATAATTCTGTGATTGGTGAAGCGTTAACGGTACAGCTAGAGCAAGTTGATGGCTATCAGTTTGCGCGTTGGCGTACTGTAAATGCAAAGCTTTATCGTGATTCATCAACGCCTATGTTGCGTGTCGGTGACCACATTGAATTTACGGTAAAACTTAAGCGTTATCGTAGCCGAGTTAATATCGGACTTTTTAACGCTGAATTGCATGCGTTTAGAAAGCATATGTATTTCAAGGGCAGTATCAAAACAATCAATTCGGTAGTGAAGGACACTACGTGGCGAGATAATTACCGCTTATTCATAGATAAAAAGCTCAATGGGCTCAGCTATGCTTGGTTGTATTATATTTTATTAACTGGCGATACGAGCAAAGTCGACTTCGAAAACAAAACACAATTTAGAAGTCTTGGCTTGAGCCATCTGTTAGCGATTTCAGGGCTTCATATCGGGATGGTATTTGCCATCGCATTTTTGCTAATAAAAGTCGTGCTGCATTGTACCCCGGTAATAATCTCCCAAGCAGCCAACTTGCATCAGTGGTGTTTAGTTTTTGCGTTACTGTTGTGTTTTAGTTATGTCGTTCTTTGTGGCTATAGCGTATCGGCGACTCGAGCTTTGATCATGGCAATGGTGTGGGTTGCATGTTACCTCTTTGCTGTGCGACTTAAAGCACTTCAGGTGCTAACGGTTGCGTTGACAATCGTCTTGATGGTAGATCCGTTTTCACTACTCAACCCTGGTTTATATTATTCCTTTTTTGCGGTTGCGATTATCGTAACGTTAGTAACAAAAGTCGGCCGAGGTTTAGGTGCAAAGCTGCTTGCTTTAATCAAGTTGCAGTTTGCGTTATTTATCTGCTTATTACCGCTTAATCTGTATTTTTTTTCCGGTGCGAGTATCATTTCATTGGTTGCGAACATCATGGTGATCCCGTTGATTTCTGTTGTGGTATTTCCGCTACTCCTGCTTCATGTTACTGCGCTGCACGCTATTGGTTGGCAATTTCCACTTCATTTAGTTGATAATGGACTACTGGTTCTATTTGAGCTGTTGCAAAACTCTCCAGTAAGTTGGGTAGATATACCCAGCGTTTCGTCCGTGTTTCTCATAACCAGCTACTTAAGTGTTTTGCTGCTGCTTTTGTTCAGAAATTATTTTGGTTTATTACCCATATTGTTTTTCTTTGTTCAATATCAGTTTCGGGTTTCTCCGCTATGGCAAATCGATGTCTTTGATGTCGGTCACGGAACGGCAGTGTTAGTTTCTCGTAACAACAAAGGGCTGCTCTATGATGTGGGGGCCAAGTATTTTGGCTATTTTTCGATGTTTGAGTTTGTGATAAAACCCTATCTTTTGAATAATCGAATTACGCTACAAGATACCATCATTAGCCATAACGATGGTGACCATAATGGTGGTGTTGACGACCTTATTACCTATGACGGGGGGAAATCCTTGCAGCGCTTTCACCCAGCCAGTGCTGCTGATAGTTGTGAGCTCGGAAAACATCAATTTCAAGGACTAGACGTATCTGTGATCTGGCCTCAAGAAATGTCGAACAATGACAATAATAATTCTTGTGTGGTTCGTATCTCAGATAGGCGTTTTACGTTTTTATTACCAGGAGATATCGAAAAGACCACGGAAACTAAGCTGCTTAATCTAGAAAAAGAAGTACTTAAGGCCGATATATTACTGGTTCCGCACCATGGCAGTGGCAGCTCTTCGAGCGAGCAGTTTATTCAAGCGGTTGACCCAGATATTGCGATATTTTCTCGTGCCTTTTATTCGCCTTGGAAAATTCCCAATGAGAAAGTGATTGAAAGATACCAAAGAGTAGGGAGCACACTATTGGATACCGCCTTAGATGGCCATATAAAGATCTCAATTTATGCTCAAGAAATTAAAGTTGAACGAGCTCGGGAAGTGGAAAATTACTGGTTTCTCAGATAATCCATTCAGTTTTAACGATTTGAAAGTTACAATAATGCCATATAGAAAAGTAGAGGCTGGCAATGCAACCAACCGACAAGCAGATTTACGCTAGATTATTTAGCTATGTAAAAGACTTTAAACTCGCTGCCGTATTTTCAGTAATTGGCATGATAGGGTACGCTGCGATGGACGCTTCGTTCGTTGCGTTAATGGATCCGTTTATCGATGAGGGCCTCACTGCAGGCAATCGCGATGTACTAAAATTGGCTCCCTTTGTTGTTATCGCGTTAGTTATCGGACGCGGTATCTTTAACTATATGGCATCATATTGCTTGTCTTATGTTGGGTCTCAGGTTGTGCGTGCTTTGCGACAGCAACTATTTGAACATATGTTGTATCTACCAGTTTCATTTCATGATCAACATTCTAATGGCGAATTGATATCAAAAATCACTTTTGATACAGAGCAGGTACAGCAAGCCGTCACTAAGGCGCTTCAAGTGCTGATCCGTGAAGGTGCATTTGTGTTTTTCTTACTTATCACGATGTTTTATGCAAGTTGGCAGCTATCACTCATTTTCTTAGTTGTGGTACCAATCGTGGCGGTGATAGTTACTGTGGTGTCTAAGCGTTTTAAGAAAATCTCCAAGAATATTCAAGATGCGATGGGAGAAGTGACGAAAAGCTCTGAGCAAATGATGGCGGGTCATAAAGTCATCCATGGCTTTGGTGGTCAAGATAAAACTATCTCTCACTTTGCTAAAGTTAATAATCATAATCGTCAGCAACGCGTAAAAATGGACGCGACTAAAGCGCTGAGCGTATCTATCATCCAAATTATAGCTGCGGGCGCAATGGCGGTGATACTCGCGATTGTCGCGATGCCTTCTATGGTGGATAAAATTTCATCGGGCACCTTTGTTACTTTGATCACCTCTATGATGATGATGCTGCGTCCTTTAAAACAACTTGCCAATGTAAATAGTGACCTGCAACGCGGGATCTCTGCGGCGAAAAGTGTGTTTGCGGTGATTGATCTTGAAAAAGAAAAGGACACTGGCACTCAGTCCTTATCTCGTGCTCAAGGTAACCTACAAGTCAAAGACTTAACCTTTACTTATCCTTCTAAAAACGATCCGGTGATTGAGTCATTAAACCTTGAAATCAGAGCTGGGCAGAGTATTGCATTGGTAGGTAGAAGTGGCTCAGGAAAATCAACTATTTCTAATCTGTTACCACGTTACTATGATATTGAAGCGGGCAGTATTGAGTTAGATGGCACGAATATAAATGACTACCAGCTTGCGGATCTACGCGCGCAGTTTTCTATCGTGTCGCAGCAAGTGGTGTTGTTTAATGACACCATTGCAAATAATATTATGTACTCGCTAAAGCAACCGTTATCGCAAGAAGCGTTAGAAAAAGTCGTAAAACAAGCCCATGTTTGGGAATTTGTTAAAGATCTTCCTGAGGGCCTAAATACCCTTGTTGGTGAAAATGGCGTGATGCTTTCTGGCGGACAACGACAACGTATCGCCATCGCGCGTGCTATTGTTAAAGATGCACCTATCCTTATTTTAGATGAAGCAACATCAGCATTAGACACAGAATCTGAGCGTTTGATCCAACAAGCGTTAGAAGAGCTAATGGCTGACAAAACAACTATAGTAATTGCCCATCGGCTATCGACAATCGAGCGCTGCGACTGCATCTATGTGCTAGATAAAGGCAAGATCATCGAACAAGGCAAGCATGCTGAATTGGTCGCGCAAGAAGGGGTTTATCATGCACTTTGCAAAATGCAGTTTGGTGAGCAATAAATGGCATCAAAAATAGAGCAAAGTTGGTATAAAAAACCGGGACTGCTAACGATATTATTACTTCCGTTAAGCTTGTTATTTGGACTTATTAGCTCGGTGAGAAAGGGGTTTTATCAACTCGGCTTTTGCCCTGCGTACCGTTCGCCTGTTCCGGTTATTATTGTCGGTAACATCAGTGTGGGCGGTAATGGCAAAACGCCATTTGTGCTTTGGTTAGTCCCTTTCCTTGAAAAGCTTGGTTTTAAGGTTGGGGTGATCAGTCGAGGCTACGGTGCGAAACCTAGCTCAACCCCGTTTTTGGTCACTGCAGCGACCTCAACGGAAGAGGGCGGTGATGAACCTTGTTTACTCGCCAAACGATTGAAATGCCCAGTGATGATTGGTGCTGATAGACAAGCCAGTATTGAAAAATTATTGGATAATAGCGATGTAAACATCATCGTCAGCGACGACGGGCTACAGCACTATAAATTGGCACGAGATATTGAGTTCTGTATTGTTGATGCTGTGCGACGCTTTGGTAATGGCTTATGGATGCCGGCAGGGCCCCTTAGAGAATTACCTAAGCGTATCCAGAGTGTCGATCTTGCCGTATACAATGGTGGATGCGAGAGTTATTCCTACACGTTAGAGACCGTTGGTTTTTTTCGTGTTACAGATGATAGTCCAGCATCCAATATTGAAATGGCTGGCGCTTCAGTCTGCGCTATCGGTAATCCGGCGCGATTTGAAAATACGCTACGAGATAGGGGGATTGTTCTGAGTGAAAGTCTACATTTTGCGGATCATCATCCATATCAAGCGTCCGATTTCTCGCAAATCGATAACGGCGCTATTTTTATGACAGAGAAAGATGCGGTAAAGTGTCGCACATTTGCAAAAGATAATTGGTATTACCTCAAAGTAGATGCCAAACCTACATCAGCGCTTGAAAAAGCGGTATTAAATTTACTTAAAAAGAAAGAGATTCATCATGGCCTTTGATACCAAATTACTAGAAATAATTGCCTGTCCAGTATGTAAAGGCAAATTAAGATATGACAAAGAAAACAGAGAGTTGATCAGCACTGCAGCGAAGCTTGCGTATCCAATTAAAGATGATATTCCTGTGCTATTGGAGAACGAAGCGCGCGAGCTGAGCAGCGATGAGGTTGAGCAGTGGAATTCGTAGTCGTTATTCCGGCGCGTTATGCATCAAGCCGGCTACCTGGTAAACCACTTGCTGATATCGGCGGCAAACCAATGATCCAGCGAGTTTACGAACAGGCTATGCAATCTGGCGCTGCAGCGGTTTATATTGCTACCGATCACAGTGCGGTATTTGAGGCAGCGCAAGGCTTCACTGATAACGTGCTCATGACGCGTGAAGATCACCAATCTGGTACTGAGCGACTCGCCGAAGTTGTTGAACAACTGGGGTTGAACGAACAAACCTTGGTGGTCAACGTACAAGGTGATGAGCCTCTGCTAGAACCTGATAACATCGCACAAGTGGCAGCACTACTGCATCATTCTGATGCACCGATGGCGACTTTGTGCGTTGATGTGGAAGATGTAGAAGAGGTGTTAAATCCGAATGCTGTGAAAGTGGTGTCTGATATTCAAGACAACGCACTGTATTTCTCTCGCTCGTCTATTCCGTTTCAGCGTGACAGCATGTTAACGCTCGACAAAAATAGCATTCCAGTGAGCCATTTTAAACGTCATGTTGGCATATATGCATATCGTGCGGGCTTTATTCAAACCTATTTATCGCTAAGTGTTTCACCGCTAGAGGTGCAAGAGTCACTAGAGCAGCTACGTGTGTTGTATCATGGATACACAATTAAGGTCGCTAAAGCGGCTAAGCCTGTGCATGCTGGAGTGGATACTCCCGAAGATTTGGCACGGGTTCAAGAGATACTGAATGGAAAAGTTTAAGCTCATTGCGGACGAGATAGACTATGTGGTTGCATACAAACCACAAGGTACGAGCTTCCATAGTGAGGACGGTGCAGGTTTTGTCGCCTTACTGACGGAGCAACTAGGCTATCCCTTATTTCCAGTTCACCGCCTCGATAAAGTCACATCGGGACTCATCCTTTTAGCCAAGTCTAGCGAGGCTGCAAAGCAGCTGACGAGCCTGTTTTCCGCTCGGAAAATAGACAAATTTTACCTGGCGTTAGTTAGTGCTAAACCGAAGAAAAAGCAAGGCTGGATAAAAGGTGATATGGCGAAGTCGCGTAGAGGCACCTATAAACTGGTTAAAACTAAGCTAAACCCTGCAGTAACTCGATTTTATTCATGCTCTGTTGCGACCAACCTACGCGCTTGTATCGTTAAACCGTTTAGCGGCAAAACACACCAAATTCGGGTGGCACTAAAAAGCATCGGTGCGCCAATTTTAGGCGATTTAGCCTATAGTGGAGAGCCTGCAGATAGAACGTATCTTCACGCATTTTGCCTTGAATTTGAGTGGCAAGGTAACCATCAACACTATCAAGCGGCGCCTGAAGGTGATGGTGCATTTGGCCATTTATTGGCACATGAAATCTTTGCAAGTTGGCAAAATCCAAGTCAATTAGAGTGGTAACATGACGGATTCGAATAGAGAACTAAGATTTGGCGGTATTGGTCGGTTATACGGTAACGCCGAGTTGGAAGCATTAAGTAAAGCACACTTTTGTGTCATTGGTATTGGTGGCGTTGGCAGTTGGGCTGTAGAAGCGCTAGTGAGAACGGGTATAGGTAAAATAACGCTTATCGATATGGACGATATTTGTGTAACCAACATTAACCGCCAGTTACATGCTCATAGCGAAAGTATCGGGATGCAAAAAATTGAGGCAATGCGAGATCGCTGCCTTGCGATTAACCCTGATTGTGAAGTTACCCTGATCGATGATTTTTTGATGTTAGATAACATTAGAAACTACATTCAGGGCTTTGATTATGTTATTGACTGTATCGACGCGGTTAAAGAGAAAGCGGCGCTAATCGCGCATTGTAAGCGAAATAAAATACCGGTGATCACTACAGGTGGTGCAGGTGGTCAAACCGATCCGAGCCAGATCCAGTATGGGGATGTGGCAAAGACGACCCATGATCCGCTGCTGGCAAAAGTACGCTATATTCTCAGAAAACAATATAACTTTAGTGATAATCCAAAACGTAAATTTGGCGTGGATTGCGTGTATTCCACAGAGCAACTAGTTTACCCAAGTACCGACGGCACCGTGTGCAAAGCAAAGCAACAAGCTGAAGGTGGGAAAAATATGGACTGCGCCACCGGGTTTGGCTCTGCCACTATGGTAACCGGGAGTTTTGGTTTTTTTGCTGCGTCCAAAGCAATACGTAAGTACCTCGATAAACAAAGCAAAAGCAGTGAATAAGTGTGCTCGTTTGAGCACTTTATATCACTTTATTTTAATATCTCCGCCTGCACTTGGATCTGTTCAACAATCGCACGTATACCATTACCTCTAGATGGGCTTAGGTGAGCAATTAATCCAAGCGACTCAAATAGTTCATAAGCATTAAACTGGCTTGCTTGCTCTGGCGTTTTACCTGCGTACGCTGCAATGATGATTGCAAGTAAGCCTTTAACAATACGCGTATCTGAGTCGGCAATAAGTACGAGTTGCTGCGCACTTTCATCTAAGTCAACATAGAGCCACACTTTACTATCACAGCCAGACACTAACGCTGAGTCGACTTTCAGTGCATCAGGAAGCTCAGGAAGTTGTTTTCCTAGCAGCATAATTTCACGGTATTTGGCTTGCCAGCCGTGACTTTCGAATAATTTTTTTGTGATATGTTCAATATTCATAAGTTTAATCTAATAAATCTATTGTGGCATTTAACGCATTAATAAAATGCTCAATATCGCCTTGGTTATTATAAAAAGCCAAACTTGCACGTACAGTCCCATTAACCTTGAGCATTTTCATTAGCGGCTGAGTACAATGGTGTCCGCTTCTCACTGCTACGCCGTATGTATTGAGTAGTGTGGCAAGATCGTAGTGGTGTTCGTTTTTATAGTTAAAACTGACGACGCCAACATTGTTTTGTGTATCGCCATAAACCGTGATGCCTTTAATCTGTCTTAGCTTCTCTAAAAGGGAGTGGTAGAGCGCTTGCTCGTATCGTTGAAGTGCACTGGGATCAATCTCGTTTACATAATCTATCGCTGCGGCAAATCCGATAACGCCAGAAATATTGGGAGTGCCGGGCTCAAACTTGCCAGGTGCCTCTCTATAGCTGGAATGCTCGAAGTTCACTTCTTTTATCATTTCGCCGCCGGTTTTGTATACGGGGAGCGCATTTAGTTGCTGGTATTTACCATAAAGTCCGCCGACACCTGTTGGTCCAAGCGCTTTATGAGCTGAAAAAACATAAAAGTCGCAATCCAGTGCCTTCAGATCAGGTCTTAAATGCAGTAAAGACTGTGCGCCGTCGATAACCGTGATGGTACCTAGGGCCTTGCAAACCGAAATGAGCGACTCAACTGGATGAATATTCCCAAGTGCGTTTGAAACATGGCCCATTGCTAACACATCAGGTTTATGCTGCTTTAACATCGCAATTGCGCCTTGCTCATCGAGGACGCCGTCTAACATAGGTAACACCAATAAAGTTGCGCCTGTACGTTGACAAGCTTCTTGCCAAGGCACTATGTTAGCGTGATGTTCAAAGGGACTGATAGCAATGACGCTGTCTGAATTGAAGCGTGCACTCAGGCCATGAGCCAACAAGTTGAGTGATTCAGTTGCGCCGCTGGTCCATACGATTTCTCGTGTTTCTACATTTAAAAAATTGGCAATTGTTTCTCGGGCACTTTCGTAGCGAACGGTGGCGTTTTCACTAAGCGAGTGTAAACCTCTATGTACGTTTGAATTCTCATTTTGATAAAAAGTTTTTATGACATCGATGACTTTGTTCGGTTTTTGCGCAGTTGCAGCAGAGTCAAGATAGCAAAGCGGCTGTCCATCAAGTTGTTTGTTCAAAATTGGAAAGTCGTTGCGCAGAGATTGGATGTCAGTCATAACGTACCTGAGTTAATTGAGCAGCGCGATTCTAACGAATACGCGGCGATATTAAAACAAAAAAGGCCGCATTAAGCGGCCTTTTCAAACACAATAACGAGATTATCTGTCGTTTTGTGTTTTGTAGTCGCGAGACGTGTAGCCTTTGTAAAGCTGACGCGGACGACCAATTTTGTGTCCTGGTTGAGAAAGCATTTCGTTCCAGTGTGAAATCCAGCCCACAGTACGAGACATCGCGAAGATAACCGTAAACATGCTTGTTGGAATACCGATTGCTTTAAGAATGATACCAGAATAGAAGTCTACATTCGGGTATAGTTTCTTCTCGATGAAGTAAGGGTCTTCTAGGGCGATCTGTTCAAGTTTCATTGCAACGTCAAGCAGTGGATCTTGAATGTTTAGCTCTTTAAGCACTTCGTGACACGTTTGACGCATTACTGTCGCACGTGGGTCAAAGTTCTTATAAACGCGGTGTCCAAAGCCCATTAGACGGAACGGATCGTTCTTGTCTTTTGCTTTTGCAACATACTCGTCAATACGATCAACAGAGCCGATTTCTTCAAGCATAGTCAAACATGCTTCGTTTGCGCCACCGTGTGCAGGACCCCAAAGTGATGCAATACCTGCCGCGATACACGCGTAAGGGTTTGCACCTGAAGAGCCAGCAAGACGAACTGTTGAAGTTGACGCGTTTTGCTCATGATCTGCGTGAAGCATGAAAATACGATCCATTGCTTTAGCAAGCACTGGGCTAACGTTATAGTCTTCAGCTGGCACAGAGAACATCATGTGAAGGAAGTTTTCTGCGTAGCTCAAGTCATTACGTGGGTATACGAACGGTTGGCCAACATTATACTTGTACGCCATTGCAGCAATTGTTGGTAGCTTAGCTACTAATTTGATTGCACAACGCATGCGCTGATCTTCATCAGAAATATCCAAATCTGAGTGGTAGAACGAAGATAACGCTCCAACTACACCACATAGCATTGCCATAGGGTGTGCATCGACACGGAAGCCTTGGAAAAACGCTGCAATTTTCTCGTGCATCATTGTGTTGCGAGTGATCTCATCTGAGAACTCAGCTAGTTGTTCTTCGCTTGGTAATTCACCATTTAATAGTAGGTAGCAAAGTTCAATATAGTTAGAATTTTCAGCAAGTTGCTCAATTGGATAACCGCGGTGAAGCAGTACACCTTTGGCACCGTCAATGTAAGTGATAGACGAGTCACAAGAGGCAGTCGACATAAATCCTGGGTCATACGTAAATAGGCCGTGAGCACCTAAAGAACGAACGTCAACTACGTCTTGTCCAGCTGTACCTTCGTAAATTGGTAACTCAATCGGATCGTGACCATCAATATGGACTGTGGCTTTTTTATCTGCCATCTATTTGTCTCCTATTTAATAACAATATTCTGATTGTTATGTTGTGATACTAATGTTAAGCAAATTCAGATCATTCTAACTTATAACCTAGGTTAAAAGTCAATTTTTCTGTGATTTATGCATAAATGTATAATAAATATTCTACGACGATTAAATATTAGACCATTCGCTAATTCGCAAGCGTCTCTATCTAAACAAGAATTGTAAAAGGGCGCATAGCCTTATATACTGTCAACGGTTTTATACCGTATCGTCTGTGGGTAAACCTATTTTTACATCAATTTTTACACTCGAGTGAACTTTTTGGTGTCCTAATTGGTTTATCTAGAGTGTGCCACCTACATTTGCAATATGTAGGTGGGTTTCATAAAAACAAGTAGATGAGCTCCTTTGTGGGCAAAGATGGGCAAGTAACTGTGAAAAAGCAAAGACCTGTAAATCTAGATCTTACGACTATATCTATGCCGCCAACGGCTAAAGCGTCGATTCTTCACCGTGTCACCGGTGTCGCTTTCTTCTTCGCTTTGACCTTTGTGATTTGGGCTTGGTCTGAATCCCTTTCTTCTCCTGAAGGCTTCGAGTTTGTAAAAGAACTGATGTCTGGCTTTATCGCGAAATTCATCGCGTGGGGCACCCTAACTGTATTGTCTTACCACATCATCGGTGGTATCCGTCACATGATCCAGGATATGGGACATTGGGAAGAATTAGAATCAGGCAACAATAGCGCGAAGATTGCACTAGCACTTTGGGTTATCGTAGCAATTTTGGCTGGAGTATGGATATGGTCTTAAATCAAGCGACTCTAAAGCGTGATGGCGTACAAGACTACGTGTCACTACGTACAACTGCGTTAATTATCCTAGCTTACGCGGTATTCATCGTAGGCTATCTTCTAATTACTCCTGAACTGACTTATGAAGCTTGGTCAGGGTTGTTCTCAAACTTAGCTGTGAAAGCAGCAACGATGATCACACTAGTATGCATCATGGTACATACACGCATCGGTTTGTGGCAGGTTCTAACTGACTACGTTAAGAACTCAACAACTCGCACTATTCTTGGCTTTGTATTAAACCTTATGGCTTTAGCTTACGTAGCTATTGGTCTGTTTGTTCTGTGGGGTGTTTAAGTGAAATATAACGTACGTGAATTTGACGCAGTTGTAGTCGGTGCAGGCGGTGCGGGTATGCGCGCGGCACTTGCTATCTCGGAATCAGGCAAAACTTGTGCTCTTATTTCAAAAGTTTTCCCAACTCGTTCTCATACAGTATCAGCACAAGGCGGTATCACCGTTGCGCTAGGTAACTCTCACGAGGACAACTGGGAATGGCACATGTACGATACAGTTAAAGGTTCTGATTACATTGGTGACCAAGACGCTATCGAGTACATGTGTAAAACAGGTCCAGAAGCTATCACTGAACTTGAGAACATGGGTCTACCTTTTTCTCGTTTTGAGAACGGTCGCGTATATCAGCGTCCTTTCGGTGGTCAGTCGAAAAACTTTGGTGGCGAGCAAGCGGCACGTACAGCAGCCGCAGCGGACCGTACTGGTCACGCGTTGCTACACTGCCTATATCAGCAAAACGTTAAAAACAAAACAAACGTTTTCTCTGAGTGGTATGCACTAGACCTAGTAAAAAATGACAATGGCGATGTAGTGGGTGTCACCGCAATCGACATCGAGTCAGGTGAAATCACTTATTTCAAATCAAAAGCAGTTGTCCTTGCAACTGGTGGTGCGGGTCGTATTTTCGCATCAACAACGAACGCGCACATCAACACGGGTGACGGCGTTGGTATGGCGGTACGCGCTGGCATTTCAATGCAAGACATGGAAATGTGGCAGTTCCACCCGACAGGTATCGCAGGTGCGGGTGTACTAGTAACGGAAGGTTGTCGTGGTGAAGGTGGTTACCTTCTAAATAAAGATGGCGAGCGCTTCATGGAGCGTTATGCGCCAAACGCGAAAGACCTAGCGTCACGTGACGTTGTTGCACGTTCAATGATGACTGAGATCCGTGAAGGTCGTGGCTGTGATGGTCCTTGGGGTCCGCACATCAAGCTGAAGCTTGACCACCTAGGTGCTGAGACACTTAACTTACGTCTTCCTGGCGTTTGTGATCTAGCGAAGACATTCGCACACGTAGACCCAGCAGAAGAGCCAATTCCAGTAATCCCAACTTGTCACTACATGATGGGTGGTGTACCAACTAACGTAAACGGTCAAGTGCTAAACGTAGACGGTCAAGGTAATGAAAAGATCGTTGAAGGTCTATTTGCAGTAGGTGAGATTGCGTGTGTATCTGTACACGGTGCAAACCGTCTAGGAGGTAACTCACTGCTTGACCTTGTCGTATTCGGTCGTGCGGCGGGTAACTTCCTTGGTACTTACTTGAAAGATGCTGAAATCGCCAAAGAAGCAAGCAACGATAACGTAGACGCAGCACTTGCGCGTACTAACCGTTGGGAAACTTCTGCGAAAGGTCAGGGTGAAGATCCTGTACAAATCAAGAAAGATCTACAACGTTGTATGCAGCTTAACTTCTCGGTATTCCGTGAAGGTGATGCAATGGCTGAAGGTCTTAAAGAACTTAAAGAAATTCGTGAGCGTCTACAGTACGCACGTCTTGACGATAAGTCTGCTGAATTCAACACGCAACGTATTGAGTGTCTAGAGTTAGATAACTTGATGGAAACAGCGTACTCGACAGCGGTTGCTGCGAACTTCCGTACGGAAAGTCGTGGTGCACACTCTCGCTTCGACTACCCAGAGCGTGATGATGAAAACTGGTTGTGTCACTCGATTTACAACCCAGAGTCTGAGTCTATGAGTAAGCGTGAAGTTAACTACGCGCCTAAGACTCGTGAAGCATTCCCACCGAAAGCACGTACATACTAGGAGCTAAGCGATGGCAACTTTAGAATTATCTGTTTATCGTTATAATCCTGATGAAGATGCGGCACCACGCATGCAAGACTATTCTCTAGAAGTAGAGGAAGGTCGTGACATGATGGTATTAGATGCTCTTATGCAGTTAAAAGAGCAAGATCCATCTTTATCTTTCCGTCGTTCATGCCGTGAAGGGGTATGTGGTTCTGACGGTATTAATATGAATGGTAAAAACGGCCTTGCATGTATTACTCCAATTTCTGCTTTGCAGAATGGTGGTAAAGGCAAGATCGTCATTCGTCCATTACCAGGTCTTCCGGTGATCCGTGACTTGGTAATCGACATGAGCCAGTTCTATACGCAATACGAGAAGGTTAAGCCATTCTTGATCAACGACAAACCAACTGGTGGTGAAGAGCGTCTTCAGTCAATTGAAGAACGTGAAAAGCTAGATGGCCTGTACGAGTGTATTCTTTGTGCATGTTGTTCAACGTCTTGTCCTTCTTTCTGGTGGAACCCAGACAAGTTCATCGGTCCTGCGGGTCTTCTACATGCTTATCGTTTCTTGGCTGATAGCCGTGATACAGCGACAGAAGAACGTCTTGCTGGTCTTGATGACGCGTTCAGCGTATTCCGCTGTCACAGTATTATGAACTGTGTTAGCGTATGTCCAAAAGGCCTTAATCCAACTAAGGCAATTGGACAAATTAAATCAATGTTGTTAAACCGTTCGGTATAACACATACTACTAGCTAAGATGGCAAGCAAAAGCTTGCCATCTTGTTTTCGTTTGAGTTTCTGCGCTAGATAAAAGGGCTAATAGATGCACGAAGGTGTGATGAAGGCATGGCTAGAATCTTCGCATTTGTACGGCGGTAACGTTGCGTACGTAGAAGATCTATATGAGGCGTATCTAGATGATGCAGCTTCAGTGCCAGAAGAGTGGCGAGAGGTGTTTGATCAACTACCTAAAGTTGATGGAGTGGATGTTGACACTAAACATTCAGAAGTAAGAGCGCAATTTGCGGAGCTTGCTAAAAACAAACACAGAGAAGTCGTGGTTTCCGCAGAGGGTTCTGCTGATGCCAAGCAAGTTAAAGTTCTGCAGTTAATTAATGCATTCCGTTTCAGAGGTCATCAGAACGCAAACCTAGATCCGTTAGGGATTTGGGATAGAGAACGTGTTCGCGATCTTGACCCTGCTTTTCATGATTTAACCGATGCAGACTTAGATAAAGAATTTAACGTTGGCTCTTTTGCTTGTGGCAAAGAGACAATGAAACTCAAAGACTTGTACGCTGCGCTTAAAGCGACATACTGTGGCTCTATCGGTGCTGAGTACATGCACATCACCTCTACCGAAGAAAAACGTTGGTTACAACAGCGTTTGGAATCGTCCTTCTCGAAGCCACAATTCGACAAAGAAACCAAACTAAGAATCTACAAAGGTCTAACTGCTGCAGACGGCTTAGAAAAGTACTTGGGCGCAAAATTCCCAGGCGCTAAGCGTTTCTCTCTAGAAGGCGGTGACTCACTTGTGCCTATGCTGAAAGAGCTTATTCACCGTGCAGGTGAAAGCGGTCAGCAAGAAGCCGTAATTGGTATGGCCCACCGTGGTCGTCTAAATGTACTAGTGAATGTATTGGGTAAAAACCCACAAGAACTATTTGACGAGTTCGCTGGTAAATATGGTGAGCACGCAGGTTCTGGTGACGTTAAATACCACATGGGTTTCTCTTCTGACTTCGGTACGAAGGGCGGCAATGTTCATATGGCATTGGCATTCAACCCATCTCACCTTGAAATCGTAAACCCAGTAGTAATGGGTTCGGTACGTGCTCGTCTTGACCGTTTGAATTGCCAAAGTGGTTCTAAAGCATTACCAATCACAATTCACGGTGACTCTGCAATCGCAGGTCAAGGTGTCGTTCAAGAAACGTTTAACTTATCGCAAACACGTGCATACGGCGTTGGCGGTTCGATCCGTATCGTAGTTAATAACCAAGTTGGTTTCACTACGTCAAAACGCGAAGACACTCGTTCGACTGAATACTGTACTGATATCGCTAAAATGGTTCAGGCACCTATCTTCCACGTGAACGCAGATGATCCTGAAGCCGTTGCTTTTGTTACACAAGTTGCACTTGATTTCCGTAACAAGTTTAAACGTGATGTGGTGATTGACTTAGTATGTTACCGTCGTCACGGCCACAACGAAGCGGATGAGCCAAATGCAACGCAACCGCTGATGTATCAGAAGATCAAAAAGCACCCAGTACCTCGCCAATTGTATGCTGATCAACTTGTACGCGAAGGTGTGATTTCTGAAGACGATGCGAAACAAATTGCTGATGATTACCGAAATGGTCTTGATAAAGGCGTTTGTGTTGTAGAAGAAATTCAAAAAGAAACCAAACACTCATCAGATTGGTCTAAGTATGTTGGTCACGATTGGGACACGCCGTATGAGCCAAAAGTTGCGCTAGATAAACTCAAAGCGCTTGGCGAAAAGATTGCGAGCTACCCAGAGGCTCATAAAGCACAATCACGCGTTAAAAAGATTTACGATGATCGTAAACTTATGGCGCAAGGTGAGAAAATGCTTGATTGGGGTATGGCTGAGACATTGGCTTACGCGACCTTGGTTGATGAAGGCACTGATATTCGTCTTACTGGTCAGGATTCTGGTCGTGGTACATTCTTCCACCGTCATGCCGTAGTTCATAACCAAAAAGACGCGTCTACTTATCTTCCGCTGCAAAACATTCGTGAAGGTCAAGGCTTGTTCGAAGTGTACGATTCAGTACTATCAGAAGAAGCGGTACTTGCATTCGAATATGGTTACGCGACAGCAGAGCCAACGTCATTGGTATTATGGGAAGCGCAATTTGGTGACTTCGCTAACGGTGCGCAAGTCGTATTTGACCAATTCTTAAGTTCAGGTGAGCAGAAGTGGGGCCGTTTGTGTGGTCTAACACTACTACTTCCTCACGGCTATGAAGGTCAAGGTCCAGAGCACAGTTCTTCGCGTTTAGAGCGTTATTTACAGCTTTGTGCTGACCACAATATGCAAGTATGTGTGCCGTCAACACCAGCGCAAGTATACGCAATGCTGCGTCGTCAATCGGTTCGTCCGCTGCGTCGTCCTCTGATTGTAATGACGCCTAAGTCGCTATTACGTCATCCATTAGCTGTTTCTAGCCTAGAAGAGCTATCTGAAGGCGTATTCAATAACATGATCGATGAGATTGATGATATCAATCCTGAAAACGTTGAGCGTGTAGTGTTCTGTAGCGGTAAGGTTTATTACGAACTACTGCAAGAACGTCGTAAGCAAGAGCTTAACAACGTGGCTATCGTTCGTGTTGAACAGCTATATCCATTCCCTCACAAAGAGATGGATGAGATCATGGCTCGCTATCAGCACGTAAAAGATTTTGTTTGGTGTCAAGAAGAACCACAAAACCAAGGTGCTTGGTACTGTTCACAGCATCATTTCTGGGAAGCTATCCCAGCTGGCGCAAATCTGACTTATGCAGGCCGTAAGGCTTCAGCTGCACCAGCATGTGGATACATGTCTACACATACTAAAGAACAAAACGCGTTAATTGCTGACGCTTTAACAATTAAGAAATAAGGAATAAGAGATGACAACCGAAATTAAGGTTCCTGTTCTTCCTGAGTCTGTTGCCGATGCAACGGTTGCTACATGGCATGTAAGCGTTGGCGATAAAGTGACTCGTGATCAAAACTTAGTTGACATCGAAACGGATAAGGTCGTTTTAGAAGTTGTAGCGCCAGAAGATGGTGTTATCGTTGCAATTTCTGAAGAGGAAGGCGCAACCGTTCTTGGCGAACAAGTTATTGCACAACTAGGTGCTGCTGATGAAGCAGCAGCGCCTGCTCAATCAAATGAAAAACCAGCAGCGTCAGAATCGGCGCCAGCAGCAGAAGGTAAAGAAGTGGACATTAAAGTACCTGTACTTCCTGAGTCAGTAGCAGACGCTACTATCGCAACTTGGCACGTTCAACCAGGTGAAGCGGTTAGCCGCGACCAGAATCTAGTTGATATTGAAACAGATAAAGTGGTTCTTGAAGTTGTTGCACCTGAAGACGGTGTGATGGGCGAGCACATCCACGCTGAAGGTGAGACAGTACTAGGTGATCAAGTTATTGGTAAAATCGTTGCCGGTGGCGCACCAGCTGCATCATCAAGTGCGAAGAAAGAAGAAGCACCAGCTGCTGCTTCTGACGAAAACTCAGATGTACTAACACCATCTGTTCGTCGTCTTATCGCGGAGAAAGGCCTTGATGCTTCTAAGATCAAAGGTTCTGGTAAAGGCGGTCGCATTACTAAAGAAGATGTGGATGCTTTCCTTAAAGCACCAGCAAAATCAGAGTCTAAGGCTGCAGCTTCTGCACCAGCTGCCCCGGTAGGTGAGCGCACTCAGAAACGTGTACCTATGACTCGTCTACGTAAGACAATCGCTAACCGCTTATTAGAAGCGAAAAACTCAACAGCAATGCTTACAACGTTCAACGAAGTAAACATGAAGCCAATCATGGACCTTCGTAAGCAGTACCAAGAGGTATTCGAGAAGCGTCACGGTATTCGTTTAGGTTTCATGTCTTTCTACGTGAAAGCGGTAACTGAAGCACTTAAGCGTTTCCCTGAAGTTAACGCGTCAATCGACGGTGACGATATCGTTTACCACAACTACTTTGACATCAGCATCGCGGTATCAACACCTCGTGGTCTAGTGACTCCAGTACTACGTGATTGCGATAAGCTTTCTGTTGCTGAAATCGAGAAGAATATTCGTGAATTGGCTATCAAAGGTCGTGATGGCAAACTAACTGTTGACGATATGACTGGCGGTAACTTCACTATTACCAATGGTGGTGTATTCGGTTCACTACTATCTACGCCTATCATCAACTTGCCACAGTCTTCAATCTTGGGCATGCACAAAATCCAAGAGCGTCCTATGGCAGTAAACGGTAAAGTTGAAATTTTACCTATGATGTACCTAGCACTATCTTATGACCACCGTCAAATCGATGGTAAAGAGTCAGTTGGTTTCCTAGTAACAATTAAAGAGTTGCTTGAAGATCCAACACGTCTACTACTAGACGTTTAATATTTGTTTAAAGAATAAGCTGTATGCTCGCATACAGCTTTTTTTTTGCGCCTTTGGTCTAAGTGGGGTTTTCATCAGAAGCCTTGGGATCTATACTATGTGCGCAATTTGGGATAGCTGACTATTTGCATAAATATTCAGCTTTTTTAGTATAAAAAATTGGATAAAGCATCATGAATTTGCATGAGTATCAGGCAAAACAACTTTTTGCCGAATATGGTTTACCTGTATCAGAAGGCTTTGCTTGTGATACACCTCAAGAAGCAGTTGAAGCTGCTGGTAAAATCGGTGGAGACAAGTGGGTTGTTAAGTGTCAAGTACACGCTGGCGGCCGTGGTAAAGCTGGCGGTGTTAAACTTGCAGACAGCAAAGACGAAATCCGCGCATTCGCTGAAAACTGGTTAGGTAAAAACCTAGTTACTTACCAAACAGACGAGAAAGGTCAGCCTGTTGCTAAAATCTTAGTAGAAAGCTGCACTGATATTGCAAATGAACTATACCTAGGTGCTGTTGTTGACCGTGGCTCACGTAAAATCGTGTTCATGGCATCAACTGAAGGTGGTGTAGAAATTGAACAAGTTGCAGAAGAAACGCCTGAACTAATTCATAAAGCTGAGATCGACCCACTAGTAGGTCCTCAAGCTTACCAAGGTCGTGAGCTAGCGTTCAAACTAGGTTTGAACCCAACTCAAGTTAAGCAATTCACTAAGATCTTCATGGGTCTAGCGCAAATGTTTATCAACCACGACTTTGCTCTACTAGAAATCAACCCTCTAGTGATCACAGACGCTGGTAACCTACACTGCCTAGACGGCAAAATCGGTGTAGACGGCAACGCATTGTTCCGCCAGCCTAAGATCCGTGAATTCCACGATCCTTCACAAGAAGACGCTCGTGAAGCACACGCAGCAAGCTTTGAACTTAACTATGTAGCACTAGACGGTAACGTTGGTTGTATGGTTAACGGTGCAGGCCTTGCGATGGGTACTATGGACATCGTAAACCTACACGGCGGCAAGCCAGCTAACTTCTTAGACGTTGGTGGTGGTGCGACTAAAGAGCGTGTATCTGAAGCATTCAAGATCATCCTTTCTGACGATAATGTTAAAGCAGTACTAGTTAACATCTTCGGTGGTATCGTACGTTGTGACATGATCGCTGAAGGTATTATCGGTGCGGTTAAAGAAGTTGGCGTAAACGTACCAGTAGTTGTACGTCTTGAAGGTACTAACGCTGAAGCTGGTCGTGAAGTACTAGCTAACTCTGGCCTTGACATCATTGCAGCTGAGTCACTAACTGACGCTGCTGAGAAAGTAGTTGCTGCTGCGGAGGGCAAATAATGTCTGTACTAATTAACAAAGATACTAAAGTAATCTGTCAAGGTTTCACTGGTGGTCAGGGTACTTTCCACTCTGAGCAAGCTATCCAGTATGGTACGCAAATGGTTGGTGGTGTTTCTCCTGGTAAAGGCGGCACAACTCACCTAGGTCTACCTGTATTTAACACAGTACGTGAAGCGGTAGAGTCAACTGGTGCAACTGCATCTGTTATCTACGTACCAGCTGCATTCTGTAAAGACGCTATCCTTGAAGCGATCAGCGCAGGTATCGAACTAATCGTATGTATCACTGAAGGCATCCCTACACTAGATATGGTTGATGTTAAAGTGAAGCTAGAAGAAACTGGCGTTCGCATGATTGGTCCTAACTGCCCAGGTGTTATCACTCCAGGTGAAACTAAGATCGGTATCATGCCAGGTCATATCCACTTGCCTGGTAAAGTAGGTATCGTGTCACGTTCTGGTACTTTGACTTATGAAGCAGTTAAGCAAACAACTGACGCTGGCTTCGGTCAATCTACTTGTGTTGGTATTGGTGGTGACCCAATCCCAGGCACTAACTTCATCGACGTACTAGAGATGTTCCAAAACGATCCGCAAACTGAAGCTATCGTAATGATCGGTGAGATCGGCGGTACAGCTGAAGAAGAAGCGGCTGAGTACATCAAGCACAACGTAACTAAGCCTGTTGTTTCTTACATCGCAGGTGTTACAGCTCCTCCAGGTAAGCGTATGGGTCACGCTGGTGCAATTATCGCAGGCGGTAAAGGTACAGCTGACGAGAAATTCGCAGCACTTGAAGCAGCGGGTGTTAAAACAGTTCGCTCTCTTGCAGAAATCGGTTCTGCACTAAAAGAGAAAGCGGGTTGGTAAGTTAATACCACACGTTAAAAAGGCTCCTTATGGAGCCTTTTTTGATCTATTTAAGCAGATTATAAAATTGGTATTATCAGCGCGAGTGTAATTAAATCGACTTCGGTGAGAGGACTGTACATGCCTTATCAAACTTTAGGTCAGCTCTGTGAAACAATGAAAGCTGAACTCTTAGCGTTCACTGATGAACATCCTGAACTTATTAGGACGAATCATACTCGAGGTGAAATAGTGCTGTCACAAGGTGCTAAACAGGACATAGGCTATTTTATCGAAAAGGGGAAGCTAGTTTCCTCAGCTATCAGCGAGGGTGGAGAGATAAGGCATAAGGAGTTTTATTTTCCAGGTGAGCTATGTATTTTGTATGCCGAATGGATAAGGGACTTCCCCAGCCACTTTCAACTAGCTGTAATTGAAGATGCGATGTTAGTGCACGTTCCCTTGAGCCTATTCAAGCAGCAGACAACAACAGAGCTTAAATTAAAGTTGTTTCAGCAACAGTTATTGTTTAAAGAGGCAAAGGAAGCTTTTTTACTTTTAAACACGGTTGAAGAACGCTACCGATTTTTACTTGAGTATAGAACTGATTGGGTAATGAAGATTACTAATCAAGATTTGGCAAACTATCTAGGATGCACGGCACAAGGGTTATCAAGAATTAAAAATAGAATAAAGAAAATTAATTAATTTATTTTA